>JBGSTM010000059.1:0-3001 GCA_041736495.1 Akkermansiaceae bacterium
GCGGGTTTTCCGACGGATTTCTGACAAAGAGACGTGTCGATGCCTGTCATTCTGGACAACCCGGAAAATCCAGTGACCCAAAGAATCCTATGAAATCAATAGATTACCCACCATCCGAGGGCTACCCAGCCCATCCGCCACGCTTGATTACCAATGACTTAGAATAAAAAACGTCTGCTGGATAGAACTTCCAGTGGCAGATATGGCAGTGTCTCCGCCAGTTTTGGGTTTAGTTCGGTGAGCCTTCATCAAATGTGCCAGAGTGTCAGGTAACAGAATACCAGACGGCAGCAACCCGCCATTCGGTTGCACAGTCCAAGCGCGCGCGCTCGATTCGGAATGCTATCCTATCCAGGATTCCAGTCCCACTCTGCCCTGAATGGGAAAGTAGCCTCACTAGGGCTCGAACCTAGAATAACGGAATCAAAATCCGGGGTGTTACCATTACACTATGAGGCTGTTTGCAGCGGCCTTGCAGCCTGCGGCGAGCGGAACCTAAACCGCCCGCGACGGGTTTGGCAACTGGGAAAATCAATCAATGCGTGGAGATTTTGACGGCCTTTTCGATCATCGCCTCCGCCATGTCGAAATCCACGGTTGTGCGGGCATGGATGCGGCAAACCGCTTGCCCGGCGTGGATGGTCTCGCCGATTTTCACGATCCGGTCGAAGCCTACGGCGAAATCCACCGGGTCACTGGCCTTGGCACGGCCAGCCCCGAGTTGGAGTGTCGCCTGGCCGACGAGGCCGGCATCCACCTGGGAAACCACCCCGCCGGCCGAGGCGATGACGTCACGAATGACCGGGGCCTGGTGAATTTCGCCCAGACGATGCAAATGCTCGGGATTTCCGCCTTGGGCGGCCACCATCTGGCTGAAACGTCGGCGGGCGCTACCATCATTCAAATACCTTTCCAACTCCGCACGAGACACACCAGCGATCTTCCCGGCGAGATCGAGCACGATTTCCCGCAGGTCCGCCGGGCCTCCGCCTTCGAGGGTTTCGATCGACTCGATGACTTCGAGCGAATTTCCGACCGCACGTCCCAGCGGTTCGTGCATCGGGTTCAACACGGCGGATACTTCCACTCCCATTTCCTTGCCGACGGCGATCATGCTGGCGGCGAGCGCCTCGGCATCCTGTTTCGTCTGCATGAAGGCTCCGCTGCCGTACTTCACATCGAGCACAAGACGGTCGAGGCTTTCCGCCAGTTTTTTGGACATGATGGACGCGGTGATCAGGGCGATGGACGGCACGGTGCCGGTGACGTCACGCAGCGCGTAAAGCTTTTTATCCGCCGGGCAGAAGCGGTCGGTCTGGCCCATCATGACCACGCCGATGTGTTCGAGTTGTTTGACCGCGTGGTCGATGCCGAGATGGACGTTGAAGCCGGGGATGGATTCGAGTTTGTCGAGCGTGCCGCCGGTGATGCCGAGTCCCCTGCCGGAAACCATCGGCACCCAGCAGCCGGTGCAGGCAACCAACGGCGCGAGAATGAGGGAAACCTTGTCGCCGATGCCGCCGGTCGAATGTTTATCGACCACTGGCGGGTGCCCGGACGGATAGGAAAAGCAATCGCCGCTCTCCATCATCGCGCGGGTCAGTGCGGCGATTTCCACCGGCGTCATGCCTTTGAAAAACACCGCCATCGCGAAGGCGGACATCTGATAGTCCGCCACGTGGCCAAGGGTGTATCCCTCGATCAGCTTCGTGATCTGGAGCGGGGTGAGTTCGTGCCCCTCGCGCTTGCGGGAGATGAGTGTGGGGATGTGCATGTGCCAGTCACTACCGGTTAATCCGACCTTCCGCGAGCGCGCTTTTTCGGCAGGGACGCGGCGACCAGGTCGTAGGAGTTGTCGATGAGTTCACCCACAAGCCTCGAGGGCAGAGATCCGTCGAGCACAACGGTGTTCCAGTGGCGTTTGTTCATGTGGTAACCGGGGAGGATCGACTCGTATTCGTCACGCAGGATCACGGACCGCTCTGGATCACACTTGAGATTGATGCGGGCGGGAAATTCCTCGGGCACGGTGAGCGCGAACATTTTTCCGCCGACCTTGTAGACGAGCACATCGGGACCGAAAGGGGTGGTTTCCTCGGCTCCGGGTTTGGATAGAAAACGGGCGATGACGTCGGGGAGGTCCATGGGGGTGATACAGGTATTCCTGCCTGTTATTGGAGATGTTATGGCTTGTGAAAGAACAGGCAGGAATGCCTGTGTCACGTCACTTTTTGAAGACGATTTCGCTGCCTTCGACGTCGGCGAGGATCACGTCGCCGTCGACGAATTTGCCGTCGAGCACGTCGAGACTCAGAGGGTCCAGCAGGAGATGCTGGATCACGCGTTTGAGAGGACGGGCACCGTAGATGGGATCGTAGCCTTTGTCGCCGATGTGTTCCTTCGCGGCTTCCGATAGAGCGAGGCCGAGGCCTTGTTTGGCGAGGCGCTGGCGAACGCGAGCGAGCTGGAGATCCACGATAGTCGTAATTTCGTCGCGCTTGAGACGGTCGAAGATGATGATCTCGTCGATGCGGTTGAGGAACTCCGGGCGGAAATGTGCACGCAGGGCTTCGGTGACTTTGGCTTCACGCTGCTCGGCGTTTTCCTCGTGAAGGATGAACTGCGATCCAATGTTGGATGTCATGATGAGCACGGTGTTCCGGAAGTCCACGGTGCGGCCCTGGCCGTCGGTGATGCGGCCGTCGTCGAGGACCTGGAGCAAGACGTTGAAGACATCCGGGTGGGCTTTTTCGATTTCGTCGAAGAGCACGACGGAGTAGGGTTTGCGCCTAACCTGTTCACTGAGCTGGCCGCCTTCCTCGTAGCCGACGTAGCCGGGAGGCGCGCCGATCAGGCGGGCGACGCTGTGTTTTTCCATGTATTCCGACATGTCGATGCGGATCATGGCACCCTCGTCGTCGAAGAGGAATTCGGCGAGGGCTTTGGAAAGTTCGGTTTTTCCGACACCGGTGGGGCCGAGGAAAATGAACGAACCGATGGG
>JBGSTM010000066.1:0-12394 GCA_041736495.1 Akkermansiaceae bacterium
GGGCGGGAAAGGAGGAGATCACAGGCATCATCGGTTGATTGTTTCCACTTCCCGCGATCCTTTCAGGTATCGGGCTAACACCAAGCGGATAATCCCAATCAACCGGACGGTGACTGCTGCAGATGCAGGTTTGAAAACCGCCGAACGCTGGCGATCTTCTGGGATGAAATGGCGGACAGGGAGGGATTCGAACCCTCGGTAACATTGCTGCTACACACGCTTTCCAAGCGTGCTCATTCGACCACTCTGACACCTGCCCTTGGAGGGCGGGAAGCTAGGAAGTCGATCCAACCTTGGCAACCCCTTTTTGAGTTCTTTGCAAATAGTTTCCCCCGGCCACCTCAAAGCGGAAGCAGAAGTCCAAATGCACCGGGAAACTCAGCGACGGCGGCGGACGAGCAACAACGAACCGAGAACAAGCAGCGCGGCTGACGATGGCTCGGGCACCGCGGAAGCCGCGAACATCGTGGTCGCTTCCACGGTGGGAGCGGCTACGGAACCGGTGACTGTGGTCACGATCCCTTCGATCTGTCCGGCGGTTTTCGGCCCGCCTTGAGGGGTCGAAACTACGGAGAGCGTGCCACCGGGGCTCACGACGTTTGCATTGTAGAAACTGTTCACCGCGGATTCGCTGTATTGCGCGTCGAACACGATCGCATTGATGATGTCCGCACTCGTTGCCAGCGCCGCGTCCCTTGCGGCCTGAGTGCCGGCTGGATTCGCCGCCCAGAAGCCGGTGGCGTCGTCGATCATCGTGATTTGACGAACGGTGCCGGTGAAGAAATTCCAATCCAACTCGTTGGCGGCGCTCGTGATCGCGCTGGCATAGTTCACGTTTCCACCGAGGTTGGGATTGGTGATGCCCCGCACGCTTTGAGCGAAATTCTGCAAGTCCGACCGGCTGGACAACTCCATCCACGGGATGCCCACTCTTTCGCCCGCCGCATTGAACAGGAGAACGGAGGCCGCCATCTTGCCAGTGGCTCCATTGAGGACCGCATCCTGAAACGACTGCTGCTCGAAGGTCCGGGCCGCGCTGTCCAGGATGAGGTCGAAGTCGCTCTGCGAATAGGTCTGCGCATCCACCAGCAGCACCAGCTCCGTATCCACGGCGGCGGCCGGGCAGGCGTTCCAAACCGACATCGCCAACACCGCGCACAGCGCCGGCACCTTCGCGAATCGGGAAAAGCAGGAAATCGATACGGAGTTCATAATTTTTAATATTTATTGATTGTCCGCGTCCAACGATCAATCAATTTTTCAAAAATCAGGGGCTTATTTGCCTGCCATTACGTGATCGCGTATAAATTCACCGCCCCCGATTCCGCTCATTCCGGACCCGTACGGGCGAGAATCCACAGCAGATCGGACAGCCGGTTGAAAAACAGACGCACGACCTCGGGAACGGTTTCGCCGGATTCGTGAAGTGCCAGCACACTTCTTTCCGCCCGGCGGGCGACGGCGCGGGAATAATCCAGTCCGGCACGCGCCAGGGAACCTTCCGCCCCCGGTCTTGCCCACCCGGTGAAGCGGACGCCGCGTTTTTCGTGCTCGTGGGCCGTGGTGGTGATCCATTCGAGATCTTCCGCGCAGAGGAAAGAATATTTCTTTTCCAGATATTTCTCCTCGTCTTCCGGCAGCGTGGCGAGCTGGCCCATCAGGCCGACGAGGCGGGACTGGATGCCGTCGATGATCGTGACGATTTCCGTTTGATCCTCCGCCGCGCGGGCAAGGCCGAGGGCGGCGTTCAGCTCATCGACAGAGCCGAGTGCTTCGACCCGGAGGGAGGTCTTGGCGATGCGTTTCGAAAACATCAAATCCGTCTCCCCCGAATCCCCGCGGCCTGAAATAATGCTCATGCGGAGAGGCTATCGGCGGAAAAATTCATGTCCATCCGCGATCATCCGTGTTTGCTCTGTGGCGTCCATGAAACTCGCAAAACTCGGCGACGGCCCGGAAATTTTCCACACCATCCAAGGGGAAGGCGTGAGCGTCGGCGCGCCGGCCGTTTTCATCCGGGCGTCGCGCTGCAACCTCCACTGCGTCTGGTGCGACACCGATCACACGTGGAATTTCGAAGGCACGCCCTGGCCGCATGAGAAGGATTCGGTGCCGGGATACGCGAAGTTCCGCAAATCCAACGTGACCTGCGAAATCACTCCTGCGGACGCGGCGGAGCGGATTCTGGCGTTCGGCTGCCCGCGCACCGTGATCACCGGGGGGGAACCGCTTTTGCAGGACCACGCGTTTTTGGAAATGATCGGGCACGTCCGCAGTTCAGAGCCGGAGCATCAGTTCGAGGTGGAAACGAATGGCACCCGCATCCCCACTGCTGCATTTGATGAAGCGATCAACCAGTTCAACGTTTCTCCAAAACTCTCCAACGCCGGGATGCCCGGGTCGTTGAGGTTGAATGCGGAAGCTGTTCAGTTTTTCGCGAACTCCCCGAAGGCGTGGTTCAAATTCGTGGTCGCGGAGCCTGCCGATATGCAGGAAATCGAAGCGCTCTGCCTCGCACACTCCATCCCCGGGCAACGCGTACTGCTGATGCCGGAAGGTCGCACCGCCGCCGAACTGGACCGCAGTTCGGCGTGGCTCGCGGAGATCTGCCGCGATGGGGGATATCGATTTTGCGACCGGCTCCATATCCGGATCTGGGGTGATCGACGCGGGGTTTGACGACCTTGTCCGGGAATTTCCCCGAGAACCGCAACTTTCGGATCGGCATTGGGTTTCCTCGGGCGTATCACCTCGCTCCGTCATGAACCGCAACTCACCACCCCCCGACGACTCCTGGGAATCCGATGCTGTTTGGAAACTGCTCGACCATTCTCCGATGAAAACGGCGGGTGCCCGGTTCGCCGATGACACCGTCCGGGCGGCACGGCTTTCCGCCGACGTCAAACCCTGGTGGAGCCGCATGCTCGCTCCCGTGCCGCTGGCCGGACTGGCCGCTGCGACCGCCGCTCTCGCGATTGCCATGATTTCGCTTGTCGGCCCATCCGAGACAGCCGTGATCCAGACCGCCGTTTTGGATTCTCCTCATGCCGTTGCCATCCAGGACATCGCGGAAACGGAAACGCTCATCGCCGCCGTCGATCAGCTTGATGATTTCAGCGACCACGAACTGGTCAGCTTGATCGGATTTTAAGCGCTTCCCCATCCGGCCGGTCCCCGCCAGCCTCGCGGCGTGAAAACCGGCCTGATATTTGATCTCGATGGAACCTTGGTGGATTCGTTGCAAGGCATCTCCGACTCGTTGAATCGGGCACTCACCGCATCCGGCCTGCCCACCCATCCGTCCTCCGCGGTGCGGGGATTCATCGGCAATGGCGCTCGCATCCTGATTCAGCGGGCCACTCCCGCAGATACATCCGGGGAGCTGCTCGACGAGGTCGAAAAAGCTTTCAAAGCCGACTACGACGCGACATGGCCAGCGGGCACTTCCATCTACGACGGAATCCTCGAACTACTGGAGTCGCTGCAATCCCGCGGCTATCCGCTAGCGGTGTTGTCGAACAAACCCCATCCGTTCACTTTCGCCATCGTAGCGCAGGTATTTCCCACGATCGATTTCAAGGTCGTGCTCGGCCAACTCCCGGGCATCCCCCACAAACCCGATCCCACCGGAGCACATGAAATCGCGAACCTCATCGGCCTCCTACCGGAAGAGTGCACCCTCATCGGCGATTCCACCATGGACATCGAGACCGCCCACAACGCCGGCATGCAGGCCATCGCGGTGACCTGGGGTTTCCATGATCGCGAACGCCTGATGGCTGCGGGTGCCGACGCCATGGTCGACACCCCGGGCGAACTGGCGGACATGTTTGGTTAGCGCCGGTTGATCTCGTCCACCTGGCGGTTCAGCGTGCAGAAGTCGTAAAGCCAGCCGACGAGAAACAGTCCGCCGGTGAGCAGCCAGATGATGCCGGTCCCGATTTTGCCCATGTAAAACCGGTGGATTCCGAACGCGCCGAGAAAGGTCAGCAGGATCCACGCGACCGAGTAGTCGCAGGGGCCGGTGGCGAAACGGGCGTCCGCCTGGCGGTCCATCGAGGGAATCAGGAACAAGTCGATGAGCCAGCCGATACCCAGAAGACCCAGGGTGAAAAACCAGATGGCCCCGCTGATCGGCTTGCCGAAGTAGAAGCGGTGGGCTCCAGTGAATCCAAAAATCCACAAAAGATAACCGATAGTCCTGCTGTGGGTCTTGCCCGTTGTTTCAGTCATGCGGATTGGATACGGCAAAGCCGATCATCCCGCCATGAGAAATCATGGCGGGATTTGGAAGCCGGCTTTATGCCAGTTTGGCCACCAGCGCGGCCGCAAGCGATCGAACGGCGGCGTCCTGCGCAGAATCGGTTAGTTCCCCGTCCACGTTGAAGGCTTCGTGCGCTTTTGGAATGGAGACCTGGTCCGGCAGGACCGAGATCTGGATGTTTTCCAAGAACGGCCGCAGCGCTGCGAGGCTGCGCGCGCCACCGTAGCCGCCGGGCGAGGCGGATAGAATCGCGGCGGACTTCCCTTTCAGGACCGACAGCGGCGCTTCGTCCGGCGAGGTCGCGCGGGAGACCCAGTCGATCGCGTTCTTGAGCGCGCCGGTGATGGTGCTGTTATATTCCGGCGAAGCGATGATGAGCCCGGCATGCTTTGCGAAAAGCGCCTTCAGTTTTCGGGCGGCTTCCGGCATGCCCTCCGCGGCTTCGAGGTCTTCATCGAACAGCGGCATGCGGTAGTCGCGCAAGGAAATGAGGGTGACTTCCGCGCCGGCCTCGCGGGCGGCTTCCGCGGCGATGGTGGCGAGTTTCTGATTGAATGATTCGGCGCGGAGGCTGCCGCCGAAGACGAGGATGTTTGGTTTCGACATGATGTTAGGCGGTTACGGATTGGAGGAACGGATAGTCGGTGTAGCCCACCGGCCCGTCGCCATAGAAGGTGGACGGATCCTGTGGATTGAGTGGCGCTCCGGTGCGGAAACGCTCGACCAGATCGGGATTGGCGATGGCGGCTTTTCCGAATGCCACGGCATCGGCCTTGCCGGAGCGGATCGCCTCGCGGGCGGCATCGGCGGTGAAGCCTTCGTTGGCGATGTAAACGCCACCGAACTCCTGCTTGAGCGAAGGACCTAACGGCGGCTGCTCGTAGGACTCGCGGGCGCAGAGGAACGCGAGTTTGCGTTTCCCCAACTCGCGGGCGGCGTGGTGGAAGACGTCGGAAATGTTGGAGTCTCCCATGTCATGCGCGTCTCCACGAGGGGCGAGGTGCATGCCCACCCGGTCGGCTCCCCAGACGGAGACCACCGCGTCCGTGACTTCCAACAGAAAGCGCGCGCGGTTTTCGACGGATCCGCCGTATTCGTCGGTGCGCTTGTTGGTGGAGTCCTGCAGGAACTGGTCGATCAGATAACCGTTAGCTCCGTGGATTTCAACCCCGTCGAATCCGGCGGCTTTGGCGTTTTCCGCGGCGCGGCGGTAGTCTGCGACGATTCCGGGGATTTCCACCAGGTCCAGCGCGCGCGGAGTCACATAGTCTTTCAACGGACGGATCAGGCTCACGTGTCCCTGGGCGGCGACGGCGCTGGGTGCGACGGGCAGCGCATCGTCCAGATAGACGGGATCGGAAATCCGGCCGACGTGCCAGAGCTGGAGGAGGATCTGCCCTCCCGCCTGGTGCACGGCGGTGGTTACGAGCTTCCATCCCTCGACCTGCTCGTCGGACCAGATGCCCGGGGTGTTAGGGTATCCCACGCCCTGCGGCGAGATCGAGGTGGCTTCCGAGAGGATCATGCCGAAGGAACTACGCTGCGCGTAGTATTCCGCCATCATTTCGTTAGGCACACGCCCGGCGGACGCACGGCACCGGGTGAGCGGGGCCATGACCATGCGGTTGGCAAGGGTGAACGCTCCGGCCTGGAGCGGCTTGAATAGGGGATCTGACATGGTGGTGTTGGTGGGGGAATTCAGGCTTCCGGCTTGGCTTCGAGCTTGAGCTCGATGACTACTTCGTCGCGGATGAGATCATCTGTTTTTCCCGGATAAACAATGCCGAAGTCCTTGCGGTTGATGTCGAACTTTGCGTCGATCTTCATGATATCGCCAGTCTGGCTGACCGTTGCGGGGAAGCTGATGTTTTTGGTTTGGCCGTGAAGGGTGAAGTTCCCGGAGACGGTGTAGGCGGTGTCCGAATTCTTCTTCACTCCGGTGACGTCGAATTTGGATTCGGGGAATTTTTCGACATCGAAGAAGTCCGGGCTCTTGAGGTGGCCGGTGAGTTTTTCATCGTCCGAGAAGGTGGATTTCATGTCGATGACGACTTTGTGATCGTCGCCGACCGGAGCTCCGTCCTTGATGGTGAAGTGGCCGGTGAAGGATTTGAAGCCGCCGCTGTGGCTGCCGGTGACTTTCGAGCCGGTGAAGTTCACCTGGGAGGCCGGGGTGAATACATACTTGGTGCCGGCCGAGGTGGAGGTGCCGGATTTTTCCACGGCCTCGGAGACGGTGGCGGTGGTGGTTTTGTCCGCTGGATTTTCGCACGAGACGAAAATGGCGGGAGTGGCGATCGCGAGGGCGAGGAGTTTGGCTTTCATGGGATGTGATATGTTGGAGATTTTCGGAGAACTTACGCAGTTTTACTTGAGGTCAAAGAGAATCACTTTCGAACCCGGGGGAGACTTGTGATCATCCCGTCTCGTGTTGCTATCATCGTGAAATCGGACCATCCGCATAATGCCATCTTGTCAGGCTGAGCATGCGGATCCGTTTGCCTCGGCTGCTGCTAGTCGAGCAAGTTGCCGTAATACTTGCGGGCAAGCTCCATCGACAGGTCCATGACGCCCTGGCTGCGGGTGTGGCGGAGCGCGTCGTCCGCCATGGCAGCGCATTCGGCGTAGCTGAGCGAGCGGATCGCCTGGCCCACTCGTGGAACCTGTTGGGGACCAACGGATAGTTCTTCGACTCCCAGGCCGAGAAGCAGGGGAGTCAGCCGGATGTCACCGGCCATTTCCCCGCAGATGCCGGTCCAGATCCCGTTGTCGGTGGCGGCGTCGATGGTGCGCTTGATCAGCCGGATGACCGCCGGGTGGGTGGGGCGGTAGAGTTCCGCGACGTGCGGGTTCACGCGGTCGGCGGCGACGGTGTATTGGATCAGGTCGTTCGTGCCGATCGAGAAAAAGTCGACTTCCGGGGCCAACAGGTCCGCACAAATCGCCGCCGCAGGCACTTCGATCATGACGCCGACGGGTAGATCGCGGTCAAACGGAACGCCTTCTTTCTCCAGCTCGTCCATGCAGGAGCGCACCATGTCCTTGCTCCGCCAAACTTCCGACAGTCCGGAAATCATCGGGAACATCAGCGCGACCTTTCCATGGGCGCTGGCTCGCAGGACCGCCCGGATCTGCTCGCGGAACATCGCCGGCCGGGCGAGCGAGACGCGGATGCCGCGCCAGCCGAGAAACGGGTTGGGCTCGGGATCGGTGAGGGGCTCGACCGGCAGCTTGTCGCCGCCGGCATCCAAGGTCCGGACGATCACGGTATGCGGGGCCATCTCCCTGGCGACCCGGGTATAGACCTCCGCTTGGCGTTTTTCGTCCGGCATTTCCTCGCCGTTAAGTAACAGGAACTCGGTGCGATAGAGCCCGATGCCCTTTGCGCCGCTGCGTTTGACGAGCGGAAGGTCGTCGACAAGCTCGATGTTCGCCGAAACCGTGAGCGGCCGGCCGTCCACCGTCTGGGTCGCCGCCCCGCGCATGGCGTCCAGCGAGCTGCGGACCTTTTCCTTGGCCAGTGTCAGGCTGCGGTAGCGTTCGAGGGTTTCCGGGGACGGGTAGAGAATGAGTTTTCCGGTGTAACCGTCTAGAATCGAGGGTGTCAGGGCGATGATGTCGATCACGGCGCCGTCGAGGCCGACCACCGCCGGGATGCCGAAGGCGCGGGCGAGAATCGCCGTGTGCGAGTTCACGCTGCCTTGTTCAGTGGCGAAACCCAACACGTTCCGGCGGTTGATCGAGGCGGTGTCGGACGGAGCCAAATCGTAGGCGACGAGCACATGCTGGCCGTCCGGACCCTGCGGACGGGTATCGTCCTCGGTACTGAAATTTCTCAAAACCCGCTGGGCGACGTCCTCGATGTCCGCCGTTCTTTCGCGCAGGTAGGGATCCGGGATTCGCCGCATCGCTTCCAGGAAATTCTGCATGACCGCATAAAACGCGTATTCCGCGTTCTGCTGGCGCTTCGCGATGGCAAGCAACACCCGGTCCACCACCGATCGGTCTTCGAGAATCATCACGTGTGCTTCGAAGATTCCGCTTTCGTTGTCGCCGGATAGATCTTCCAGGCGGCTTTGCAGCTCGATCAACTGGCGCTTGGTGATTTCCAGCGCCTGCCGGAACCGCTCCTGCTCGCGGTCGACGTCAGCCTCAGCGATTTCATAAACTTCCGGTGCGGAGAATCCGCGGGCGACCACATGCACCGGAGCGATGGCGATACCGGGAGAGGCTGGGATTCCCTCATAGATGGTTTCTTGCTCGGCACCGGTTCTTGGCATGTTCTGGTGACAGCATGGAGGTTCACCCGGGAAGGATTCAAGACACAATTTCCCGCCATCCGGGGCGATTGCCGCAGGTTTCCAGGGAGGCCGGCATATCAGGCGGTTGCGTATCCGGAATCTCGTGTATGGTTCGCAAACATGAAGACAATCACCCAGATCCTCACCGCCGCGACCGCCACCATTTTCGCCAGCAACGCGCTTGCGGAACCCCTCGCCGTGGGATCGCCGATGCCCTCGGTGGAACAGAAAGACCAGGACGGAAAACTGGTGAAACTCGAGGAAGCTGCCGCCAAAGGCTACACGCTCGTTTACTTCTACCCCAAGGCGGATACTCCCGGATGCACGAAACAGGCCTGTAGCCTGCGCGACTCCTACGAGGCTCTCACGGAAAAGGGCGTGAAGATCTTCGGTGTGAGTGCCGACAAGGAGGCCGGCCAAAAGGCTTTCAAGGAGAAATACAAACTTCCCTTCGAACTGCTCGCCGATGCCGATGCGAAGGTCATCGACGCCTTCGGTGTGCCGAAGACCCTAGGATTCGCCAAACGGCAGGCATTTCTCTTCAAAGACGGCAAACTGGTCTGGAGCGACCTCAGCGCCTCCACCGAAAAGCAGGCCGAAGACGTGCTGAAATATCTGGCTGCGCAGTAGACGGACCTGGGAGGGAGGCAGCGGGAAATTTCTCCGCCAAGGGATAAGAAACCATCCGAGTGGCTCGCTTTATGCTCCCTTGGCCGGTTGCGCGCCAGCCTGGCGGGCTCCCATCGCTGCGGGATTTCGCAGCCCCGTTTCATACTCCTTGAATACCATGCGCTGCCTTACGAACTCAGAGATTCACAAGTGGCTGGCCGGACAAGGGATGCACCACCAACCCCTCGAATGTGGTGTGCCGGTCGCCGGAGAGTTTCCAATTCCGACCGAGCGCCGAAGTCGCTTGATGCTGGCCGACTACCTCGCCGATCTGCTTTCAAAGGATGGCAACAAACTTATCGAAATCCTCCCCGGCCCGCAGCGGGAGACCGAAGAATGGGCGATGTTGGATCGCTTCCGCTCGGCACTTGATGAAACCCGATCGCTCATCACCGCTCCCGGGCATCTTTTCAAAAGCGGTGATCGCCGTGATTTCCGCAGCCTGCTCACCCAGTTGATGGGATCCGAAAACCTCTGGTCGTTCTATATCTATGCCGCCCCCTCCCACACCTCGCTGCTGATCCAGAATGATCTGATCGAAATGTGGTCCCCAAAAAAGGGCATGCGCAACGAGCTCGGGCGATATCTCGTCCCCTCCCAGGCGGCGTGACCATTTCCCGGCTCCGTCATTTCCACCACGAATCCTTCATTAAGGCAGGCCTCTCCGTGGTCTCGCGTCCTCATGTCAGAATTCCTGGAATTCGAAACGCGAGGCGGCACCTGTCAGCTGGTGATAAAGCAGTGCTCCTGCCGCGGTAATCGACAGACGCCCAACCGGCGTTTTTCTTGCGCTGACATCGCAGCCGGAATTGAATCACACTGCTCCATCGCATCCCAATCACATCCATCATGAAAAAATCCATCCTTCTCCTGGTTCCGGCTCTCGCCGCTGCCATTACCTACACCACCGCCGCCGCCGAGCCTGCCGCGAAGCCTCTCAAGGCGTTGCTCGTCATCGGCGGTTGCTGCCACGACTACGCCACTCAGAAGGACCTCATCTCCGCCGGCATCGAAGCGCGTACGAACATCAAGATTGACATCTGTTATTCACCGGAGAAAGGCACCAAGCCCATGTTCACCTGTTTTGAAAAAGACAACTGGGCGGAAGGCTACGACGTCATCATTCACGACCAGTGCGCGGCCGACATCAAGGACCTCACCCTCGTCAACCGAATCCTTGAGCCACACCGCAAGGGGCTTCCCGGCGTGGCCCTCCATTGCGCCATGCACAGCTACCGGGTCTCACCCGATTTCAAAAAACCGATGGACGCCGGTGCCGAGGGCGCCCTCTGGTTCGATTTCCTCGGCATCCAGTCCAGCAGTCACGGCAAGCAGTCTCCCATCGATGTCATCCATGTCGATCCCTCCAATCCGATCACCAAGGGCCTTGAAAACTGGACCACCGGCAACGAGGAACTCTACAACAACGTCAGCGTCCGCCCTTCCATCACTCCCCTCACCAAAGGCAAACAAGGCAACTCCGAAACCATTGTCGCCTGGACCAACGCCTACGGGGACCGGAAAACCCGCGTGTTCTCGACGACACTCGGTCACAACAATGAAACCATCGCCGACGCCCGCTACCTCGACTTGGTCACGCGCGGCCTGCTATGGGCCTGCGAAAAACTCGACAATGACGGCAAACCTCTCGCCGGCTACGAGCCGGCAAAATAACGGTCGCAAGCATTTCTGAAACTCCGCGCGGAGTTCCATCCAGCGCTTTCTTTCCAATCCTGCCTCGCGGAAAAGAAACGATACGAATGCAAAAAGCCCCGGCTCGCTGGATGCGGGCCGGGGCTTTGATTTGATTTGCCACACAGGATTACGCGGTCGCGGCGTCTTCGTCGTCGTCGAAGGTTTCCTTCGGCACGACAATCGGTTCCGGCTCCTCGACGGTGAATTCGAACTCCGCCTCGCGGTGGTGATAGAATCCGGTGCCGGCGGGGATGAGGTGACCCATGATGACGTTTTCCTTGAACCCGCTGAGGTAGTCGACGCGTCCGAGGGTCGCTGCTTCGGTGAGGACACGGGTGGTGTCCTGGAACGAAGCGGCGGAGATGAACGAGTCGGTTTCCAAGGAGGCCTTGGTGATGCCTAGCAGGACAGGCTCGCCTTCGGCAGGCTTGCCGCCGTTGGCGACGATCTCGGCGTTGATGCGCTTGAAGTTCGAGCGGTCAACCTGGTCACCCCAGAGGTATTGGTCGGCGTCGCCCGGATCGGTGATCTTCACCTTGCGGAGCATTTGACGGACAATGACCTCGATGTGCTTGTCGTTGATTTCCACGCCTTGGACCCGATAGACGGATTGCACTTCGTTGACCAAGTGCTCTTGGAGTTCCTGTGCTCCGCAGGCTTCGAGCAAATCTTCCGGCGACACGGGGCCTTCGGTGATTTGGTCGCCGCGTTTGACGACGTCGCCTTCGGTGACGACCACGTGCTTGCCCATCGGGACAAGGTGGTCGACCTGCTCGCCGGTTTCGGCGTGGGTGACGATGACCTTCTTCTTACCGCGTACGTTGCCGCCGAAAGAAACCGAGCCTTCGATCTTGGCGATGACGCAGGAGTCCTTGGGCTTGCGGGCTTCGAAAAGCTCGGCCACCCGTGGAAGACCACCGGTGATGTCCTTGGTCCGTGCGACTTTCCGCGGAGTCTTGGCGATCTGTGTTCCCGCGGTGATGACCTGGCCTTCCTTGACGGAAAGGTGGGCGCCGACCGGGATGGAGTAGCTCGCTTTGACCTCTTTGGTCTTCTCGTCGATGATGACAACCTGCGGATGGAGGTCTTCCTTGTGCTCGGTGACGACCATACCCTTCTTGCCGGTTTCCTTGTCCGTTTCGTTAGTCACGGTGATTCCGGAGATCATGTCGCGGAGTTCGACCTTACCGTTTTTCTCGGTAAGGATCGGCACGTTGTAGGGATCCCAGGTGACTACGGTGTCGCCCTTCTTCACGTCTTCGCCATCCTTCACGGAAATGACGGAGCCGATGACGATCATGTGGCTTTCGAGTTCGAGGCCGTCCTTGTCGCGGATGGAGATGGTGCTGTTTTTGTTCAGCACGACCCAGTGGCCGTCGACGTCCTGCACCGTGCGCATTTCCTTGTAGACGATGCGACCGCTGTTCTTGGCCTTGATGATCGGCTGTTTGAACGTGGCGGCGGC
>JBGSTM010000070.1:0-17461 GCA_041736495.1 Akkermansiaceae bacterium
GCACGATTTCCGCGGCTACATCCATTTGAAAACCATCCCGGAAGCCTCGCCGGAGTTGATCGAAATCGCCGCCCGCTACGCCGACCGGATCAGCATCAATCTGGAGCTGCCGACGCAGAAATCGCTCGATGTGCTCGCCCCGGAAAAAAGCATCGTCCGCACCCAGCACGCGATGGGGCGGATCCGGAACAAACTCGATGAAGCGCACGACCGCAGGAAAAACGGCGATAAAAAAGTCCGCCATGCCACCGGTCAGAGCACGCAGGTGATCGTCGGTGCGGACAATTCCACGGATGCGGATTTCCTCGCGCGTTCGGACGATCTCTACGGAAACTACAAGATGCGGCGGGTGTATTATTCCGCCTTCAGCCCGATTCCCGAACCGTCGAGCATCCTGCCGATCAAGGCACCGCCGCTGGTCCGTGAGCACCGGCTCTATCAGGCGGACTGGCTGATGCGTTTTTACGGATTCAAGACCACGGAAATTCTCTCGCCCGAGACACCGAACCTGGATCTGGAGCTCGATCCGAAACTCGCGTGGGCGTTGCGCAACCGGCAGGATTTCCCGGTCGATATCCAAACGGCCAGCCGCGGGACCTTGCTGCGCGTGCCCGGCCTCGGAGTGCGGAACGTGGAACGCATTTTGCAAATCCGCCGCTTCACACGCATCCGTCTGGCAGACCTGGTGCGGCTGCGGGTTTCTCTATCCAAAGTCCAGCCGTTCCTGAAAACGGCGGATCACAATCCCACCAGCTACCTGCTCGACTCGGACGCCCTGCGCGCCCGTTTCCTGCCGAAGCCCCTTCAGCTCGAACTGTTCCCGACCGATGAGGTGCGTTGATCCGGGAAGTGATTTCACCTCGTGGCGCCATGCCGCGCGGGGCTTGCTGGAAGAGGGAATTCCGCCCGGCGACGTGCTGTGGGAAGCTCCCGGCGGATTGTTTTCCTCTTTCGTCCGCGAGGATCCGCCACCGTCATCTCGGATGAAGGTGCCGGCGGCGTTTTTCGAGTTGGCGCAGTCGGTCGCCTGCCACCGCGAGCCGTCGCGGTGGGCGCTGCTCTATCGGATTCTTTGGCGCATCACCCGCGGCGGGGAAAAGCATCTGCTAGCCATCGCCAGCGATCCCGACATGGCGGCGGCGCGGAATCTGGAAAAGAACGTGCGGCGGGAAATCCACAAGATGCATGCGTTCGTGCGCTTCAAGCTGATCGACACTGACGCGGAGACCGGCCGCGAGCGATACGCGGCGTGGTTCGAGCCGGATCACTTCATCGTCGAGGCGGGTGCGCCGTTTTTCAAAAAGCGTTTCGCCAACATGGACTGGAGCATCTTCACGCCGAAAGGCTGTGTGCACTGGAACGGCGAGGAGCTGACGTTCACGCCCGGGATTCCGGAAAATCCGGTGGAAGATCCCGACGCGCTCGAAACCGCGTGGCGCACCTACTACCGGAGCATCTTCAACCCCGCGAGGCTCAAGGTGAAGATGATGAAACAGGAAATGCCGAAGCGGTATTGGAAGAATCTGCCGGAGGCGGATCTCATCGAGGAGCTCATCGGCGAGAGTAAGAAACGCGTCTCCGGGATGTTGGCCGAAGAGCTGCGACCGGTGAAGCCACGGCCGAAGAATGCGTATTTGGACAAGCTGCGGGAGTTGTCTGCGGAGGAAGGTGGGGGCACGGAGCGCTGAATTTAGTCGGCGAGTCTGATTGCCACGCGTTCTTCGGGCCGGCTGAAGCCAGCGCTCCACTTACTTCACCACCGGGCGCAGGACCATGTTGCGGTAGTCGACGTTGGTGTGGTCGCCTTGCAGATAGATCGGGCCGGGCTTGAACTCGTCGCTGGTCATCGCGCCGCCGGTGATGCCGAGCACGGGAGCGTTGTCGATGATGGTCTTGTCGTTGAGAATGACGGTCAGGTGGCGGTCGACCAAGGTGATGTCGAGTGTCTGCCACTCGCCGACGGGCTTCTCGGCGTTCACACTCGGTGTGATGCGGCTGTAGAGCGCTCCCATGTGATGCGGATCGAGCGGCTTGCCGAAGCTTTCCATGATTTGCACCTCGTAAACGCCGCGCAGGTAGATGCCGCTGTTGCTGCCGGGGAGCGTGCGGACTTCGGTTTTAAGATTGAAGTCTTCGAACTCGGCGTCGGTGCGGAGATTGCCGAAGCGCTTGCCTTCTTCTTTCACCATGCGGTTCTGGAGGATGCCGTCGACGACGCTCCAGCCGTTGATGGTGCCATTGCCCATGAGCTGCCAGCCGCTGAGATCCTTGCCATTCAGGAGCGGGATGGGTTCGCCGAATTTTACTTTGGATAGATCCGGGGCAGGTGGCAGGTCAGCGATGCGCTTGCCGGTGAATTTCGCCGGTTTTCCGGGTGCGGCACCGGGAGTCGAGGCGTTTTGTTTCTGGGTGGTGAGCTGGAGTTCATCGCCCGCCACTTTTGCGGTGATGGTTTCGACAATCTCGTTCTTGTCCTTGTCCTTGGAGACCCGTGTCAGAATGAGAGTTTCGCCATCGAGAGTCGAAGTGGTGACGGGCACCACGCTTCCGCCGCCCCAGAGGATGGTGGTGTCGATTTTTCCGTCCTTGGCTTCCACCCCGAGCCATCCGGCGCCGCCTCCGGGAATGGTGAGCGCCCAGCGGCCGATGAAGGGGTTTTCGGCGGCGTTCAGGGTCATGCTGAAACCAAGGGCGGCGAAGGCGGTGAGAAGTCGGGTCGGTGTGATCATGGGTGTGGAGGTTGGGAGTGATCGGAACGTGATGGTCTTCGGGGATTCTTCAAGCATTTCCCGCGAGGCGCACTTCCTCGGCAATGATCTTCAATCCATCGCGGACCACCGCTTCATCCATGGCGTAGGAAACGCGGATGCACTCGTGGCGGTGCGGCCAGGTTTCATCGTCGTGGCCGAAGAAAAAGTGCTGGCCCGGGATGACGAGGACTTCGCGTTTTTTCAGGCGTTCGTAGAGTTCCTGGGAGGTGATCGGCAGACCGGGGAACCAGAACCACAGGAAAAGCGCGCCCTCGCTGCGGTGCATGAACCAGTCGATGTCGTTACCGAACGCCTCCATCGCGGCCTGCCGGGCGAGTTTGCATTTCTCCGCATAAAACGGCCGCACCACCTCGCGGCTGAGGCGGAGAATCTCGCCGGACTGGATGAGCGGCAGGGTGATCTGCTGGCCGATGTTAGGATTCGACAGGCCGGCGATGGCGCTCATGGATCCCAGCGCGCGGATGATTTCCGGCGGGCCGATGACGATCCCGGTGCGGGTGCCGGGCAGGCCGAGTTTCGAGAGGCTGAGGGTGAGGATGACGTGCTTGTCCCAGAACGGCGTGGCGTCGGCGAAGAGGATGCCGGGAAACGGCGCACCGTAAGCATTGTCGATGATGAGCGGAATGCCGTGCTGTTTCGCGATGGCGGAGAGGCGCGCAATTTCCTCGTCGGTGAGCACGTTGCCGGTCGGATTCGTCGGGCGCGAGGCGCAAATCGCGGCGATGTCCGGGGTGACTTCGAGCTGGTCGAAATCAACGCGGTATTTGAACTCGTGCGGCCCGGTTTTTTCGATGAGCGGGGTGACGGCTCGGAACAACTCGCCGCTGACGCCCTGGTTGGCGTAGCCGATGTATTCCGGGACGAGCGGAAGCAGGATTTTCCGGCGGCTGCCATCGGGCATTTCCCCGGCGAGCAGGTTGAAGAGGAAATAGAACGCGGTCTGTCCGCCGCTGGTGACGGCGACGTTTTCCGCAGTCAGGTCCCAGCCGAAGGTTTCCTGGAACAGATTGGCAATGGCCCGCAGGAAATGCGGATTTCCGCGTGGCGGGTCGTAGGTGGTGAGGGCGCGCTCGAGGCCGCCCATTTCGTCCATGATCTCCTCAAGCCGCCGCCGCCAGACGGCGTTCATTTCCGGGATGCGGGCCGGTTGGCCGCCGCCGAGCATTTTCAGGTCGGGGCCGCCGCTGGCCATGGCGTGGCCGAGGTCGTCCATGAGCTCCTCGATGCCGCTGCCGCATCCGAGATGTTGGCCGAAGTTTGAAAATGGGTAGGACATGGCGGAAAGGCGACCGCGGAGGGTCGCGCCCCGTTCCGGCGACTGCAAGCCTGCGATGTCGGATCCAGCTCCATTCCTCCGGGCGGATGCCCGGAAATTGTGCCGAATTGGTTATTTGACGCGCCTCCATCAGGCAGACCAATCTGGCAGCTAGTGATAGATCGGATTCATCCTCCGCGCGGATCTCCCCCTTGCGGGTTCCTTAACCACCCGGTCGGGTGTCTCAAGCGTTCCGTCGACCTTCAAAATCCCGCGGTCGCTCCTCCAACCCCCGCGGTCGAGGCCCCAAACGTCCCGGTCGGCGATCCGAACGTCGCGGTCGATGGATCAAACGCCCCGGTCGGCGGTCCAAATGTCCCGGTCGCCGGTCCAAACGTTCCGGTCGGTGTTCCAAACGGCCCGGTCGGTTGTCCAAACGGCCCGGTCGATGGTCCAATCGGCCCGGTCGATGGTCCAAACGCCCGGGTCGGACCCAGTCACAAATCCCTCTCCCCCAATGAGCTACTAAGAAAACAACCAACAACCTCCGATGAAAAACGAATTCGCCAACCGCCAGAATATGCATCTCGCCGTGCTCGCCCTCCTCGCCGATCCCGCGCACCAGCCGGCTTGGAAAGACCAGAATCCCGCGCTCTTCACCACCCGTGCCACCTCGCTCGCGCCCAAGGTGAACGCCCTCACCGGCCTCATCGCTGGCCAGCAGGCGGACACCACCGGCCACGCCGGCGACAAGGAGCGCGAGGAACAGGAACTCGAGGACTGCGCCCATGAGATCGGCGAGACCCTGGCCGGCTGGTTCGAGGACCAGGGCCGCGAGGCGGACTCCGCCTCCATCGACCTCGCCCTCAGCACCTGGCAGGGCCTCCGCGATGTGGAGCTGCTCGCCAAGGCCAAGCTCCTCCACACCAAGCTCACCGCCGCCCTCGCCACGGACGCCGCCGCCCTCGTCGAGTACGGAATCGACGCCGCAGACGCCACCCTGCTCGCCAAGGAAACCGCCGATTACGAAAAACTCCTCGCCACCCCCGCCGCCGCCATTTCCGGGAAAAAGGCGCTCACCAAGGCCCTGCGCCCGGCATTCCGCGAGGTCGGCGAGCTGCTCGGGAAAATGGACCGCCTCGTCCTCCGCTTTCGCAAGACCGAACCCGGAGCCCGCTTCGCAGAAGCCTGGAAAGCCGCCCGCATCATCCGCGACCTCGGCCAGGCCGCCCCCGCGGAACCCGCCGCCCCCGCTGCATAACACATACCTACAGTGAATCATCCTAGCGGCGGCACCCGGCACGGGAGCCGCCGTTTCCTTTTACCTTCCCCCGACAAAACATCAAGATAGCCTGCGGGCATTCCCCACCTTCGCTCCGAAATGCCCACCGCCGACCTCTTTCCCGATCTCTTCGAACCATTCTCCACGACCGCCCATTTCAGCGAGGCCACTCTCCGGGCAGTGGAGAAAAATCTCAGCGAGAAAAACGGCAGGCCCTACTTGAAATGCCTCGTCCGAGGCAAAGAAATCATGGCGAAGCCCGAGGAGGTCGTTCGCCAACTTTGGCTCCACACCCTCATTCACAAATACAAATACCCCGTCTCTCGCATCCTGGTGGAGTATCCCATCACCTTTGGGCGCGACACCTCGAAGCGGGCGGACATCGTCATCATGGATGTTGACCGCCCCACGGTGGTTCGCAAACCAAATCATTACCCAAGTCCGCCAAGCCCATCTCGCCCGCCAGCAAGCCCAAGCCCTGCTCGCGAAAGTGAAGCGCGCCGTGGAAGTGGCGATTGAGGAGGGAGAAGCGGTGGCGATCCAGTTTATCAAGACATGAAATCCACGGTTTTTCATCCAAGAATGCTTGATTGAAGCCCCGCCCCGTCCGGTGTAGAGAAAACCATCTCCGATGAGTTCCAAACGCAAGAAGTTCAACAACAAGCGGCGCTTCGCCAGTCATCCGCCGGACGCGGATGCGCTGGGTCGGTTGGCGGCAGAGCTGCGCTACGGTGGGAATCCCACCCACAAACGAAACCCCGGAGACTTCGGTTTAACTCCGCCTTCCCAGCCGCGGGACGACAAGTCCCTCTGCGACAGTGTTCGCATTTTCCGCCGCGATGATGCGCAGCGCCTTCTCCAGGCCGGAGTCGAAAGGGGAATGATCAGCGAATGGGATGGGACCGGCTACCCGAAGAACATTTGGTCGATGACCGATGACGGCGTTCCTTTGGAAGCGCAGCTGGAAAATCCGGGCAATGGGAGTTATCATGGCTATCCTCTTGAGGAGAACGATGACTTCCGGGAGGCCGTCATTGCCAAATGGAACCAAACTCATGAATGACTCCTTGAAGATCGAATGCGAGTGGTGGGGACCGTCGGCAGACGAATCCGAAGTCATGCAGGCATGTCGCGCCGCGATTGGAATCCATGTGGGCGATCATTCGTTGACCCGTCTGGAGGACTCTTGGGCAGCCTCCATCCGCACCCGCATGAATGGCAATGCCTACACCCTTGCCCGCTGGTTTGCCGGAAACTGGTGGCGTCTGCGCTGGGAGCCAGAAACCCCAAGCTCGCAGATTGACGTGGATTGGCGCATGTCCCATTCAATGGGTTCGGCCGGTGATGGCTTTTCCTGGCCAGGCATCCTCTTCGCCAGTGATGGGGATAGCATCGCCATCGCATCCCGTGTGAGTCGTGGACCCGTGATGGGCCCGGTCCGTTACCTGACCGATCTCTCCACGCGTATTTCGGCCGGGGAGTTCGAACGGGAAGTTGATACCTTTCTTTCGCTCGTGTTATCCCGGCTTCATGCCAAAGGCTGCGCGAACAATGAGTTGGCCGAATTGTGGGAGGAAGTGAGGAATGAGCGGAATGATCCGGCCCTGGCCTCGTTGCGGCGCATGGAAGCCATCTGCGGTTACGATCCGGACGAGGCACCCGATGAACTCATGCATTTGCTTTTGGAGGACAGTTTCAAACTCGGGAAACATGCCATCGAGGAAGTGGCCGCCCATGCGAGGCATCAAACACAAGAGGTCCTGGGCGCGATTGATAAACTTAAGGAAACCAAAGGGACGCCGCATCCAGGCGGATACCGTTGCCGCCCTTTGACGCTGAACACGAAGGTTCACTATCCGAAAATCGCCCGCCCTTGGGAAAAGGCGGCGTTGCTCGCACGCGCCGCCCGAACGGAATGGAATCTCGGTGATGAGCCCGTCTCGAACATGCACTTGGGCGATTTCTTCAGAACCCCTCCAAAGGTGTTTTTTCCCCGTCCGAAAGCGGTGGAGTCCGCACCGATGTCATTGGGACTGCGCACCGCGAAAGGTGATCGGCTCGACATGTATCTTGGGAGAAACCCCGGCACCTCGCGTCGGTTTGCAGCGAGCCGTTTGCTAGGACAGTGGCTCGAAATGAATGGCGAGACAGATCGCTTGATTCCAGTTGCCGACGCGAAGACCGCCCAACAGCAGTTCCAACGTGCCTTTGCCCAAGAGTTTCTTTGCCCATACGACGCGTTGGTAAACCGGTTGCAAACCGAGCGGCCGACTCCGGAGGATATCGAGGAGGCCGCAGAGCATTTTGGTGTTTCATCTCTTCTGATCAAAACGACCCTAGTGAACCATGGTGAGATGGATCGTGATTCTTTGAAATGGGTAGCCTGATTTAAGGCGCTTGGGGACGCCGTAGATGGAGCGGCAGCGGGGTCTGCGGTGGCGGGGTCCAAGATAACAGACATTATCACCGCCCGAAAGGATGGCGAGCCGGATCGTCAGCTCACGTCCCTGTAGAGTTCCTCCAAGGGTCCCTGCGGTGGAGGGTGCCGAACATCGAACATCGAACATCGAAGGGAAGAGGGGGAATTGTGGATTCCCGATTGGGAGGCAGGTGCTCAGTAAATCCGAGGCTCAAGGAACCTATTGCGGTTCGCGGAAGTCGGAATAGCCCTTGATCCGGGGGATCTTGCTGTTGGGCAGCATCATGACGAAGACGATGTTCCGGCCGTTGGGGTTGTGCGGCCATTCGGTCGAGACAATCATCGCTGTCTTTTTGTCATTTCCGGGATCATAGCCGATCTTGACCGGATAGGAGCCCGGCCCGTCGGCGGGAGCGGAGATGATGGTCTGGGAATTGGGCTTCAAGTTGAGGGTTCTGGAGCCGAGATTTCCGCCGACGCGGTAAGGGGTCAGGTTCATCCACATCATTTCTCCCAGGCGGAATCCCGCGGGGTTTGCATCAACCACTTGAAACCGCAGGGGAATCTGGGGATTCTTCGGATCGCTGGCAAATAACAGGTAACAGTCTGTCGTGGCTTCGGGAACCGTAGCCGAAGGGGCGTCCGCGGGGACCGGCTGTTCCTCGGTCGGAGGGGTTTGGCATAACTTCAACACCAGGTTTCCCGGGGGGAGGTTATAGACATTGGAGAAGTTCAAGGTGGGAAGGTCCACTTTCTGGGTGCCGGTCCCATCGTGGAGATAGATCGACTTCGGGGAGTTTTCCAGAGCTCCGAGAAGCAGGATCCGGCACGTCCGGCTGGCTTTGGGTGCCTGCGCCACCGCGAGGGTGGCAACCGCATTGAGCAATAACAGGAAAGTGAGAAGATAGCGTGTCATGGGGTTTTTCAGATCTCGGAATTCGACAGCCAGCGGAAGGATACCATTTCAAACTTCCGGCCGAAGGTCTTGTTGACGGCGACCGTTGGCGTTTCTTCAGCGGCGTCGGTGGAATCACAGAAATGGTGGGTCCGGCGGACGACCGCCTCACAATAGGCGGTGGCGGTCACTTTGCCGGCGGCATCGCGAGCGTCGCCATAACAGCGCACGACGAAGGTGTCGTCCCGTGCCGAGAGGATGGGGGCCAGCGGGCGAAGAATGTCGGCCTGGCGCACCCAGCCGGGCATGCCATGGGCGGACGATCCGGCGGCGGCCTCCGCGAACTTGTAGCCGGAAGCGCCGGGATCTCCGTTGGCGCGTGGCGCGTCGATGTCACTATGGATGGTGCTTTCCATCTGGTTCAAGGCGGTTTGGATGGCTCCGGCCACGGCGAGGTCGGGGTCGGTGGTGAGCTGGCGGTTCACGAACTCGGAGAGCGAAAGAAACGGCCCCCGTTTGCGGATCTGTGCCACGATTTTTTCGGCGAGTTCATTGATCATGGGTTCCGTGAACACGCGGTAGCCGGTGTATTGGGTGGCGTTGGCGCGTCCGTCTGCGGCGGTTCCCTGGGAGTCGGAGTCGGCCCGCATGTCGCCGGCGACGCTGTAGCGGGTCGTGGAATAGTCGGTTTTCGGGTTGAGGGAGATCGCGCCAGCCCCGTATTGGGGGACTTCCTGGCCGCGGGCGTGTCCGAGGAGCGCCTTCCAGGCGGTGACGGAGGTGGAGTTGACGTTGAACATTCCTTTCACTTCGAGGCGGGAGGCAATGGTGCGCCACGAGTCGTCGGGTTCGACATTCTGAGAGTAGAGTGAATCCGCCTGCGAGCTGGTGGCCTGGACCAGCGCGACGTCCTCCGCGACTGGCTGATAGGAGGCGTTGGCAAGGGGTGTGGTGCCTTTGAGAAAGTTGGTATAGTTGGTCTTCAACGATCCACCGCTGCCGAACTGGTTGGGATTTCCCTCGTTGATGGAGGAGAGGAACCAGTCGTCGAACAGGAGGTGGTTGGCGCAGTAGGAATCATCGTGCACGAGGTTCGTTGCGGAAGTATTTCCGAGATCCACGGCGTTTGAAGGGAGCAGGGGAGTGGCGTCGGAATTGCCGATGACGTTGTAGGCGAACGGCGGGGCCGGGTTGCCAAAACGCATGTCCCACCCTTGCAGCTCACCGAGCGACGCGAGCGGCTTCACGGGCAGGTCGGCGGAGATGATGCGGGCGAGGCCGGTGCCCGCGGTGAGACCGGTCATCAGATAGCCGGAGGACGCGGAGCCGCCGGTGTTAGGAACCACGTCGTCAGTGGCGGAATGGACGATCACGTTGAAATCATAAGCGGCATTCACGCGGTTGCCGGTGTCCGGATTGATCGTCATGTCCGCGTTGGTGGCGGTGGGGCTCGCCTGCACGTAGCCCTTGGCCAGCTTGTTCTTGTCATGAGGATCTCCCGGATCGTTGAGATTGTCGATGGTCCTCAGACCGAAAGTGAGTGACATGAACGGGTATCCGTTGGTGGTGATGCTGGACACGCTGATATTGGGCACGCTGATGACTTCGGAGCCTGCTGAAGCCGGGGGCGCCATCATCTGGTAGATCATCTCGTTTCCATTCGAGCCGTCGAGCCGGTCTGATCCTCCCGCGACCACGCTGCTGTCATCGCGGACGACGAGCCTCATGCCGAACTTACCTGCGAGGCTTCCTGCCGCGGTGATGGTGTTGTCCATCCTCACCTTTGTCCTGATGGTTCTGGCGCGGTCCGCCCCGCCCTTGCCGCGGGGGGAGTAGATCTGGTTGGTGGAGTTCTCGCTGCTGAGCTGGATGAAGTGTCCGTTGTTCGGGTTGAAGCCCGGACCGGCTTCGAGCGTCCGGGTGATCAGGGTGTTCGGATTGTTGCTGGTGATGCTGAAAACCTTACTGGCACCGGGGGAAATCGCTCCGACGGAATTGATCAGAAACTGCGGCTGCGAGTTGTTCTGCACGCTGGGGTGGACGCCATTTCCGGTCATTCCCCGATAGCCACCGCTTTTGACAACCACGCCATCGCTGTATTCCACATCGTATTCCAGGCCGACCGGCATGGTTGACAGCTTGGAAACCGTGAAGACCAGTTTGCCGACATTCAACGTCACGTTATATGGATTCCAAAGCGTGACCACCGGAGTCAGTTTGAGTGTGACGCGCTGTTGGTTATTCGGGGCGGAGGTCATTGCGTAGGCATAGACCCATTGCAAGCGGGCGACGATGGGCATCGGCTTCACGGTGTGAAGATATTTGAAGCTGTCTCCTAACGAAGAGAGCGGGGTGGAGGCCATGCTGAAGGAGTTGCCACTGGCAAACTTCTTGTACATGCGCGCATAGTCCGCCAGATTCGCCCAGCTGGAGACCGCTCCGGCTTTTTCGTAAGGGGTCGAGCCACTGGTGCGATAGTCCGACCACGGATAGAGCATGGATTTGGCGGCCAGGGGTTGGGAGGTGGTGGGCCTTCCCTGGGAACTTTCCGTATCCGGCTTCAGACGGAACAATGGCAGACCGGATGCTGGCTGGTCTTCAAACTTCTCGGTGAACAAGGACAAATCCTTGCGCCAGCCGCCGGTGGCGGTGTTGGTGAGGAGGCCGACGGAGAAGGTGCTGAGATCATGGAAATTCTGGCGGGAAACGGGGGAAGCGCCGGTTTGAGAGATGAAATCGGTTTGTTTGAGGGTGATCGCCTTGGCGGCGGGTGCGGAATCGCTGCGCAAGGATTCCAGGCCGAAAGGTTTCGTATCGGCGATCGCGCTGCTTTTCATCGCGTTCGCCCAATCGGCAATCGTCTTGCTCGCGGTTGGGCTTTCGGGTTGTGGCAACAGGGCCTTCTGATTTTCTCCGCCGACCCACCAGGCATAGGCTCCTTTTCGGGTGTGATTGACGAGCACGGGATCGAGGTGGACCTGTTGATTGGCGGGAGTGCCGCCGGGCAAGGTCTGGGTGCCTACAAGTGGGATCCGCGTGGCGGTTGAAGTGGTGGGTGGAAGATTGCCGCTGTTCGAAAGGTTCCCTGGGTTGCCGGACACCAGCCAGCTGAGAAAGCGGTCCTGTTTTTTGGAGGGATAGTCACCCGGTGAGACGGGGCGTCCGGTCGCGTCGTGGTCCGAGCCCTCCCAGCTTTTCCAGCTTCCCAGCAACATGGCGTTTTCCGGTTTGAGGATGTCGGCGCGGGCGCTGACCCGGGCGTCCGGGCCAAGTTGCTTTTGGAGATCGCCGACCGCCAGCATCAAGGCCATCCTGGCATTGGCGCGGGCCGTCTGCATGGCGTCACCCTGGGATGAGCTGCGCAGGCTGATGCTGGAAAGGCCCAACAGGCCCACGGCGATCACTGTCAGAAGAATCATCAGCGACAGGGTCACGACCAGCGCGAAGCCGCGAGGCTGACGTTTATGCCTGAGCCGGAAGTTAGATGGATGGGCTTTGTGTGTCACGGTCGTCGGAATGAGTGAGGACAATCGATGGGAAATCTGGTTCGCCAGTAGTCCAGCGATCAGTAACTACATTGTGTTGTGGGGGTTTTCCCTTCAACTACCCAATCGGAGTAATTCGCGGATGCTGCGGATCGTTTGCGTCACAAGCTGGCCATGACTTCGGCATTCCAGCTCGTTTCATGGATCCGCGGGATCTGTGGCAGATGGGATGTGGGCGCCAGAATTCCGAGGACAGGCCTGGGGCGGAGTCGATTATTTCACGAACCGGTATCCCTCGCCGCGGACGGTGAGGATGTGGCGGGGCGTGTTGGCGAGGCCTTCGATTTTCTGGCGCAGCCAGGCGACGTGGACATCCACCGTGCGGGGGGTGATGAAAGGTTGATCCGTCCAGATCTGAGCGAGGATTTCGGCACGGGAAACCACCTGGCCGCGGCGGTTGATGAGGAGACGGAGCAGCTCGGCCTCCTTTGCCGCCAGATTCACCGGGACACCGTTTTTGGTGAACAGGCCCAGCGAGAAATCCGCGATGATGTCGCCGAACTCGACCCGCATGACCGGGGTGAGGCCTACCTTGCGGGTCCGCCGCAGCAGGGCGTCCACCCGGGCCAACAATTCATCGGGGTCGAAGGGTTTGGTGAGGTAGTCGTCGGCTCCGGAGCGCAGTCCCAGCACGCGGTCCGGGACCCGGCCGAGGGCGGTGAGCATCAGGATGGCTCCGTCGTATCCCTGCTCGCGGGCACCGTGGCAGACATCGATTCCCGAGAGTCCGGGCAGCATCACATCGAGAATGAGAAGATCGAACGGGCCGGCGCAGGCCAGTTGCAGACCGGTTTCCCCATCGCCGGCGGTTTCCACCACGTGGCCTTCCGCTTCGAGCAGATCGACGAGCACCTGGACGATGCCGGGTTCATCCTCGACGAGTAGGACACGCGCGCTCATGTGGGCAAGCTGATGGTGAAGGTGGATCCTTTGCCTTCCTCGCTGCGAACCGTGACGCCGCCGCCGTGCGCCCTGGCGGTTTCCATGACCAGGCTGAGGCCCAGGCCGCTGCCGCGCACCTGGTTGGAGCGGGTGTAGGATCCCCGGAAAAACGGCGTGAAAATCTCCTTGATCTCGTCGGCGGGAATGCCCGGGCCGCGGTCTTCGACCATGACATCCATCTGGCGGTCCCGGACGACCACGGTGACGCCGATGGGGCTGCCCGCACCGCCGTGTTTGGCGGCGTTTTCAAGCAGGTTCTGGACGGCCCGGCGAAGGGCTGCCGGATCGCCGTTGATCTCGGGAATGTTGGCCGGGAGGTGGAGGTCGATCTGACAGGCGGAGAACCGCGAGTCGCCCTTGACGGTCTGGACCGCGTCGTGCAGCACCCGGCCGAGGTAGAGAGGCTCGTGGCTGGCCTCGCTCCGACGATCACCGGAGAAATCGAGGACTTGCTCGACCATGGATCCGAGCGCTTCGGCATGCTCGATGATGAGGCCGGAGTATTTCTCGACACCGCCGGGATCCTTGACGATGCCGCGTTTGAGGTTGTAGGCCGCGCCGCGGATGACGGTGAGCGGGGTGCGGAGTTCGTGGGTGACGTTGGCGACGAATCTCATCTGTTCTTCCGCCAGCGTCCGGGCGCGGCGGGTGGTGCGCAGGAGCATCCAGCCGCTGGCGAGGATGAGCCCGTTCAATGCGGCGGCGACGGCCAGATTCCGCTTGCGGGAGCCGGAGACGACCGATTCCAGCGAACCCGCGCGATGTCCGACTTCCATGACCCAGCGGGTGCCCGGAGGGGGGCCGCGAAACTGCTCGGGGTCGGTGCCGAACAGATGAAAGTCGATGGAAATGGGATCGGCTCCGGGAGCAAGTGATGGCGGGCCGGTGGTGAAAATCACGGTCCCGGGAGGTTCCTTGGTGCGGACGACCACGTCGTATTTGAGGTTTCCCTTCGGATTCAGGTGCTTCGCGACGAGAGCCGGCATCCAGGTCTGCCGGAGATAATCAGCATCAAGTTCCAAAATGACCCACTCGCGCAGTCCGACAAATTCTCCGACGATTCCCGACGACCCATCCGGACGGACGGGGCCGCGCGGACTGTTCCGGGAGCTTCTTGGCCGTTCGTCGATGACGGGAAATTCACGGATCAAGCCCAAGCCGCGGACCGGCAGCAGAGGAAAGGCGAACGGCCTGCCCTCCAGGTTTTCGCGCAATTCGCTCCACTCGTCCGGCCATGCCATCGGGACCAGCGATTCGGAATTCACGTCCATGAGGAGCAACTGGGGATTTTCCTCCGAATTCACGAGCACTGCCATGCGTTTGAAGAGCGGGGGTGGCTTGTTTTGCTTCCACTTGCGAATTTTTGCGGCGTGGACCTGCTCGCGAGGTTGCTGGTCGAGTTCGCCCGCCGTGGGTACGAGGGCCATGCGGCTTTTCAGGATTTCCGCGTCGAAGGCCTTGCAGAGTTCCCCGGCCTGCCGGGAAAGGCTGTCGCGCATGAGGGTCATTTCCGCCTGGGCCACGTCGCCGGTCCACCGGTACTGGAGCACCGCCAACGCGCCGCAGACCCCGACCATGGTGACGACGAACAGCCACTCGGTGCGGTTCCTGTTCGGGCCGGGTTTCATGGCGCGCAGCGTAGCCGGGATCCCACCGGGAGCAATGCGAAGCGCCGTTCTTAACATTCCTTAACACGACATTCCCGCCTGCCGGTGGTCTCAGTGTGTGCGAGCGCGAGCTCCAACCTCCATGGAAGCGTGGATTTCAGTCTGCCGCAAAGGCCGGCATGATCCCGGGGGGGAATCGTTTCATCCCGCGTGGCGGGCTGAAATCCACGCTTCCACGGCCGGCCGGCCGGTGGCTTGGCGGGGGTGGGAATTCCGGAAATTTGGTATGACAGATGGGAAATTCGGGTTTTATAGTGCGGCCCACTTCCAACCAACCTCCCTACCACCATGTCCATCAAAGTCGGCGACCAAGCCCCGGATTTCACCCTCGTTTCCAAAACCGCCAATGGCCCCGAACTCATCACGCTGAGCGAGCTGGTCGGAAAATCCAACATTGTCCTGCTGTTCGTGCCGATGGCCTTCACCGGCGGGTGCACCGCGGAGTTCTGTACCATTTCCCAAGGCATTTCCGAATACGACGCGCTCGACGCGAAGGTGCTCGGGATTTCCGGCGACAACCCGTTCGCACAGGAAGCCTGGGCGCAGAAGGAAGGCATCACCATCACGCTGCTCAGCGACTACGAACACGCGGTGACCGAGGCCTACGGCGTGGCTTACGAGCAATTCCTGCCGGCCAAGAACCTGATCATGGGAGGAGTCTCGAAGCGCTCTGCCTTCGTGCTGGATAAGGCCGGCATCGTGAAATACGCCGAGGTGCTTGAAAATCCAGCGGACCAGCCGGATTTCGAGGCGATCAAGGCGACTTTGAAGGCGATCTAAACGAAAGATAGATTTTCATCACATCAGGGCCCGCGGGAATTCCCCGAGGGTTTTTTCGTGAGGCAAGCCGAGGGTCTGAATGCAACTGAGGAGAAGCGAGATTTGTCCAGCTCCATGGAAGAAAACGCCGACAGAACAAATTCAAATCACGATACCTGGGATGCCGATTCAAAGATCGTAGGCAAAGTTCTGTGATTTGGGACTGGTATTCGAAGCCGTGCGGCACCCTTTGTGTGAATCCAACGTATGAAACCGTGAGCGATGACACGATTCACGACCGCCGTCGTCAAAAAGGCAAGGTCGTCAAGGCCGTCGTCGTCCGCACCGCCTATCCGATCCGCCGCGCCGATGGTTCGGTGCTTCGCTTAGACACCAACGCCGTCGTCATCATCGACAAGGACAACAACCCTCGCGGCACCCGGATCTTCGGACCCGTCGCCCGTGAACTCCGTGAGCGCGCGTTCATGAAGATCGTCTCGCTCGCACCCGAAGTTCTCTAAGAACTAACTTCCCACCATTTCATTCCCATGAGCCGCATCAAGACCCACGTCAAAAAAGGCGATCAAGTCGAAATCATCGCAGGCAATCACAAAGGCAAGCGCGGCACCGTGCTCCTGGTGAACGCCACCAAGGGCAAGGTCACCGTTGAAGGCGGCCGCCCGATCATCAAAGCCGTCAAACCAACCGAAGCCGAGCCTAACGGCGGCCTCAAGACCATCGACGGTCCCATCCATATCTCCAACGTCAAAAAAGTGGGCTGAAGCGCAAGCTTCGAAAGGAGCACCCGCACTTCCGCCCGCGCTTAAGCGCCCGAATCAATCGGCGCTGACCCGCAAAAACATGAGCACACCAGCACTACAACAACATTATAAGGACAAGGTTGTCCCGAGCCTCATGAAGAGCCTCGGATACACCAATGGCCATCAAGTTCCGCGTCTCGAAAAGATTGTGGTCACTTCCTGCATGGGCAAGTCCCCGGACCGTAAAGTCGCCGTCGATGACGCCGTCAACGAGATCCAGAAAATCACCGGCCAGCGCCCGTCCATCACGTTCTCGAAGAAGGCTGTCGCCAACTTCAAGCTCCGCGAAGGTGAAGCCCTCGGCGCCCGCGTCACTCTTCGTGGCCCCCGCATGTGGGAATTCCTGCACCGGTTCATCAACGTCACCGCCCCGAACATCCGCGACTTCCGCGGGATTTCCTCGAAGTCGTTCGACGGTCGCGGCAACTACGCCTGCGGCATCAGTGACCAGTCCATTTTCCCGGAAATCGAAATCGATCAGATCAAGCGCACCATCGGCTTCGACCTGATTTTCGTGACCTCCGCGCCAACCGACGCCGAAGGACGCGCCCTGCTCATGGAGCTTGGCATGCCGTTCCGCGACATGAAGAAGGCCAACGAAGTTGAAGCCGAAGCCGTCGCTGCCAACTAACACACCGCACCCCATTTAAAGAAAGCACCTGTTATGGCAGTTCTCACCGATCCAATCTCCGATTTCCTCACGCGTTTCAAAAACGCCGCCCGCGCCGGCAACGAGGAATTCACCGCACCTTATTCCAGGATCAAGGCGGACATCGCCCGCATCCTCCAGGAAGAAGGCTACCTCTGGAACTATGAAGTCGTCACCGGCGAGCGTACCACGCTCAAGCTGAAGCCGAAGTTCATCGACGGCCGCTCGGTCCTCACCGACCTCAAGCGCGTCTCCACTCCCGGCCGCCGCCACTACATCGGCGCCAATGAAGTTCCTCGCGTGATGTCCGGCCTGGGCATTTCCATCGTCTCCACCTCCAAGGGCGTCATGTCCGGTGGATCCGCCAAGAAGCAAAACCTCGGCGGCGAGCTCCTCGCCAACGTCTGGTAAACCTTAACTCGTCAAAGGAAAACACTACCATGTCACGAGTCGGAC
>JBGSTM010000077.1:0-20566 GCA_041736495.1 Akkermansiaceae bacterium
GCAGGTCCATCAGCAGGTCGCCCGCGCGCAGCACGTCGGATTCCGCGATCGCACCGCCGCGGCGGCCAAGCACGTTCACGCGGGCCAGCAGTTCGTCCATCGCGAAGGGTTTTGCCAGATAATCATCCGCGCCTGCATTCAGGCCTTTCACCCGATCCTCCACCTCGCCGTTCGCAGTTAGAATGAGCACCCGTGTCGGGCATTGCGCCTTGCGCAGCCGGGCAAGGATGGTGAAGCCGTCGAGCGACGGCAGGTTCACGTCCAGAACCACCAGATGCGGCGCGTTTGCGAGAATCATGTCCAGCGCCTCCGCCCCGTCATGCACGGCGGCAGCAGTGTGCCCAGTGCGGATGAGCGCACTGACAATATGGCGGGCGAGGTCGGCCTGATCTTCAACGACGAGAATGTGCATGGGTGGGATTTCACCGGCGATTCTAGACCCAGGCAGCGCGGCGGAGGCATCGAATTCGCGTAACCGAACGGTTACCTCATCCAGGAAACCATCGCCGCATTTTCCACCCAACCAATCAGTTACTTCAAATCTTTTGAGAAATACGCTCATCCGTCACTAGCTTGCGACATGTGAACGGGATTCACAAGAATCCGCACCGTAATCTACCAATCAAACCATGAAAACTAACACCACCATCAAACGGATCGCCATGGCGGCGTTGTGTGCCTTGGCGCTGCAAGCGGGCAGGGCACAAGCCAGCATCGCTTATGGCAGCATCAATAATTTCGACACGGTCAACGACACCGGGACGGAGTGCCACGGCTTCGAAATCGAAATCGAGGACTGCCACAGCACCGACATCACTTACACCTATAATTACAATCACTACGGCGCACCTCGGATCGAGCAGGATGACACCGATCCCGTGCATCCAAAATGCCGCATCCGCTGGGAGAGCAAAAAGAACCCCGACGGCACATGGGCGGCCTACACCGCGATCCCGAGCGGCCCCATCAATCCGACCAACGGCCACATGTTCACCAATCCGAGTGTGAACTTCGGCGGCGAGCACTTTGGCGTCGGCTATCGGGTGCCGGCTTCGGTGGTGAAATACAATTGGCTCATCGACAACGGCAGCGGCGCGCTCGTGCACGGCGGCGCGGTGCAGGTGGCCACTCCGGTGTTCACCTACTTCCCGCCGGTCGCCGGCAATCCCGCTCCCGCGCAGGTGCAGGCAGTGATCGCCCCACCACCACCGCCGGTGCCACCGGTGAAGGAATTTGGCAAAGCCGTATGGGTCAAGGAGATCAAAACCAAGACGCACAACAACAAGGAAATCAAACTGCGCGAACTCGTGAGCGATGATCCCGCCGATGCGAACGACAAAAACTGGGCCAATGGCGAACCGGATGAGGTCGAGGTGGAATGGCGCATTTTGCAGCTGAAAACCAGCGCTCCGGACGGTGGCCCTAACGCCGAGCTTGCCGCTGCGCCGGAAGATCTCCCGAATGGCGACGAAGTGGTGACACGCCGCTACGAATTTTTCAAATACACAGGTCCGCTTGACGGTGAGAGCGGTGAGGCCGTCGCCGATTCAGTCGATGTCGACGACCTCCACGGCAGCGGCGAAAGGACCTACAACCATCACATGGTTGGCGGAGAATGGGTGAAAGTCACCGAAGACATGTCCACGGTTGAGATCGTGGGAGACTTCACCGGCTCACAAATGGCCGCCGTGGATGTGGACGCGCCGGTCGGACTGATCGACCACGTCGGCGAAGGTCGGATCAACACTCCGTTTGCCGCCCGCACGGTCGTCATCGAAGGTGGGTTTCCTTTCGCCTCGCTGCTGGAAGGCGCCTTGCCCGACGGGATGACATTTGACGAATTCACCGGAGTCCTTGAGGGCACACCTACGGTCAGCGGTTCGTTCCAATTTAAAATCACTGCCAGCGACGCCATCAATGCCGACGTGTCCAAAAACTACACGTTGCTCATCGCCGCCGCAGACGCCGCTTTGCCACCCGCATGCCTGCTAGACACGACCACCAACCCCGTCGGCGGCGGCATCACTACTGGCGACGGCTCCTTCGCCGTCGATGCGGATGCCACGGTGACAGCGACGGCGGAACCGGGCTTCACCTTCCTCAACTGGTCGGACAACGGCGTCGCCGTCAGCTCCAACAGCTCCTACACCCTGGCGATGAATGTGAACCACTCGCTGGTTGCCAATTTCGCGCCCGCTCACTCTATCAGCACCAGCGCGCTGCCGCTTGCGGGAGGCACGACCACCGGTGACGGCATCTTCAACGATGGTGACAGCGTCACCGTGACCGCTACTGCGAATGGCGGCTATACCTTCACCAACTGGACCGAAGACGGTCTCGCGGTGAGCGCCACCGCGAGTTATACCTTCAATGCTGCCTCGGATCGCGTTCTCGTGGCCAACTTCGCCGTCGCGGGCTCCGGCCGCATCATCAGCGTGAGCGCCGCCCCCCTGATCGGTGGCAATGTCACCGGCGGCGGCACCGTGGCCGATGGTGGGAACGTCACCGTCACCGCGACTGCCAATGCGAACTATAACTTCAAGAACTGGACGGAAGGCGGCGCGCCCGTCAGTGCCAGCGCCAGCTATACCTTTGTCGCCACCGCGAACCGCACACTCGTCGCGAACTTCACTTCCACCGGCGGTGGCGGCGGAGATCCGCTGGTCGTCATCGTCTCCGCCTCACCCCCGGATGGCGGTTCGGTCGAGGCGGATGCGAAGAAATACGACGAGGGCGATGCCGCGGACGTGCAGGCGGATGCAAACCCGGGCTACGCCTTCGTGAACTGGACGGAAAACGGCGTGGAGGTCAGCACGGACTGGAAATATGAGTTCACCATCATGAACAGCCGCACGCTCGTCGCCAACTTCGTTTCCGAAGGCAACGTCGCCATCTCGCTGAGTGCCACGCCACCTGAGGGAGGCACCGTCAGTGGCGGTGGCGGTATAGTCATCGGCGCACCCGTCACCGCGACAGCGGCGGCGGCCAGTGGCTACAAATTCTCCCACTGGAGTGAAGGAGCTGTCGAAGTGAACACGGACACCGACTATCAGTTCGTCGCGAGTGTCAACCGCACCCTCGTCGCGAATTTCATCGCCATTCCCGCCACCGGCTTTCACGAAACGGAGAATGAAAACGAAATGGAATTCGAGTGGCCGGAAACCGCCGACGGCTGGGTGCTGCAGGAAAGCACCGATCTCTCCAAATGGGTCAACAGCACGCGTCCAATCAACCTCAGCGGAGGCAAAAAGCGCACCCGCGTCAGCACGCTGAACGTTCCCGGAATTTACTTCCGCCTCGTGAAGCCCTGATGCCCGGGAAATCGCGCAACGCTCGATCAACTAGCACATGAATTTCCTGTACATCCTGCTCGCCTTGGTTCTCACGGCTCATCCAGTCAGTGCCGCCGTCGCCTAGACTCAACCGCCAAGTACGGGAGGCGGCGGCCATGTCTCGGCCAGTTATACAGTGGAAGGAAGCAACCTCGACGAGTTCGTATGGGACTCGTTCAGTGCGCCCGCGACGCAGACGTTGCGCGAAATCCAGTGGCGCGGCACATCACTCTCCACCTCGCACTCGGAGTTTGTAATCAGCATCAACACCATCGCGCTGCCCGGTGGCACCATCTGGCATGTCGCGGGCAACGCCCATGAAACTCCGGTGGGGGCAACTGGCTATTCGGATTTCCGCTTCACGCTCCCGGCGGGCTTCACGATAACGGGCGGGCAAACTTACTGGATGCAAATCTACGCCGTGCAGAACGTCTTGCCACCGAACTGGCAGTGGAGCGCGGGCACGACTGGCAATAGCACTCACTTCGCCCAAGTGCCCGCCGTGACGGGTGATTTCAACTATGTGAATCGAGCTGGCGACACAGCCTTTACCTTGCTGAATTCGGCGACCGAACCCGTCACGATCACCGTGAATCCCATGCCTGCTGCAGGCGGTAGTGTCACCGGTGGCGGCACATTCAATCCCGGCGTCAACGTGACAGTGAATGCCACACCCGCGGGCGGCCGCACATTCATCAACTGGACCGAAGCAGGACTCGTCGTTAGCGCGAATGCCAGTTTTACTTTCGCGGCAGATGGCCACAAAACTCTCACCGCAAATTTCTCCGGGCCGAATACCGGACCGTATGTGATCAACGCCGTGGTCAACCCCAGCATCTATGGCAACGTCGGCGGCGCGGGCACCTACAACGCGGACGAAATCGTCGATCTCGATCTGAGTCCGGCCGACGGCGTCTCGTTCGTAGGTTGGACGGAAAATGGCGAACTGGTGAATCTCCCGAATTCCGGTGGCGGGCTTTATCAATTTCCCGCTGTCGAAGACCGCAATCTCGTGGCTAACTTCACTTATACCTACAACACCTTTTTCATCAACGGTGTCGTCTCCCCGGCCAACTCGGGCAACGTTCTGTTAGCTGGCACCGCAGGCCTTGCGGGTAAAAGTTACAACGGCGGCACGCTCATCACCATCACCGCCACACCGGCTTCCGGATATCGATTCGTCTATTGGAAACAAGGTGCCGGCCTCGGTGACCTGAGCGGCGTGCCACACATCGTGAGCAGCAATCCCGTGCTCAAGCACATGGTCTGCTACGGCACCACGCTGACCGCCGTCTTCGAGCCGAACAATCCCGTGCTCACACTATCTTCGTTTCCCGTCGGAGGCGGCACGACCACGGGCGGCGGCACTTTTCCCAACGGCACGAATGTCACCGTGAATGCCACCCCGGCGGTCGGCTATGCCTTGGCAAGTTGGCTGATCGGTACGAACATCGTGAGCAGCAGCCCGAACTATACCTTCCCCCTCACGACCCACACCGCGCTCAAGGCATTTTTCGTGGCGACCAATCGCACGATCACCGCGACCGCCTCCCCGATGGAAGGCGGCAGCGTCACGGGGGCAGGAGTGGTCGGAAACGGCGCGAGCGTGACCCTCACTGCGACGCCCGCGCCGGGCTATGTCTTCGGCTCATGGACCCACGGGGGGGCGCCGGCGGGCACCACCAACCCAGTCACGTTCGACGCCTTCGATGACTACGTCTTTATCGCAAATTTCACCGTGGCCCCGGGCTTCGTCGTATCGACGAGTGTCGCGCCAGCCGCGGGCGGGACGACCGGCGGTGATGGCAACTACAACTCCGGCACACCCGCTTCACTCACGGCCACGCCGAACGCGGGCTATTACTTTGTAAACTGGACCGAGGGCGGCACGCCAGTCAGCACCTCGCCCGTTCACGCCATCACCGTGAACGCGAACCGCGCACTTGTGGCGAACTTTGCGCCGGGCTTCACAGTAACCACGGTTCCGTCATACGCTCCCTCCGGCATCGTGACGGGTGGCGGCGGCTACGGCACCGGGGGAAATGTCACCCTCCTCGCGACACCGGCCGCGGGCTATCAGTTCACGGGCTGGACCGAGGGCGGCACCGTCGTCAGCGTCAGCAACGGCTATTCTTTTCCGGCCGCCGCCGACCGCACGCTCATCGCGAACTTTCTGCCCATTGTCGCCATCAGCCGCACCGAACCCGGCACCTTCGGTATTACCTGGCCGGCCAGCGCCACCGACTGGATCTTTCAGGAAAGCCCGGACCTGAGTCCCGCGAGTTGGGTGGACTCCGAGTTGTCGATCAATACGAACGGCGAGGAGAACCAAGTCTTGATTCCGAATCCCACGGGCAGCCGCTTTTTCCGACTCGTCCTTCCCTAACCCAGAGCGACCGCCACACGCCCTATCCAAGTTTTCCCTCTCAGGCATCACTCAAGATTCAGAACCGGCCATGAAAACAAAATCTTGATCTCGCAATCAACGCCACGAGGCCGCTGGCCCGAACCGGCTAGTTTCTGTTCGCCATGCTGGCGGCTGCGTCCCAAGCCGCAGCATCAGACAACCTGTTGACCAACGGAGACTTTGCGCAGACCTACCAGCCGGTACTGTCGTCGGACCCGCCGCCGACTGGCTGGAGCAATCTCGGTAGCACCTCCGACAATGCCGGTGTCTGGAACGGCGAGTTGCGGTTCAGCACCGCCGGCAATCACGTGACCACCCACCGCTACTACGTTTACCAGCAATTTCATGCCGGGACGGGTGGTACGTTTGATCTGACGTTCGACTTCCTGCTTGGAAATGCCTATAACGGCACTTCCATCAACGGCGTCAAGGTGGCGATCGACAACTGGTATGTGCCGGCATCGCAGGCGGCGTTCAGCAAGACCTATGGCAGCGAGGGCGTCACCAGCGCCAGGCATCTGGGCCAGCATGTGACGCTGCAACTTTCACCCGGCTTGCACACCCTGTATCTGGGCACCATCGGCGCCTCGCAGCAGAACGACCAGGCCACCGTCCGCTTTGACAATGTGTCGCTTGTTTCGGCGGTGCCCGAGCCGGCATCGGCGCCGCTGCTGCTGGTGGTAAGCTAGCGGGCTTCGCCTTGATGCGCCGCAGGGCCAGGGGCTGAAATGGGCGGGCTCGCGTGGTGCGCGAGGTTCCAACCCCTTTTCTCCCCGACTCCGGTCTGTTAATAAACTCTTTCAACGGCATTCATCGCAAAAGCAACTTTCTAGCAGTCACCTATGAAAACCAACACGATCCTTCTCCGGCTGCTCCGTTCCGTGGCGGTGCTCCTCTCTTTCTCGCTAACCCTGTCGGTGTTGAATGCATCGGCATTCCAACATGGCCACGAATCCCCGGTGCAGTTCAGCGACAACCTGAACGCGGTGTTCAATGTTATCATGCGGCCCATTGCGAGTGAGTGCGATCCCGCCGCGCTCGGTGCATCATCAACGCAAAGTTTTACCGACGACTTCACCCTCACCAGCAGATCTCCCGCCCATGGCGTGCGCTTCTATCGCGTCCGGGTAGCCTCGCCACCGTGAAAGTCACTGCCTTCTGATTGATTGACCCACCCTGAGCATCACTCTCAGCAAATCCGTGGTAGTTGCGCTCCCGCGGGTAAATCCAGCGCGCGCAACACGCCGAGGGTGGTTTCCAGTTCCACGGTTCCCTCACCCTCCTCGGCGGTCACGTTTCCGATGCATACCGCATTGCTAGAAGCCGGATCCGCCCGCAGGATTTCGAGGGCCCGAGCGGCTTGTGATTCGGGAACGAATGCGATGAAGCGTCCTTCACAGGCCATTTGAAGCGCGTCGAGACCTAGCAGTTCGCAGGCAGCAGCCACTCCGGGTGAAACTGGAATCGCGGCCTCCCTCACCCGCAGCCGGACGCCGCCATCACGTGCGATTTCTGTCAGGGCCGCAGTGAGGCCACCACGGGTGCAGTCGCGGAGGCAGTGGATTTCCACGCCGGCCTCGATCACTGATAGAACCGGACGATGCAACGGCAGGCAGTCGCTCAGGGGAGCGGGCTCGAATTCCAATCCCTCGCGGGCAGCGAGCACGGCCGCACCGTGTCGCCCGAGATCGCCGCTCAGCAGAACCGCATCACCCGCTCTGACCGCTTTGGGTCGGATCGGAAACTTGCAACGGATCAGTCCGATGCCTGCGGTCACGATATATAAACCATCCGCCTTTCCGCGCTCGACCACCTTGGTGTCGCCGGTGACGATGGTGACTCCGGCCGCATCCGCCACCGTGCGCATGTCGGATAGAACCTGCCGCAATAGGGACATTGGCAGACCTTCCTCCAGCACGAATGCGGTCGACAGCCAGCGGGGTTCCGCCCCGCACATCGCCAGGTCATTGACCGTGCCGCATACCGCGAGGTGGCCGATGCTGCCACCCGGGAAAAACAACGGACTGACTACATGCGCGTCGGTAGAGAACGCAACCTTCGTCCCTATCGGATCCAGCACCGCGCCATCATGGCGCTCATGCCCGCCCGGTTCGCCCAGCGCGGGTAGAAAAACCTTCTCTAGCAATTCCCAGGCAAGTCGCCCGCCACCACCGTGTGCCATCGTGATGCATTCACCGGAAGTAAAGGGAAGTGGACATTGCACTGACATGATTCATGAATGCAGTCCCCGGGCGCCCGATGCAAGAATACAAGCGGATTTCATAGGTCCAAAGTCATCGGGTTCGCATGGATTCTCATAGATGAAGCATGGATTGATGCGTGACCAGACCGTTACGGAAACTCCATGGACATTCCATAAGTTCGGGTGAAAAAACACACCATGCATATTCCCTCATCCATGTTGGAAGGTGCGGTTTGTCCGGTTACGGCAGCCGTCAGTGTGGCAGGAGTCGCTTTGGCCGCCACGATGGCGCTGAAAGCACCCAAAAAGCCCGAACCCCTGCTATTCGCCGCCGTGAGTGCGTTCATCTTCGCGGGACAAATGGTGAACCTTCCGGTGCTTTCCGGCACCTCGGGACATGTCATTGGCGGAGTGTTCGCCGCCGCGTTGCTAGGGATTCCCTTCGGTGTTCTTGCGATTTCCCTCGTCGTCACTTTGCAGTGCCTCGCATTCGCGGACGGCGGTCTATCCGTACTGGGCGCGAACCTTGTCAACATGGCCCTGATCGGCGCAGGTCTTGGCGGCTGGATCTGGACACGACTCACCGCATTCATGTCCAACCGGAATCCCCTCACCCTTGGACTTGCCGCATGGATTTCAGTGATGCTCGCCTCACTTGCCTGCTCGGTGGAACTGGCCGCGTCCGGGACGATTGCCTTTTCCCAAGTCACTCCGGCCATGTTGTCGGTGCATGCGTTGATCGGTCTGGGCGAAGCGTTCATCACGGTAAGTCTAATTGCAGGGTTGTCTGCGCTTTCATCGCGGACTTCCACGCAACGCCCGGCAATTCTCCTGGGTGCATCCGCGTTGATCATTGCGCTCATGATCGCTCCGTTCGCCTGCAGCTGGCCTGATGGATTGGAGTCCGTCGCGGGAACCCTGAGCTTCCTTCACAAAACTTCACCATCGTTTGGCGCACCATTGCCGAACTATACCGTTCCGGCGATTTCCCATGAGCTTCTCTCGGCCTCACTTGCCGGTCTGACGGGTGCCCTCGTGACCTTTTTCGCCGCCTGGGCAGTCGCCAAAAGCTGGAACCGCAGGACCATCTGATTCCGAAAATTTTTTAACAACCTTCAACCTCCCACATCATGGCCCAGTCTGTTCTTGTTGATCCCGTCACCCGCATCGAAGGCCATCTGTCGATCCGGGTGGAAGTCGAAGACGGATTGGTGATCTCCGCCGAATCCACCGGGGAATCCTTCCGTGGCTTCGAGGCCATCCTCAAAGGTCGCAAGCCCATCGACGCCCAATACATCACCCAGCGGATCTGCGGTGTCTGCCCGGTGGAACACGCCGTCGCCTCGGTTCTCGCGCAGGACATGGCCTGTGGCGTGACTCCGCCGACGAACGGCCGGCTCATCCGAAACATTGTCGCCGCGGCCAATTTCATCCAATCCCATATCCTGCATTTCTATACTCTATCTGCGATCGATTTCATCGATATCACGGCGGTCCTGCAATACCAGGGGCGCGATGCGGCGATGAACTATCTGAAAGGCTGGGTGCAGTCGGAAATCGGTTCCACGAACTACTATCCCGCTGCTCCGTTCCTGCCCCGCATGGAAGGGGCTTATGCCACCGATACCGCGCTGAATCTCGGGGCGATCCGCAACTACTTGAAAGCCCTCGAGGTCCGCAGCGAGGCGTCGAAACTCGGTGCGCTGCTTGGCGGCAAGCTTCCGCACGTGGCGTCGATCATTCCCGGTGGAGCGACGATCCGCATCGGGGGAAAAATGATCGCCGAATGCCTCGCCATCATCCGCCAGCTACGCGATTTCATCGACCGCTCCTACGTACCCGACGTGTTGGCGGTGGCCAGCGCGTTTTCCGACTACTATCAGATCGGGCGCGGACCGGGTAATTTCCTCGCCTACGGAGTTTTCCCTGAAAACTCGGCTGGAACCAGCCTGCTGCTGCCATCCGGCGTGCTCGCCGGCGATGTGTTACAAAACGTGGACCAGACGAAAATCACCGAGGATGTCGGCAGTTCATGGTTCTCCTCCGCATCGAGCCAGCATCCGTTTGCGGGAGACACCACACCGGATCCTCGCAAAACAGGCGCTTACTCATGGATCAAGGCACCGCGTTACAACGGACTTGTCATGGAAGTCGGACCGCTGGCGCGCATGCTCATTGCCTACAAGCGTGGCACCAACCCTGCCGTGACGACCTTGATGAACTTCCTGCTTCAGACGACGGGTCGGCCCATCGCGGACTTGGATTCGGTGATGGGTCGTCACGCCGCGCGGGCGATCGAGTGCAAGATCATCGCGGACCGCTGCGAGCAATGGATCCAGGCGCTAACGCCGGATGTGAGCAGCTTTTCCACCTTCACTGTGCCATCGTCCGGCCAAGGGATCGGCCTAACGGAAGCCGCCCGCGGCGCGCTCGGCCATTGGATGCAGATCAGCGGGGGCGTGATTTCCCGCTATCAATGCGTGGTGCCCACGACTTGGAACGCCTCGCCCCGCGATGACCGGGGGCAGCCCGGCGCGATCGAGCAGGCGCTGGTGGGCACTCCTGTCGCCAATCCCGCGACTCCAGTCGAAACCGTGCGGGTCGTCCGCTCGTTCGACCCCTGTCTTTCCTGCGCGGTCCACTGAAATCATCAACTCCAACCCATCATGTCTTCTCCCGATGAACTTACCCATGGATCGCCCGGTCACTCCCGGCGCGAATTTCTATCCGTCGCCGCGCGTATGGCCGCACTGTGGGGGCTATCGAAAGGCTACGTGCCCAAATTGGAAGCCGCCGTGCAGGCGCTTTCCACTGGTCGCGTGCCCTTGCTCTGGCTGGAAGGATCGAACTGCTCGGGTTGCTCGATTTCCCTGCTGAACAGCTATCCGATTCTACCCGCGTCGCTGCTCACGAAACATCTGTCGCTGCAGTTCCATCAGACGCTTTCCACCGTGCAAGGACAGGAAGCGGTCGATGTCGTGAACCACACGATCGCCGGAGGAAACTACATCCTGGTGGTTGAAGGCGCGGTGCCACTTGGCATTCCGGAGTCCTGCCGCTTCGGGGGTGAGAATTTCTGCGATCACCTGCTGCGTGCGGCGCAGATGGCTAGCCATGTGGTGGCGGTTGGGAGCTGTGCTTCGTTCGGGGGGATCCCCGCAGCGCCTAACAATCCAACGGGAGCAGTGGATGCGATTTCCTATCTGCAAGGCAAGGGCGTGAACAAGCCGTTCATCCGGGTACCCGGGTGCCCGCCTCATCCGGACTGGATGATCGGGACGCTGGTGCATTTGATCCAGCTAGGCGTGCCGGCTTTGGACTCGAATTTGCGGCCTCTCAAGTTTTTCGGAAGGACGGTTCACGACACCTGTCCTCTCAAAGACATGGAGGAGGCCAAAACCTTCGGCGTCGTTGGTTGCCTTGAGGAACTCGGATGCAAGGGGCCAAGCACCTATGCCGACTGCGCCGCGAGGGGCTGGAACGGCGTCTCCATGAGCTGTGTGCAGTCGCTGTCCCCATGTATCGGTTGCACTTCGCCTAACTTCGGAAAATCCACTTTTAACAGATGGCCAGCAGGATGAAAACCACACGATCCCACCACTCACGCTGGTTGCTGATACCGGCGCTCACCTCGGCCGCGTCTGCGGCGTCGTTTGAAGTTTTGCCCGCATCGGGTGATTTCCTCGGCATGGGGACGGTCGGCGCGATTTCGGTCGATGGCTCGACGATCGCCGCAGCCGGTTGGTCGCTAGCCACCTGGGTGCCCCAAGCGGTGAAATGGACTCCCGCCGCCGGTGGCACGAAACTGGATAACACCTTGCCGCTGACCGGCGGGGCGTGGGCGGTCTCCGCGAATGGAACGGTCCTTGCAGGATGGAAATTCAATGCAGCGGGCAAGGCCGCGTGCTGGGTGAACGGAAGCAGCCAGTCGATGACATCATTCCGCAACTCGGTGGTCAACGACTTGAACCGGGCAGGAACAACAGCGGTCGGTCGCAATCCGACCGGAGAAAAGTCATCCTACTACGGAGTCGCGGCAAAATGGGCTGTTAGTGGCGGAACGGTCACTTCCCTCGGGGATTTCCCCGGTGGAGCGACCCAGTCCGAAGCCACACGGATCTCCGCGGATGGCACGACGATTGTCGGCTGGGGAACGGCGGCCACAGGAGTCAACGCGTTCCGCTCGGTGAACGGAGCGGCGATGGTCAATCTTGGAGATCTGGCAGGCGGGATTGATTTCTCGGAAGCGCTCGGCGTGTCCCGCGATGGGAGCGTGGTGGTAGGCCGCAGCAATTCCACCAACGGCATGGAAGCCTTCCGGTGGACCACCTCCGGCATGACCGGTCTTGGCGATTTGACCGGCGGCGCCTTCCAATCACAGGCCACAGGTGTCAGCGGTGATGGCAACATCGTCGTCGGCGTAGGCGCGTCGGACGGCGACAACGAAATCTTCATCTGGGATGCGAACCGCGGCATGCGGAGTCTGTCGGGCATGTGCGCCGCCGCCGGTCTGCCGGTGAGCGGCTATCGTTTCACTTACACGCGACCGGTGATTTCCGAAGATGGGGAATGTGTGGCAGGCGATGCGATCGCGCCGGATCAAACCCAGGTGCTGTGGCGCCTCACGGGGCTTCGTTCGATGCTGGAGGGGCTGCCCAAGCCACCGGTGCAACTCGCGGTAAACGGCTCCGGGGTAACCCTGCGTTTCCTAGCTGAAGCCGGATTCCGCTATCAGATTCAGCAGTGTACCGATCTCGCCGCGGGCAAATGGACGAGCGTCGGATCTCCGGTCATCGGCGACGGAACCGAACACGATGCCAGCCCCTCACTCCTGAACACGCCTTCCTGTTTCTACCGGCTCGTGGTTAATGACGCACCTTAAACCCATGCACGAAGCCGCAATCAGCGAAGCGCTTCTCTACCAGCTCGCCTCCCTGGCGGGGGTGAATGGATGGGCGCGCGTAATTCGTGTTAGAGTCCGGCTCGGACTGTTGTCCGGGGTCGTGCCCGAGGCGCTGGAGTTCGCATTTGAAGCCTTGTCAGCCGGCACTCCGGCGGAAGGTGCGGAGTTGGTGATGGAAACCGAGCCCGGCCGTTTCTCCTGTGCGGATTGTGGCGAGCTCGATCTCGATCGGCTGGATTTCACTTGTCCGCGATGCGGCGGAGGCTTGCAGCTGCTGCGGGCGGGTCGAGAACTATTACTTTGTGGGATTGAACCCCTGATTTCCTAAACCAACGAATCATTATGTGCGACAACTGCGGCTGCGAAAAAAACGATCAATTCCGCGTGCATGCCGGCCACAAAGCCGGTCATGCGCACCATGGGCATCACGCCCACCATGAGCATCAGGCTCACGAGGATCACCACGATCACGACCATGAACCGCATGTTCACGAGCATGAGGACGGCTGGCATGCCCATACAGGAGCGGACGGCACGGTGTCCTGGCACAGTCACGGCGGCCAGGGCGTGCAACCTATTCTTGATGTGAACCAGCGTGAAGCGGAGCGCAACCGGGGCTATTTCCGGGCGCGCGGCATTCTCGCCTTGAACGTCGTCTCGTCCCCCGGCTCCGGCAAAACCACGCTTTTGAGGACGACTCTCGAACGGCTGCAACCCAGAGTCGGCTGCGCGGTGGTCGTCGGAGATTTGGAAACGGAGGACGATGCCGAGGCGCTGCGCCCCACTGGTGCGCCGGTGGTGCAGATCACCACCGGAACCGTCTGCCATCTCGATGCCCGGATGGTGGCGGCGGCGGTGGACGCGCTTCCCAAGGAAGGAGTGCAACTTCTGTTCATTGAAAACGTGGGCAACCTGGTCTGCCCCGCCTCGTTCGACCTCGGTGAAGCGCACCGAATCGTTCTGCTAGCCTCGACGGAAGGAGAAAACAAACCACTCAAATACCCGCCGATTTTCCACGGAGCCCGGGCGGTGGTCATTTCAAAAACCGATCTGGCTGAACCCGCCGGCTTCGACATCGCCCGTGCGCGGGAGGCGATTTCACGGGTCGCCCCGGACGCGGAGATCATCGAGGTCTCCTCGCGCACGGGAGCAGGAATCGATGACTGGATCGCGTTCCTGGACCGCTTGTTATGATCGCGGCCGCACTACTTCCGACGACCGAAAAATCCGAATTGATCCGGCGGCGCTGGAGGGTTTCCGGGATCGTGCAGGGAGTGGGATTCCGGCCGTGGGTCTGCCTTGCAGCGACGCGGCTTGGACTAGCGGGTACGGTCGGAAACGACGCGTCCGGGGTGTGGATCGAGGCCGAGGGAAAGCCCGCAGATTTGTTAGGCCTGATGGATGAGCTCCGCCATGCCCCCAAGCCTGTGCGGGTCGAAGTTGTGCTGGAGGAAGAGGTGGAATCGGGGCCCTCGAGGCTGTCGGATTTTCGGATCACCCCGAGCTGCCTGGAGGGCGACGGAGGCGCGGCGCTCGCGCCCGATCTTGCGCCTTGTGCCGACTGCCGGAGAGAGTTGTTGGATCCGATGGACCGGCGCTTTGGCTATCCGTTTGTTGGCTGTGCCCGCTGTGGTCCTCGCTACACGGTGACGCGGTCGTTGCCCTATGATCGGGCCCGCACGTCATTGGTTGAGTTTCCGCTCTGTCCGGATTGCGCGGCGGAGTATGTGGATCCAAGAGACCGTCGTTTCCATGCGGAGGCCATCGCCTGTCCGCGCTGTGGCCCAAGATTGCAGGCACTCGCATCTGATGGGCGTTGCGTCGCTAAGGGTAATGCGGCAATCGATGCGGCTTGCGCCGCATTGGGCGCAGGAGACATTCTAGCAGTGCAAGCGGTTGGCGGCTTCCAACTGTGGACGGATGCGACGTGTCCCACATCTGTGGCGCGACTCCGAGAACTCAAACACCGCGATGCAAAACCGTTTGCGGTTATGGTGCGCGACATCGCGGTGGCGAAGGAGATCGCACGCATCGCAGCAGGCGAAGCGCTTTTGCTGACAAGCCCGGAAGCACCGATTGTCCTGGTCGAATCTAAGCCTGGCTCACTTCTCGCGCCGGAAATCGCGCCGGGTTGCGCAACCGTGGGCCTGTGCCTGCCAGCGTCCCCCCTGCAACTACTGCTGTGCGAAAAATTCAAACGTCCGGTGGTCGCCACCAGTGGAAATCTCAGCGACGAACCACTTTGCCATGAACCATCCGAAGCCGTTGCCCGACTCGGCAAGGTGGCGGATCTGCTATTGGTGCATGATCGCGAAATTGTGCAACCCGCCGATGACTCGGTGGTCCGCATCATGGCGGGTCGCATGCGCATGATTCGCCGGGCCAGAGGATTCGCCCCGGCTCCAATCAAAATGCCGCTTGAGGTGGACCGCCCCGGGCTGGCGGTAGGTGGACAGGTCAAGGGAGCGCTTGCTCTGGTTCGGGGCCGGGATCTCGTGCTGAGCCCGCATCTCGGGGATCAGGATACCGTGCTGGCACGCGAACGTCACGCGCACACCGCCGTTGACTTGCAGCGTTTATTACGACTCCAGCCCGCGTGGGTGGCATGTGATTCGCACCCGGACTACTCCGCTTCGGTTAGTGCGAGACGTCTGGAGCTGCCGCGTCTCGAAGTTCAGCACCACCACGCCCACTTGTTGGCGGTGCTCGCGGAGCAGAAGTCCATGCCCACTGGCCCGGTGCTTGGAGTGATCTGGGATGGCAGCGGATACGGCCCGGACGGTACGGTTTGGGGTGGTGAGTTTATGTTGGCTCTTGGTGCGTCCTGCCGGCGGGTGGGTCATCTCCGGCGTTTCGCCCTGCCCGGTGGGGAACGCGCGGTGAGGGAGCCCCGCCGCAGCGCATTCGCATGGCTTTGGGAAACCCTGGGGCCGCAAGTCGCCAATGAAGCCGCACGGCGTTTCGACCTGACAGCGAGCGTCATGGGAAGACTCTGTGACGGAGCCGCCGGAACGCTCAGGACAAGCAGCGCGGGTCGTTTGTTTGACGCGGTCGCCGCACTGGCTGGGCTGTGTCCGGTGGCGCGTTATGAAGGCGAGGCGGCCATGTTGTTGGAATCCGCGGCGAGCAGTTATCCCGAGCGGGCAGAGCCCTATCCGTTTTCCATTCGACCGGATGCGGAGGTGGTTTCGGCAAACGTCCGACTCTCGGGTGAGTGCGACGGGTGGACTCTCGATCTGCCCGAGCTCCCGGAAATGCCGGCATGGGAAATGGACACCGCACCACTGGCCGAAGCGGTTTGGCAGGCGGTGTGCGCGGGCGTGGGAGCCCCGGAAATCGCCGCGCGTTTTCAACAAACGCTGGTCGCGATCACGGCGGAAATGGCCGGATGCGCCGCCCTTTCCACCGTGGTGCTCGGCGGCGGGTGTTTTCAGAACGCGCGTTTGCTAGAGGGTGTTGAATCGGCATTGTCCGGAGCCGGGCACGAGGTTTTGCTACCGGAACGATTTCCTGCCAACGACGGTGGTCTCGCGGCCGGGCAGGCCTTCGCGGGAAGTTGGCTGCATCCACCCACTCAGAAATAACAGATCATGTGTCTAGCCATTCCAGGACAAGTGTTGACGGTGGATTCTGTTTCCGATCCATGGAACCGGACGGGTAAGGTGCGTTTCGGGACAATCGAGAAGAACGTCAATCTCGCCTATGCGCCCGATGCGGAGGTCGGCGACTACGTGCTAGTGCATGTGGGTTTCGCGCTGCAGAAGATCGACCCCGACGAGGCCGCACGGATCTGGGAGATCCTGCGGGAATTGGAGGAGCTGAGAGATCTGGAGGAGGCTCCGCCATGAAATTCATCGAGGAATACCGCAATCCGGCGGCGGCGCACGCGCTGGCTGACGAACTTGCACGCACGATCACCCGGCCGTGGACGCTGATGGAGGTGTGCGGCGGCCAGACCCATGCGATCCTGCGATTCGGCATTGACCGGTTGTTGCCGCCGCAACTTCGTTTGATCCACGGCCCGGGTTGCCCGGTGTGTGTGACGCCCGCCGGACTGATCGATCAGGCAGTGGAACTCGCGAAACGGCCTGAGGTGATTCTGTGTTCGTTCGGAGACATGCTGCGCGTTCCCGGCCGGCAGGGCGATCTGCTTCACGCAAAGGCGGCGGGCGGTGATGTGAGGATTGTTTATTCGCCGCTGGACGCGCTGGCCATTGCCCGGCGCGAACCGAATCGGGAAGTCGTGTTCTTCGCCATCGGCTTTGAAACCACCGCTCCAGCGAACGCAATGGCTGCCTATCAGGCGAAAGCGGGAGGTGTGGGAAATTTCTCGTTGCTCGTCTCGCAGGTGTTGGTGGGTCCGGCGATGCAGTTCATCCTGATGTCGCCGGGATCGGAAGTGCAGGGATTTCTAGCCGCGGGAAATGCGGCGGCGGTCACTGGAGTCGAGCAATTGGAATTGCTCAGCAAGCGCCACCGCATTCCGGTGGTGGTGACGGGATTCGAGCCGGTGGATCTGTTGGATGGGATTTTGCGCTGCGTGCGCCAGTTGGAGGAAGGGCGCACCGAGTTGGAAAACGCCTATGCGCGCGCGGTCCGTCCCGACGGCAATGAGCCCGCGCTGGCCATGACTCGGAGTGTGTTCGAAGTGATCGACCGGGAATGGCGGGGACTGGGAGTTATTCCAGCGAGTGGTCTCGGTTTGCGGGCGGAGTATGCCGATTTCGACGCCGCCCGTCGTTTCAATCTCGGGCCTCCCCCGACGGGTGGGGACGAGGAATGTCTGGGAGGCCAGGTCATGTTAGGCACGCTACGGCCGGACCAGTGCCCGGCGTTCGGGAACCGATGTAAACCGGAGCATCCCTTGGGAGCGCCCATGGTTTCTTCCGAAGGCGCCTGCGCCGCATACTTCCGATTCCGACCATTGGTGAAAGGCGGATGAGCCTCATTTTCCGCGCACTCATGACTGCTTTATGAGCCACCCGCCAGAAGAAGAATCCCAGGAGACGCCGCCTGAATCCAGCACACCGTGGATAGACGGTCGGGAAAGGCGTGGATGCTTACCCACCATGGCAAGCATTGAAACGGAACACTTATTTGGGTTATATCCGGATCCTTTCACGGAGATTCCGCGGCTTTGATCCGGTAGAAGAAATTGGGATCGCCGGCCCTGTTGATCGTGAGGGTGACTTCCTCGTAATTCCCCATGCGGACCGCTGAAACGATCTGATATTTCCCGTAGCCAGGTCCTTGGACCAAGTCGGTGCCAATGGCGGATAAATCCGTGTTTCCCTGGTGGGTCCACACGATGCCTGGTGCGAGGGATCTCCTGAAGGTGACCTGGAAGGCTCCATTTGCGGTTGAGAGTTGGAGTTGCTCGGCTTGCGAGCCGGGTTGTTTGGGATCTTTCGCAAATAGATATTCCTCAAAATCCGAGAGTGAGTCTTTGTCAAAATCGCTCGTGGAACTGGCAGGAGCGATTCCTTGCTCACTGGCCCAGACGGCGTAAGGTGAACCGGTGGAGCGGGTGGCTTCGCTGCCGGTGCCGGAATTGGGGCTGGAGCCTGCTAGATTCACGGCGCGGACCCGGAAGTAATAGGTGGTGGCGGGATCCAAACCGGTGACGGTGCGGTAGGACTGGTTTCCGACCGAAAGATCGTGATAGCCATTTACAAAAGCTGGGGCTGTCGTGGATGTCGCAATGACGTCATCGAGATACCACGTGTTAAAGCTTGATTCAAAGCGGAAGCGGACATTGGAAACATCGTCAAGCTTGGGTGAGCTGGTGAGACTGATGGTCTTGAGAGTCAGTGTTTCGGATACGGTGAAGGAACTCAGGGGCAGCCAAGCGCCGTTATTGATCGAGTAGGAGACGGTGGCAGTCTTTCCGTTTCCGCCACCACTTGAATCCACGTAGAAACTGAGGTTGCTTGGAAAGTTGACCGCCGGGGTGATCAGTGTGTCAGAGGTCCCGAGCGCCCGGCAATTCGAGGCGCTGCTGTAGTGAATGGCGAATGTGTCGTTGGCAGTCCCCCCATCGGTCCAAGTAGCTGGGACAGACAAGCTCGCATCAAAATTCTCGGAAAGAAGGGTGCTGGAGCCTCCTGAGAATGTCGGGCTTTCAGAGACATCAAGGCGATAGTCCGTGGCACCTGGAACCGGGTTCCAGGTGACGGTGAAGCCTGTGGAGTGCGGATAATAGGTGGTGCCAAGCACGGGTGCTGCCGGCACGGAGCCGGTGTCAGGCAGAGTGCTGAGAACAAGTGCGGGGACCGGGTCGTTCGTTTTGTAGTTGATGGAAGTCCCGCTTGAATATGGATAGATCTTGAAACGGTAGGTAGTCCCGGCAGGCAAGCCGGTGAAGGCCGCGGCTTGCTGGCCACTGGGGATCAGGAGGGTGGCGCTGCCATCGGATAGATCGGTGTCCGAAGTCTCCGGCACCCCATCGCTGGGAGCGATGATGGAGGGGTTCGTGCTGGCCTTGATCAGATATCCGTTTGCAGCCGGTGGTGTGACTGATTCGGTCCAGCTCAGACTGATAGAATTCGTGGTTGCAGTTCCTGCGAAGTTCGTGACATGCGCACCCGGCTCGGCGGGACCGGTGCCCGTGGGGATTAGAAAGTCACGGATGACCGCCATGTGTTGCATGTTGGTAGCGCTGCTGTCTCCACTGAGCACAGGGCTCACGGCGGAAAGCGGGGTGAAGACGCGGCTGTCGAATACGAGTCCATCCGGGTAAGAGAAGCCGTGCCCGCTGATGACGACCCCGATTTCGAGGGCATTCAGGTCCGGATCAGGCAGCACCTGGTCGTAGGGGTTGGATCGTGATCTGTTGGTGCCGGTCACCCCCTCCTGATCGTCCGGGCGTCCGCTGGTATTGACGACGTTCGAGAGGGTGCCCAGAGCGGATTCCGTAAAACTGTTGGTATTGAAGTCACCACCGACCACGAGATAGTCGGTTGCGGGGATGTTGGCTTGGATGAAACCGACCAAGGCCGTCGCCTGGGCGTTACGATCCGATGCGTTTGACGTTAGAAGATGCACGCTCACCGCCCACAAGTCCTTGTCTCCGGGAATGTCGATCCTCGCCCATGCGAAGTCGCGGTTGCTGACCTCGTCGTCGATCCATTCTCCGGATTGGATGATCGGGTAGCGGCTGATCACTCCGTTAGGAATTTGCTCGCTGCCGCCCTCGCGGAAATAACTGAATTCCGGGCCGAAAGCGGTGTCCACGAAGCTGCGGAAATTGGCCGGGCTGTTGTCCGAGTAGTTGAACTCCTGGATGAGGACGATGTCCGGATCAAGTCCCTGGAAAACGCGGATTCCCTCACCCGGGTCATAGGACTGGTTGTTTCCGCTCGTGATGTTCGCCGCCATGATGCGGATCACCTCGTCCGCCGCGGCCAGCGAGCATGAGAGGGTGGCCGCAAGAATGAGGCTGAGGTGGATTTTGAAAAGGCGGGTGAAAATCATCGGGTGTCCTCGCGGGATGCAGGTTCCGAGCCATGACCCGGAGTTTTCAGTGTCGGCGCTGGTTCAAAGCTGGATTTTCCGCTGGATCAAAACTAGACGGATTTCAACGTGAAATGGCCGAGGATTGGTGGCCATGTTGACTTGGGTGAATGATCGAGGACCCAGAGCTTGCGCAACGGGTGGAAAAGCACGGTGACAACCTTGCGGGAGGTGGGTGCGATCTCGTAATCCTGGCCGTCGAATTCGAT
>JBGSTM010000085.1:0-1620 GCA_041736495.1 Akkermansiaceae bacterium
CGGCCAGGGCCGCGGGCGGGGCAATGGGCCGCGTGACGGAAGCGGACCGCGCGGCGGGACTGCCAACTGCCCTGTCGGAACCTGGTAGAATCAACATCGTGAATTCAGGCGTTCCGAGGGGGACGTCTGAATTCCAACTCAATCCGTACGGTCGATCTACCATCATGAAAACCATCCACATTCTCGCGCTGGGGCTTCTGGCGTTCTCGTCCATCGCCCGCGCAGCCGGGCCAAGAGATCTGATCCGGCTTTACGAAGAGGAAATCCTCGCCCACGATCTGTATGTCGCTTTGGGAACGAAGCATCCCGACGTCATGCCGTTCCGCAATATTCCGCGCTCCGAGTTGATGCACCGGGACGCCCTTGCCGCCATTCTCAAATCAGAGGGCATCCGGTTGCCGGTTCCGGCCCGCGGGCGACGCTTCGTTTCCGAGGGGCTGGATGAGACCTTCGACAAATGGCTGGCGGAAGGACGGAAATCCCCGCAGGACGCATGTCGTGTCGGAGTTCGGCTTGAGGATTTCGACATCGTCGACCTTCGCAAAGCTCAAATCGATTTCCCCGTCCATCGCGAAATCCTCGCCCAACTGGAGGCGGCATCCAACAATCATCTCCGGGCTTTTCACCGCAACCTAACCGCAAGGGGCGGGGACTACTCCCCCGAAGCAATGTCCGCGGATGACCTCAAGGATATTCTGATTGGCAACGACAATGGCGGGCGTGGCTGTGGCCCGTGTATCGGTCCTCAAGGTGGAGGAAAGGGGGGAAGAGGTCGTTAAACGGTGGAAGGCAATCCACCGGTCTTCATCCGCATCCGGAAGCTGGTCCAACCGGGCCGGCTTTCCAGCAGCTCCAACTCACCGCCATGCGCCCGCACGATTTCGCGCGCCAGGCTCAGGCCGAGGCCGATTCCTTCGACTTTGCGCTGCCTTGCCGCATCCACCCGGTGGAAGCGGGTGAAGATCCGGTCCTGATCGTCTGCGGGAATGCCGGGGCCGGAGTTGCCGAGTGTTAGAACGGCGTTGTTTGCCGCTGATTCGAGTGTGACGCGGATCGTTCCGCCGGGCTCGTTGAATTTCACCGCGTTCACGAACAGATTGAACAACGCGGTGTGCAGCAGGGCGGGGTCCGCCGGAATGGTGATGCCCTGCGCGAGTTCGACTTCGAACTCCAACCGATTCTCCGCCGCTAGGATGCGGGTGTCTTCGATGATCTCCCCGAGCAAGTCGGATAGGTTGACGGACTCCATCGCAGGCTTGAGCTGGCCCGCATCGGCGCGGGCGAGCAGCAACAACCCCCGGGTGATCGTTTTGAGCCGCTGCGTTTCCTCCAGCAGATTGCTGAAGACCAGCTGTTCCCGCGAGCCGGGAAGCGCGTCCTGCAGGGCGTTCTCCAGCTCGCCCTGCATGATCGCGAGCGGGGTTTTCAGCTCGTGCGAGGCGTCGGCGCTGAAGCGGGTCGCCTGATGGAAACTGTTTTCCAGGCGATCCATCATCTGGTTGAGAACCTGGATGACGCGGGCGATTTCCGGATCCTCGTTGGTGATCGGAATCCGGTGGTCAAGACCGTGGGAGGTGACGAGCGCCGCGGTTTCCGCGATGGCGCGCATCGGCAGAAGGG
>JBGSTM010000097.1:0-28110 GCA_041736495.1 Akkermansiaceae bacterium
CACGCTCGCCACGCTTCTCGCAGAGCGCCCGCAACTCCAGACGCTCGTGCTCCACAACATCGACACCGTCGGCATGAACGTGGACCCCGCGCTGCTAGGCCACCACCTCGACAGCGGTGCGGGCCTCAGTTTCGAAGTCATTACCCGCCGCCTCGAAGACCGCGGCGGCGGCCTCGCCCGCGTCAACGGCCGCCCGCAACTCGTCGAAGGCCTCGCCATGCCGCGCGAGGAGGACGAGTTCAACCTATCCTATTATAACAGCAACACCTGTTGGATCCAGATCGACGCCCTGCTGCAAGCCTTCCACCTCACCCGCGCCGATTTGACGGATCTCGACAAGGTCAACAGCGCCATCCGCACCCTTGCCGCGCGGATGCCCACCTACATCACGCTCAAGGACGTGAAAAAACGCTGGGGCCACGGCCAGGAGGATATTTTCCCAGTCTGCCAGTTCGAAAAACTCTGGGTGGACATGAGCCACCTGCCGTCGATCGAAACCAGATACATCGCCGTTCCCCGCCTCCGCGGCCAACAGCTCAAGGATCCCTCCCAGCTCGACGGCTGGCTCCGCGACGGCTCCGCCGCCTATCTGGAGAGTCTTTGCGAATGGTAGCAAACCACGGCATTTCTGTCATTCTGACCTTGGAGACCGTCCCCAAGGTTCCAACCGGTTTTCACGGAACGCAAATGCCGTCACTCAGTGAGCGGCCGTGGACGGTTCCATCGGACGGATGATGATGAAGGTGGGCTCGCTCTCCTTGACTTCCGGATAGGCGGAAACAAGCAGCGCAATGGGAATTCCGTTCTCCCCGGATACCACTTGAGGCCGCTCGATCCCGGCGACGGTGATGGATCCCCCGCCGGCAAGTGGCACGGGTTCAGTCTGCGACCAGACGGGCACCTGTGAGACAAGGTCGTATTTCACCCCGTCTTCCGAACTGTAGTGCACGAGTGCCTTGCGGATTCCCGTGGCCTTGGATTCCCAATCGGTGCAGAGCACCTGATAGCGGCCGCCTTGCAGCCAGACGACGGGGTCTTCGAGTTCAAAGTTCCCGGGCAGCCTGTTGCCGGACCCGCCTGACAACCGATAAGGACCATCCACGGATGGGGCCTCAAACGACTGCATGTAGGCGTCCCATTCGCCGTCCTTGGTCTGGCGCGGCTTGAATTTTCCCACGGCATACGCGGAGCCGTCGGGCCGCACGAGGATCGACGGGTTGTTGGTGGCCAGCACGGGTTTGGCGACCGGTTTCCACGGCCCCTTGATCGAGTCCGCCCAAGCGAAACCGGTCTGCCAGACGGGGATGCCGAGATGATAGATGAGATATCGGGTTCCCACCTTCATCACCTTCGGGTTGTGGATGGCCTGCTTCGCCCAAGGGTGCTTCGAGGGATGAAGCGCCACTTCCTGGAACTGATAGGGGCCGAAAAGCGACTTCGAGGTTGCGCGAATGACGTGGCTGTGGAACCAGCCCTTCATTTTCTCTGAAGCGGGCCACCGTGAAGCGAAAAGGTGCCAGGTATCGCCGACCTTGATCACCGACGGATCCCAGAGATACCAGCCGTCCATTTTGAAAATCGCGCTTTCCGGCACCGGCCGGAGGGCGGAGCGAAGCGGGCTGCCTTGCGGATGGGTGACCGCAACACCGGGTGGCAGGGCCGGCGGCACCGGCTCGGCGGAATGGGCGGGCGTGAGCGACCCCGCTGCGAGGGAAATGACGGATAGCAGGTGGGTGCGGAATCGGGATATCATGTGTATATCAATGCTAGGCGGACTCATGGCTTGGCCTGGGTGATGACGAAATCCAGCAGCTCCTGGCACTGGAAGAATCCCTGCCAGAGGTTGTGCCCCTGACCGCGCGGAACGATCAACCGCATTGAGCCGCCGAGGGCACCGTAGCGGGATTTCAGGAGTGCCGAGTTGGCCTCCAACGGAACCACCTTGTCGCTGTCGCCATGAATGGCGAAAAACGGCACGCCCGCCTTGGCGAGCGGAGCAAGACGGTCGATGGGGTTGTGCGTGGCCAGACCGTTCCGCAGGTTCTCCGGAGTCATTTGATAGGCCGGTGCCGCCTTGGCCACACCGGGATAGCTGGTGAGATTGCAAACCGGATAGATGCCGGCGAAGGCCGCGACTTTGTCAGGATTCTCGGCCGCCCAGGAAAGATTCATCAAGCCGCCGCGGCTGCGGCCTAACATGACAGGCTTGAGGGAATATCCGCGCTTTTCCATCTCCGCGTGGAACTTCGAGAACAACTCCCGCCCCGCAGGACTTCCGTAGGATTCGCCCACGTCGATGCCCGCGATGGCGATGCCCGCCTCGCGGAGTTTCCCGAACATCCAGCGTTCCTCCGCACCAGGCAGCCTCGGCAGGGTCGGTGCGTACCAGACCCATGGCTTCGGTTTGCCTGACACCTCTGTATTGGGCGCAATTAGAAACGCCGGACGGCCTGCGACCGAAAGCACTTCCATCGGCGGGAGTTGCGGTTCCTGCCGCACCGTTTTGAGCCACGCCTCGGCAAAGCGGCGACCAAGGGCGATCTGCCCGGCGGCGTCATAGTGAATCCCGTCTGCCTGTTTGCCCAGGTCGTCGGTTTCGATGAGGAAAACTCCTGGAATCTCGCGGGCTGCGCGTTCCTGGGCCGCCCGCACCTGCTGGATGTAAGGGAACTTGATGGTCTTCTTATCCGCCTCGGTGGCGTCGGCCGGCATGTTGACCCGTCCGAAAAAGAAGGGAAGTTCCGGCGCGTTCAAATCGCGACGGAACGCGGCGATCAGCGTCTTGAAGTTCTCGAAATAGTTCGGCCCGAGCGCCGGATAACGGGTGTCGCTTTCTCCCTGCATCCACAGCACACCGGTGAGGCGAGCGGGGCGGCCTTTGATCGCTGCGGCGTAGTCATCCAACAGCTTTCGATAGATCGGACCAGCGGCGGCATCGTATTTCGAAGCCAACCGGGACTCGTCCCACTGCGGTGCCCAGCCCGCCAGCGAGGTGCCACCCATCGCCCGCTTGACGAAGAGAAAATCATCCGACGGCCTGGCCGCGGCAAGAGTCGCGGCAAATGCAACTTCAGGCCCGAAAGTCCTGCCACCGGCGATTCGCGCGGGCTTCCCCTTGTCGATCAGGCTGACGTTTGCCGGCACCTGCCTGAACTCCGGTGGAAGCGCGGTGATAGGGACGTTTCCATCCATGTTCGATTGGCCCGCCAGCAGGACCACCTGAACCGGGTCCGGCGCACCGGCGCCAGTATCGTTAGACCTTTCCAATGAAATTGTCAGAAGCCCACGACCGGGCAGGCGTGTGGTGATCCGGCCGTTTTTTGCCCGGCCGGAGGGGAGTTCCGCGAAGTCTTCCTCGCTTCCCGTGCGCCACATGCGGAATGGCGCATCGCCAAATGGCGGCGCGATGCGGATCTCTATGTCGGCATCCTGATCCTGGACGGCGGCTACGTGGACGACGAGCTTCGACTGGTCCGCACTGAGAAACGACGATGCCTTGATTCCGGGTTTGGCGATGCCACTGGCAAACGGCCCGCTCACCTTGCTATCCACCACGCGCATGCCGGGGACCAGCGGCTCGCACCATTGGCGGAAGCCGTGATAGATTTTGGTGTGATGGTAGCTTTTTCCCCAGTTGAGATGAATCAGCGCCTCGCCGCCCTGACGCGGCGGATAGACCCAGTCGTAAGCCATCCAGACGTTCACTCCCTCGTTGAACGCCTCGGTCATGTAGAGCCAGAACTCGCCGGCGGAGTTGATCAGTCCGGGCGACTTGTCCACGCCGTTGAAACAGGCTTCGGTCATCCAAAGCGGCTTTACTCCGGCGACTTCGCGCATCTTCGCCCAGCGGTGGCCACGGCGGTCGTAGTCGTGGTTTCCGACCACATCCACCTGATCGGCCGCCGCGGCAAGTAGCGCCGGCAGCGAATGGTTCGCCGTGTCCACGGCGCTGAGCATGTTCGGGGCGACCAGTTTGGGACTTGGAACCTCGGGATGCCGGCGGGACATTTCATCGAGGTATTCCGCGATTTTCACGAACAGGTGGGTGTGCTGCTCCGTGGTGAGAAAATAACCCGGTTGGTCGTGACCCCAGTCCGCTTCGTTTGAAATGCTGAGGTAGTCGATCGGCTGACCGTGCTTCTGCATGTGGGCGAGAAAAGCCCAGATATACTCGCCGACTTCGAGTTCCAGGCCCGGCTTGATGGTGGCCTTCTCCTTCCCTCCGCCACCGGCGTCGTTGTTGGTCTTCATCCACGGCGGCGGCGTGTAGAGCACGGCGTAGAGCTTCATGTTGGGATTGCGTTTTTTCGCGGCGGCGGAAATCTCCAGCGGGTGCTCGCAGTAGGCGAAATCCTTCGGGTCTAAGTTTTGAATGTAGGGGTCCTCGTTGTCGTTCCTGGGCTCGTGGTCGTGGCGGATCTGCAGTTGGAGGAAATCCGTGCGGACCTTGCTGAAGATGTCGTCGTAGAGTTTTTCCTGTTCTTCCGGACGACCGTTCTTGCCGAGACTGGTGACGTGCGCCTCATAGAAAATCGCGCCGCAACCCATGCCTTGGAACTCCTGCCGGACCTCCTGCGGCGATACGGTGACAACCGTGGGTTCGGCGGCTTGGACTAACGCCGAAAACAGGAAGAGAAGTAGCCGAATCATGGAGAATACAGGAGCAGTTAACGACTATGCACTTCCAGGCGGACAGGTCCTAGCAATCCCGAGACAGTCGATCCCCGGTAGTGGGTGGGAATGGTTACGTAGTGATTGGCAAGGGTGTTGCAAACGAGAACTTCAATCTGATTCTCACCGGGTTTCACAAACGCGGAGATGTCCAGTTTCCACGGTGGTGAGGCCAGGATTCCGGCGGTCTGGCCGTTCACGCGAACCTCCGCAGAGGCCGCCACCTTGCCGAGATCCAGCATGATTCCGGATGATGCCTGCGCGGCCGAGAGTTGAACCTTTCTGCGATACCATGCGCTGCCGGAATAGGTTTCAAGCACGCTCGAAACCGCCCAGTCGCCCGGTGGGATCTCTCCTGCACCGCAATCAAGACGGATGTAATCGCTGAACGCCGCGCCGCCATAGTCGCCCCGCGTCTGCTCGACGCGAATCGCGACCACCGCGGATGCACGGGCGGGCTCTGCGAGAGAAGCCTTCCATTCGCCAGTGCTTCCGCTAACAAGCAACTCCTTGCCATCCGCCCATATCTGCGGTTTCGCGGAAACCGGCAGGACAAGTGAACGCAAGCCAGGTGGCGCGACGAATCGATACCAGCCGGCAGGCCGCTCGACCTGGGAGCGGGTGTCAAACACCGGACGCTGCGACTCCTTGAACCAGCGCGTGGCAAGATCGTCATTCCACGGCAGCACGTTCGCAGTCTCCACAGTTTCGCTCGGTGCTTCCAACTGCGGCGGACCATTCGGATGCTTGGCCCAAAGGCTGTCTTCATAGGAGGAAACCACCCTCGCCGGCGTCCACGTTCCTTCCGGATTGGGGGCGGACTGCCAGTCCCCATCCGTGGCGACGAAGGCCAACTCCTTGTTAGGATTCCGCAAGGTGAGTTCGCCGATGAATGCGCCATCGCTGCCCACATTCCGTGCTTCCACATCGATCACGTTGCTACCAGGCTTCAGCATCATGGTGATATCAAACTGGCGGACCCGCCTCCAATCGTCATCTCGTCCGATCTCCTTGCCGTTGACGAAAAGGGTGTAGCCGTTGTCACAGGTCAGGCGCATGGATGCCGATTCCGGGACCTCTGTCAGATTGAACTCCCTGCGGAAATAGCGGGTAGCAGTTCCCTCGGTATCGCCAGGCCACCAGATCCACTGGGCCTGCGGCGAGAACGGCCGGACGTCCGCTTTTTCCTCAGGTTTCGAGCCCGGAACGAACCAGCCGCGGCCGATCTTGTCATAGCGCAGCAGCAAGGGATTTCCTCCGACTGATAGATCCGCTCGACCTGCCTTGATGTCCAGGGATTTTCCATTGAGCCAAGCCTTCGCGGGCAACAGCCCACCACTGGAGATCGGAGTTTCGCCCGCTTGCGGCGATTGCACGGTGGTCCAGAGATAGTAACGCGAGCCACCCGCCTCGGCAACGCGCTTGCAGGCGGGATGACCGTGACGAATGTCCCCGAAGCCGATGAATTCATCCGCCACATGGACCTTCAACCCGTGATATCCCTGATGCGCGCAGTCGTTCTCGATGCCGTAGCGCCAGGAGAACTCATAGGGCTGCCACGAGTAGTCCTTGCCGCCGATTCTAACGCTCTTTGCCGGATCGACCTGTTTGAGCGCGGCAAGCGCCGCGTCGGCTTCGGCGCTTTCCGGAAGCGGGCCGAGTTTCCAGAATCGCGGCCCGAAGCCGCAGGTGACCAGCGGCCATTTTGAATCATCAAACGCCGGATCCTGCCAACCGGGATTCGCGACCGTCTCATCCGCATACCTCAGCCTGCGGGCTTCCGCACCGATCAGGGTCTTCGTCGGCGGCCAGTGGAAATCGCCGAACCGGTTGTCGAGCGTGGGCTTGAGTTCGAATTCCCAGGGACCGTCTAGAGAGATCGTGGATTGGAGATTGGAGATCGTGGATTGGGAAGCTAGCAGTGCTTTTCCCGGGCTGAAGACGATGATTTGCATTTCCTTTTCCGTGAGAGGAAGGAGGAGCTTCGTTCCTTCCTCGTTTTGGGAAACAATCTCCAACGGTTTCGTCGTTCCGCTCCACGGGTCCCAGAGTTCGACGCTGCCTTTCGCGCGGAAGTAAACTTCGCTGCCCTTCGGCGCGTTGTAGACCGCATAGACATCGCGAGGGCCGATCTTGCGATGTTGGATGTATCCAGGGCCAATGTAGTCCCGGAATGGAATCGCAGAGGCCACATCCTTCGTCGGACCGTTAGGAAACAGCTCTTTCACCATCGCCGCCACTTCGGGATCACCACGACCAATGCGGTCGCTGGCCTCGGGCAGTGCGCCGGCTGAAATCACAAGTCCGCCGGCGCGCTTGAAATCAAGGGCTTTCTGCAAGGTCGAGTGCCGCACGGCCTTCATGGCAGGCAGGATGAGGACCTTGTAGATGTTTCCGGAAACGTGGAGTTCCTTGCCAACCACCTCCGCGCGGTCCAGGGACTGGAAGTCCATGAAATCGAAGTCGATGCCCTTTGAGTAGATGTCCTTCGCCGTGTTGAACGCGGTGTCCACCGAGACCTTGCCGTCCATGCCCGCCTCGACGGCCGCGACCGGATAGAGGATGGCCACATCACAGCGGTAGTGTCCCTGGGAAAGCAGATAGGCGAGCCGTTGCTGGCAGTCCATGAAGCCTTTCAGGTGTTTCCAGTACGGCATGCGGAACGTGTTGTCCGGCGGTGCCCATTCCCACCAGCCGCCGTGGGTGGAGTAATACATGCCATGCAGGCCTAGCAGATTGAAACCCATCGCATAGTTGGCGAATGTGGCATCGATGAGTCCGGCGGAGGTCGTTCCCCAACCGCTGCCATAGAAGCCCTCCAGCCAGACGCGCGGACGTTCGTAGAGGTGGGCGATGGAGGCGGCGACCTTGGCCTTGATCAGATCCTTGCCAAGCCCTGGTTGGTCCGCACCGGGGCCCTGGTTCCAGCGCTGGGTACGGAAATAATCGCCGAACTCGTCGACGCGTTTGCCACGCCCGCCGTGGTCGCAGCCGAGGATCATGCCCCGTTCCTGATGCCAGTCGAAGACCGGTTTGAAAAATCCCTCCTCACTCAATGCGGCAAGCACATCATAATAATCCAACCGCAGTTTCGGTGTGCGGGGGCCGGTGTCCTTGAACAAGGCGGCAAGTTCCGGCACGACGTCATAGCCCTTGCGTTTGCGGAATTCCTCCGCGAAGTCTGCGGACCACAGGCGGCCGCTGACACCGAACTCCAGTTCGTCGGAAAAGAAGAAGTTCAGACCCTTTCCTGCCTCACCGGGGAAGCGCTTTTCAAACTGCCCGAAGAACCGCTCGGCATACCACTTTCCGGACATCGGATGCATCGGATTGAGCGACCATGGCAGTGTTTCCGGGGTGACCTTGCCGTCCTTGTCCATCCTGAGTTCCATCCCCTTCACTTCAGGGTGATCGCGCAACAACTCATCCACCATGTAGCCCTGTCCAAAGCCGAGCGTGTAGTCGCTCAAGCTGATGCCAGCGCCCTGTTTTCCCGCCTCGGCCTTGAACCAATCTGTCAGCTCCCACCATGCCTTCGAGAAAATCGCGGGTTCGCTCGGATAGGTTAGACCGAAGGAGCGCCCGCCCTTGTCGGAGTGGGCGTAGTTGATCTGATAGCCGGACACACCCATGCCCTTCATTTGTTCAAGTTGCCATGAAAGCCGCTCCTTGGTCAGCGGATCGCCGAGCCACCAATAGAACGGCACGATGCCGAAACCCGGCGGCGGGTTTTTAAAACCGGGAAGGACGTCGAGCGATGGCGAGCGGTCGGCGAAACCAATGGAACCGGGAGGCGGTGGCGGAGTTTTTGAAGGGTCGCTTTCGGCAGCCTTGAGGGGTGCCGCGCATGCGATCGCGAGACTCAGGCAGAGTATGGATTTCATGATGGTTTCTGGAGGCTCGGTTAAATCGCGGAAACCCGTCGAACATTGGCGCAGTGAAGAATCCAACGTGGTTCTTGCTCTGCCATCCACGGGTATGATGGAGGTGGGCATGATTCTAGTCAGCCGCCACCATGCGCCTATCCCCCGCGCGGGGGATTCTTTCCGATGGAAGTTCATCGTTCGGCGCTGAGCAAGCCGAGTTCGTAGGCGCGGGCGATGGCTTCCGCGCGGTCGGCGGCTCCGAGTTTTTGGAAAATCGCCTTGATGTGGCTTTTCACGGTTTCCGCGCTGATGCCGAGCGCCTGGCCGAGTTCTTCACGCGAGAGGCCGCGCCCGAGGTGGCGGAGCACCTCGAGTTCGCGGGCGCTCAGCGCCGGACAGGAACTCGGACAAGGGTCTGGATCCTGCGAAAAAACGAGCCCTCCCGCGGCTACGGTCTGGATGGCTTCCAAAAGGGTCGCGCGATCGGCCGATTTGCTGAGATATCCCGCCGCGCCGCTCCTGCGGGCGAGTTTCACCTCCGCCGCCGTGGCACTGGCGGATAGAACGAGCACGCGGATTTCGGTCCAACGCTGGTGGATGACGTCAAGGGCATTGAAGCCGTCACTACCCGGCATCCGCAGATCCAGTAGAACGACATGAGGCCGGAGGGTCTCGCAAATGGGAAGCGCCTCCTCGGTGGACGCAGCAGTCGCGATGCGCTCGAAACACGGGGCCACCCCGAGCATCGCTTCCAGTCCTTCCCGGACGACCGCGTGGTCGTCGATGATGAGCAAACGAAGGGATTTGTCAGGGTTCATGGGTGGTGGCAGGTTTTTATTGAAATACGGTTAGACGGGGAAGATCAATCCTCCCGGCCGTCAGGGTCGCCTCCGGGGTTCCCGGTGAGGTTGACGGCGAGTGCGAGAGGTTTGGGCACGGTGCAGATAATCGAGGTTCCGTCGCCCGGCGAGCTTCTGACCTCAACGGATCCGCCGAGCCATTTCATGCGCAGGCGGATCGATTCAAGCCCGAAATGTCCCTCCCTCGGGCCTGGCACCTGGTCGGGGGAAAAACCGGAACCGTCGTCGTCGATCCGCATTTCCAGATATTCGGGATCGTATTCCAAGGCAACCCGCACCTGCCTGGCGGCACCGTGTTTGAAAGCATTTCCCACCGTCTCCTGCATGAGCAAAAGCAAGCTGCCCATCACCTTGCGCGAGACTGGAAACGGTTCGCCCCGGCCGGTCACGGAAACCGCACCCACCGGCCAATGTTCGACGGTCCCGACCGCATGGCGCAGCAGCGCGACGAAATCATCGGAGTCCTCCTCCATGTGCTGCAAGCCCCACAGGGCCTCGCGCAATCCGGCCTGTGAACGCACCAGCGCCCGGCGCGCCGCGGTGAGCTGCTCCTCGACCACCAACGGGATTTCCCCGAGGTGGGCGACGGCGGCCTCCACCCGATAGGCCGCACCCGCCATCAGTTGTTGGAGACCGTCATGCAGGTCGCTTGCCAGACGCCGTCTTTCCTGTTGGGCACCTTGGAACTCGAGTTCGGAGTCGCGGTGTTCGCGCATCACCTCCTCCAGCAGCAGGCTGCGCTTCATCAGGAGTCTTCGCAGCGCGAAGTTCCAGCCCATCGCCAGCACCAGCACGGCCGCCACTCCTGACAGCGCCATGGTCAGGCGTTGCGGCGTCCACCAGGAAGGTACGGAAAGCACGCGGACATCCTGCGGCGATCGCAGCCAGAGCCTGAAACCGCTGATTGAAATGGACCCCTGCGTCGTCGCGTCCTCCTTGAAATCCAGCTCCGAGACGCCGGTGAGTTCCAACTCGGCACCCTCCACCCAGTTCTCCGGCATCCTCAAATTGGAAGCCGGCAGAAACGCGGGAAAAACATAGTCTCCGGATGCCATCAGCAGGGCCGGTGGCAGATCCATTTCCCTGCGCTCGATCCTCACCAGCTTGCCCGGAAACCGGACGAGGCGACCGCTGAAATCCGCATCCGCCACCTTCTCGAACACGCTGCGGAAATTCGGATGCAGGATGCGGTCCACCGTGACATCCACCGGTGCCGGAACCTCGCTGCGGCCCAGCGGCCGGACGATGGCCCCGATGAGCGCGGCAAGCGTGTGGGATGTATCGATGAAACCCGCGACTTCCACACGATCTCCCGGCCGGACTTCGGCGGTCTCGGACTGCACTCGCACGCTGTTGGCATCTTCCTGCATGAAGAAGAACTCACCAGGCACCGAGAGCGTCACCACACCTTGCGTGACTTTGCGGTGGTAAGGATTTGCCTCCGGAGAAAACGGCAGCAAGCGGTTGAGTGACACCCTCGGTGCCAGAAAGGGATCCGCAGGCGGGGCATCGAGCACTTCGAAATCAGCGGCCCCCATCACGTTCATCCGCAGGCCGGCCACTTCCGCGCGGAGATTCGGCAACGGCACGAGCAGCCCCTTAACCCGCACCCGGGCATCCACCAGTTTCGCGGCATCCAGCTCCCGGCCGTTCTCAGAAGCGACCCGGCAGGGATGGCCGTCCACCATGATCATGACTTTCGAATCGCCAAATTGGTCCGGCAGGGAAATTTCCTGCACCACTCCCTCCACCATCACACGCTGGCCGTCCTCACTCCCTGATAGAAGCCGCTCCACCGGCAGGCGGCGTGCCTCCGGAACCGGGCCGGAACCCACCCGCCTGAACCGGACCGGCAGGATGCACGGGGCGTAGCCACCGGGATCCGTCACCCCCTCGATTTCCACCAATGCCCCCACCTCGGAGTCCTTCACAGCAGGTTCACCACCCTGCCAGATTTTCCGATTTGTGGCGATGGCGCGGCCAACCCAGACGTTCCACTCGCCGTCATGCACGAAGAAATCCGGCATCGGGTCCGTGTCCTGCCAGGTCACCACGCCGCGCAGGCGCACCGGCAGCCCCTTTGCCGCCTCCTCGCGCGACAAGGCGCGGACCTCCGCGACTCGAGTTAGAACCCGCGGTTCATCGGCCGCACCACATGGCATCCACCCGATGCACCCGCCAAGAAACAAGCATGCCGCAAGCCGAGGGTGGAAATTCTTTCGCATCTGCGACATCACGCTGGGTTTAACCCGGGAATCATGAAATTGGAAACGGGAAATTCCCCCTGCCACCTGACGTGATACGGAGCATCAGCCGGCGATCCACTCGAAAACACCGGGCTCTTCCCCTTTTTCCACCGCCGGAAAAACCAGCCTCAGGAAGCGGGCCTTCACCGCCGCCTTGATCACCACCGGCGAGCCGGACACAGGCGCAGCGGAATGGTCCGCCAACGAAGTCCATCGTTTGCCATCCATGGACGCCTCAATCCGGAATCGATAGGGTTTCCAAGCGTATTCGAATCGAATTTCCTGCCGGGCCAGATCGACCGCGGCCCCCAGATCCATCAGGAGCCATGGCTCGCGCTCACCCGGAGCGGCAAGCCATCGCGTGGCGTAATTGTCATCCGCGGCAAGCCCTGCACCGGCATGCGCGTCCCGCTGGCTGGATGCGCTCATTTCCACACCCTTGCGGTTAGCCTGCCGGCCATGCAGAAATGAGGGGCCCTCGTGTGTGGGTTCCACCTTCGCCATCAGCCCGGCGGGCGTGAACTTCAATTCATCCACACACACCTGGCGACCGATGAATTCCGGATCGAAGGGAATCGCATGGCGGTGATAGAGCATGAAATGGCGACCGTTCTTTTCAAATACCGCATGATGCCCCGGCGACAGCACGTTTTTCTCCACATGGGTGGACAGGATCGGGCTGTTCTCCGCCTCGGTAAACGGCCCCAACGGAGAATCGCCCACCGCGCAGTGGACCTGATAGCTCGTTTCAATGGTCTTGCCGCTCGAATACATCAGGTAATAGCGGTTGTCGTGCCTGACCATGAACGGTGCTTCGAAATATCGGGCGGGAGTCACATCCTTCACCTCGCCTTCGAAGGTGACCATGTCATCCGCGAGTTTCACGACCCAGCATTTTCCGTTAGTCCAGTTCCATCCTGAACCCCAGTAGAGATAGGCTTGGCCGTCACGGTCAATGAAGGCCTCGGCATCGATCATGTGATAGCCCGGTTTGAAATTCGACGGGATGAGGGGTTTTCCGCCGTTCGCGTCACGCCACGGACCCGCGGGATTTTCCGCGGTTCCCACCCCCACTTCACTGCCCACCGAGACATACATGAAAAACCGTCCGTCCGCCGTCCTGACCACCGAAGGAGCCCACACCATGGCAGGTTCCGATGTGGGGCTGGTGCACGCAGCCTTGGTTGGCCAGTTGAGAACGCGGAAAGTCCAGCTCTTGAAATCCGGAGACTCCCAGCAACCGAGAGTTTCGGCTCCCCACGGATCAAGCGTGGCGTAAATGAAGTTTCGCCCTTCGTGCGTGATGATGCAAGGGTCGGCATGGTAACCCGGCAGGATGGGATTGCCCGCATGAGGCAGCCGGCCGGTGGTTTCGCCGGCAACCGCCAAGGACGCCAGCAACGAAACCGCAAGCGCGCAGGTGATGGACAGAGTTTTGAGAAATGTCGTGGTCATGGTGTCTGGATGGAGGAAAATGCCAACCTCGCCGGCCGCGCCTGTTATGCGCCGGACCCGGATGATATTCGAGGAAGCGGTGGTATGCCACCTACCTGATCGGATGGTAGATTTGCCATCCGTTCGTCCATGACTGCATCCGGAAGCGGCATGAGTCCTACACCGCAACCTCGATGACAAGCTGAGCTCCCGGCCCAACCAGAACCAGTGCCGCCGCGAAGCTAACACTTCCCTCTCCGCCGACCACCGGAACAACATCCGGGCCGAGCTTCACCCGGACTCCGGGCTCCAGCCACGGCAGCCGGATCTCCCTTACCATCAGCCCGCCCCGCGCAACCCTGATGGTCGCGGACCACCCTTTGCCCGGCGTCAATTTCTGCTCGAAGGTCCCCCACCCTTCCGCGGCGGTGAACGGAGCCTTGAAGTCCTCCGGGCCGATTTTCGGATCGAATCCGATCACACCCGCCGGACCGTTGTAGGAGAACCCGCAGGCGGCGAGAAAGAGCGAGTAGCTCGCATTCGCACGGGCATAGTGGTCCGAGCACTCGATCTCGTTGTAGGGATTCCGCTTCGAAGGCGCATAACGGTCGTGGACCGCACGCCCCACCGCCAGCCCCCTCGCGGTCAGCGCCCGCGGATCGGTAGCGTCGTCTAGCAAGCCGGAAATTTTCGGATAGTCCGCAGCGCTGATGGGTGCGCCCTCCTGCACCATGTGCGCGGCGGCCTGCCATTCGAATCCGCTCATGCACTCGTTGAAATAGGCATACTGCCAGTGTTTTTTGAAATCCTCGCGCAGTCCGCCCTTAGGCCAAGTGCACATGATCAGGCCGGACTCACCGGGCATCGCGTAGAACCGACCCTGCCTGAACACCTTGCGGAAGCTCCCGATTTCCGGAACGAAGTTGTATTTCCACAGGGCATTCAACGCCGACCTGACATCATCCGCATCCTGAATCCTGCCAAGTTCGACCTGGGTCGCCCACCATTGTCCGATGACCTGGTCGATATAACAGCCCTGGCCCACACCGATGGCCGTGGAATGAGCGGGGTCTTCTTCCTGAATGAAGAACTCGCCGTTGAAAAGCGCGCCGATCTTCTCCGCGCCCATCGCGTGGATCTTCCCGCAAGTCGCGGAGAACTCCGCATCCGCCATCTCCCGCGCCATTTCCTGACCCGCCCGCAAGGCTGCCAGATAGAGCGAACAGAGGCAGTGCACCTTTCCATACCACTCCGCGTCCAGCGTGTTGTGCTGTTTGCCGTCCAGCAGGCCATCCAGTCCGCCGCGGCCGTTTTCGTCGAAGCGGATCAGCCACTCGAGCGCGCGTTTCGCTCCAGGCCAGACACGTGCCAGGAATGTGTTGTTAGGAGAAACCAGATGCTCGCGCCAGGTGCGCAGGATCACGCCGGTCTGGGAGTCGATGGCCATCATGTTGTTCGCCTCCGCGCGGAACCGGATGCCGCCGTCGTCTTTCATGGCGACGCCGAAGTCCGTGACTTCCCGCAGGTTTCGCTCGAGATCGGGAAACAAGCGGGCCACGCCCTGCGCATAGTGCCAGACATGGGCGCAGGTTCCGGCGCAGCAGCCGATTCCCTCCCAGGCCCAGAATCGTCCTTCCTTACCCAGCACGTGGCAGTTGGTCGTCTGAAGCGTGTTGGTCGTTAGAATGGCGCGGTCCATCAACCACTGCGGCAGCGTGGAGTCGTTCCACGTCGCCACCCAGTCCATGGTTCCGTCGCGCAGGACCTTGAAACGGCCGGCCACATCGCGGGCCACTGCGGCCGCATCCGGGAATCGCGCGGTGTGTTGCGGCTCTGTTTTGCCCACGCCCTCCAGCTCGCGCAGGTTTGGGAAATGCCATGCCAGGATGAACCGCACGGTGAGTTTCCCCGATGGCGGCAGCGCGATGGGCACGGACAGGCGTCCCAGTCCGGGATCACCGTTCGATTTTTCTCCCAGAACGGCGAGCACGGCCGTCCCGCGGTCGCCAGCCATGCCGCCTTTCTCCGCATGGTCCGAGAAAACGATGTGGTCGGCCCCGACATTGCCCCACCTGCCGGAAGCGCGATCTACCAGGCGCAAGCGGGCCTTTTTCCCTTCGTGAGGCGCCACATTGATCGTGGTCCAGCCAAGGCGGTTCCGGTCGTTTCCGGTTGCCGATGCGACCACCTGGCCATCCACCAGCACCTCGATGCCGGTTTTGCCCGGTTGCTTGCCGCCGCCGAGCAGAAGGCGGACAAATTTTCGCTCGATGGTGAATTCCCGCGAGGTAAGCGTGCCGGTGGAACTGTCCTTTTCGGCATCCCCGGTTCCGGGCGCGCTGGCATGGGAATTGATCAGGCGAGCCCCCTGCGCGCCCATCCGGCCCTGATAGGCCGGCATCTGTTTATGCTCGACCGGCCCATTGCCGAACGCCTCACCCTCGACCGCCCAATCTCCATGACCGGCTTTTTCAAAATCCTCGAAAAGCACGTCCGGTCGCTCCGCCACCTCATCATCCGCCGGCTCGTGCACCAGCATGGTCAGCCCATCCTCCTCCACGATCCGGCTCGTGGATTTTATGGGATGCCGGCGCTTGGAATGACAATACACCGGGTTTTCCCAAATCCCCGCCAGCGCTCCCGTCACGGGCAGCCCGCTGCGGTTCTCGAGCGTGTATTCCATCACCGTCACCGGCAACGAGGAATCGAGCGTGAAAAGCGGAATGAACGGTGTCCAGGCTTCTAACCGAACCGCCACCGGGCACGCGGCGTCCGAATACTCCACCACTCCGAGCGGCCAGCGACCGGTGAATTTCACATCACTCCAGGCACCGGCATCGAGCGGACGGGGCTTCGATTCGCCATCCAGGGTAAGCTCGAACCCTTGGCGGAAGGGATTCGGATGGGTATCGGGCGTCGGCGGGCTGAGATAGTTCGCGCCGTCCCGCTCCCGGACCTTCTTGCCGGCCCCCGAGATGTTTTCCGCACCTTTGGGGACTTCCACCTGCTGGGCAACCACCCCTTCATGCGGTTGGTGAAAAACGTCCCACACATACAAGCGGCCATCGCCTGATAGATAAACCGTGCCGCAGCCGATCCCGCCGACCGTCATGCCGATCCGCGCCAGATCCGCCTTGTCCGTCGTGGCAATACCGGCGTCGCGCGGAGCGCCACGCTTCGCCAGCGAGAGCGCCCAATCCGCGTCCAGCTCCTTCCGGGCGGGAATGAGATTTTGATAGATCGAGCCGATTTCATCTTCGGAGCGGATCCTTCCGGGCAGGAAGACTCCGGACACCGAGGCGGCGGCTGAAAGCTTGAGGAATTGGCGGCGTTTGTATGAATCGGACATGATACCGGTGGAACCCGCTCCGGGCCCTGCTCCAGCAACGGGCGCAACCTGCCGAATATTTCCAAATCTCTAAATGAAGCCATACGCATGACCGCCAATCGAATGCGTGATCCCGCCAACATGACCGCTTGACCCGGCCGGCGCAAAATTTCGATAGTAGCGAAGTTTACCAAGACCCATGTCCCGTCCGCCATCCCAGAAAATCGCTCCGGCTACGGACCAAGTAGCCTGGCTGGAATGGGCGGAAGCCACGCGCTCGCCGCGTCTTGATCCTGCCAATCCGGCGTTCCGGCCCTTCCGCGACGCCTGCATTGATTTGTTAGGACAGGACATCCTGAAGGGGAGGTTTCTTGCCGGCACCCCCTGCTCACCGACCCATCTGCTCTGGATCGTCACCCGGGGATCCGTCACCGTGGATTTCGGCGAGGGTCCGCGCGTTCTCGATAAGGGGCAAATGGCCTTATGCCCGGCGCTCCGTCCGCATTGGGTGAGGCTCGACTCCGGCACCGCCCGCGGACTCTGGTTTCACATCCTGCGCATCCCCCGCTGGCAGCATCTCTCCAATGCAGGCCCCGGGATTCGTCCCTCGCGGCTGGCAGCGGACATGGAGTGGCTGCTGGAACATTGCCTCCGGGAATGCGAGTCCACCGAATTCGGCGCAAGCCAGAACGCCCTCCACCACGCGGAAATCCTCGCCGTCCTGCTCGAACGCGAACTGGCGGTTTTCAGTCCTCGCCGCGCCGAACAAGCGCCAGTCACCCGCATCGACAAGCTCTGGGCCGAGGTCATCCAGCGTCCTGACGATAAATGGTCGGTCGCCAGACTCGCGCGTGGTGCCGGGACATCCTCCCGCGAACTGCACCGGCTCTGCGCGGACCTTTACGGCATCGGCCCGATGGGACTGGTCACCCGCATCCGCATGGACCGTGCCATGGAACTGCTGCTCGCCACCGATCGCAAGCTGGACGACATCGCCGCCGAAGTCGGCTACGCCACCGCCCACGCGTTCTCGGCGGCCTTCCTATCCCACGTCGGCAGACGCCCGGGAAGCTTCCGTGCCAAAAACCATCTAACCACCGTCGAAACAAGCCCATGAAACGAAATCAATTGCTCATCCCCGCGACCCTGATTCTAACCCAAGGCGCCATTCCGGCAGCCACCTATCAGGACGACCTCGCGTTGCTCAAGCGCCACACCGGCATCATCGAGCTGGTATCCGGCGATGCGCGCGTGGCCATCGCGCCCGCCTGGCAGGGCCGGGTCATGACGTCCACCGCCACCGGACCCGAGGGGGCCGGCTTCGGCTGGATCAATCCGGAAGTCATCGAACAGGGAATCCAGCCGGAATCCGAACGCAGCGGCCTCGCCAAACACATCCACGTCTTCGGCGGCGAGGAACGCCTCTGGTTCGGTCCGGAAGGCGGACCCTTCGCCCTGTTCTTCCCTCCCAAGGTCGAACAAACCTTCGAAAACTGGAAAACCCCCGCGGCCATCGACACCGAGCCGTTCGAAGTATCGGGCACCCCCACCGGAAAAAGCGCCGATTTCACCCGCTCCTTCCGCCTTCAGAACCGCGCCGGATCCAGTTTCGACATGCAGGTCAAACGAAGCATCACCCTCACCCCGCCGGAAAAACTCGCGAAAATCCTCGGCACGGAAATTCCCGATGCCGTCCAAGCCGTCGCCTACACCACCGAAAACACGGTCAGGAACACCGGTGAAAAGCCCTGGACCCGCGAAACCGGCGCACCTTCGATCTGGTTGTTGGGAATGTTCAACCCCACTCCGGAAACCACCATCGTCATCCCCTTCCAATCCGGCGACCCGGCCACCCAAGGACCGATCGCCAACACCGGCTACTTCGGCGAAATTCCGCACAACCGCATCCAATTCGCCGGCTCCGTTCTCTTCTACAAGGGCGATGGCAAGGAACGCGGCAAAATCGGCATCCCGCCCAAACGTTCGAAAGGCATCGCCGGAAGTTGGCAGGCAGACAGCGGCACGCTCACTTTGACCGTGATCCAGCCATCGGAAAATCCGGCGGCCGCGAGCTGGCCCTACGTCGATTCCCAATGGAAAGAAGACGTCGATCCCTTCGGCGGAGATGTGATCAACTCCTACAACGACGGCCCGCCCGAACCCGGAGCCAAGCCACTCGGTCCCTTTTACGAACTGGAATCTTCAAGCCCCGCGCTCTTCCTCAAACCCGGAGAGTCCCACACCCACACCCACACCCAGACCACCATCCATCTGACAGGATCCCGCGACGCACTCGACCCGATCGCGAACCACCGGTTAGGTGCAAGTCTCGAGACCATCGAAAAAGCGCTTCCCTAGTCCAGGGAAAGGCGGATTGCATCCACCCACAGGCCGTAGAACACCCTACTTGGAATTTCATCCACCAAGCTTTGTGGATTGCCCAAAATACCACGAGTTGCTGTCTAAGCCGAAACGGCAGTAAGGCCACCCAAGTGAAACAATCGCATCCAAATGGCTCCGGCGGTTGGGATCGAACCAACGACCTAGTGATTAACAGTCACCCGCTCTGCCGCTGAGCTACGCCGGACTTTTGCTCCTTTCGGACGCGGGCGGACGATGGGATTCCCGGGCGACTTGTGGCAAGGGAAAAATACTCAGGATCGGCGAAATGTCGAAACCACAACGATTTGTGACACGAGATTGCAGGGACTGGAGGTTTTTGGCAGTTTCCCTCCACCGACCCGCATGCCAGCCAACCTGAAACACCGATGGAGCATCGCGAACAACTACTTGGCCGGAATCACGACCGGTGACTGGATCCGGCTCCTTCGTGAAAATCGCTTCGCGGTCGATCCGGCATATTGGCACCGCGCCGCGTTCATCACCGCGGCCAGCGTGATGAATTCCCACTTCCGCAGGAAGGAAGAGCGGATGTTCGGCGAGCGGATCGCCGGGACTGAAATCCAGCCGCCACTATTCATCCTAGGCCACTGGCGGTCGGGCACCACCCATTTGCACAACCTGCTCGCGCGCGACACCCGCCAGTTCGGCTTCGCCAATACCTATCAGGTCGTCAATCCGCACACATTCCTCTGCACCGAGGAAACCAACACCCGGCGCTTCGCCTGGATGGTTCCGAAGACGCGGCCGATGGACTCGATGGAACTCAGTTTCCAGGTGCCGCAGGAAGACGAGTTCGCGCCCTGCCTGATGAGCTTGCGCTCGCTCTATCTGGGGATCAGCTTTCCCCGCAGGGAGGAAGATTATGCGCGTTATCTTGATTTCCACGGGGTGCCGCAACCGGAAATCGACGAGTGGAAACGCGCGTTCACCGGGTTCCTGAAAAAGCTCACTTTCAAATATGACCGCCCGCTCGTGCTCAAGTCCCCTCCCCACACGGCGCGGATCCGTCTTCTGTTGGAAATGTTTCCCGACGCCCGGTTCGTGCACATCCACCGCCATCCCTATCAGGTGTTCAGGTTTTGCCGGCATTACTACGACACCGCCACCTGGTTCAGCTACCTGCAGAAACCCGATCCAGCCCTTATCGACGAACGGATCATCCGCCGTTACTCCCGGCTCCACGACGCGTTCTTCGCCGAACGCGACCTGATTCCGGCAGGCAGGTTCCATGAAATCCGCTTCGACGATCTCGAACGTGCCCCGCTGGAAACCATGCGGACGCTCTATCAAAAACTGGATCTCAAGGGCTTCGATACCTTCGAGCCCGAGCTCCGGACCTACATCGATTCGCTCGCAGCCTACCGCAAGAACCGATTCGACGAATTGGAGCCGCAGATGCGGGAGAAAATCGCGAGCGAGTGGAGACGCAGTTTCGAAACCTGGAACTATCCGATCTGAAATGACCTCTTCCACGAAGCGCAACGCACCCGGGCCGCCCGGCCATTTCCTGTTGGGAAACCTGCGGGAGTTCCGCCGCGACGTGCTCGGGCTCGTCATCAAATCCGCCGCGACTTACGGCGACGTCGTCCGCTGCCGGTTAGGACCGCAGATCGTGCACCTGCTAAACCATCCGGACCACGTCGAGCAGGTGCTCCAGAAACGCGCGGCCAACTACGACAAGCACACCCGCAGCTCCGCCGCCATCCGGGCAGTGACGGGTGACAGCCTGCTCACGTGCAACGGCGAGGCATGGAAGCGCCAGCGCCGCATGGACCAGCCGGCATTCCACCACCGGCAGATTATCCGCTTTGCGGAAAAAATGACGATGGCTACCGAAGTCATGCTCCGGTCGTGGCAAGGCCGGCCGGAGCTGGACCTTTCTTCCGAGATGGCGCGCCTCACCTATTCCATCGTCGGCCAGACGTTGTTCAGCTTCAACACCGGCGAGGATGCGGCGACGGTGGAAAAGGCGATGCGTGTAATCCTGCCGCACGTGTTTGGACGCTTGGGAAATCTCATCAACTGGCCGGACAGGCTGCCCACGCCGGCGAACCGCCGCTTCCATCGTTCGCTCGCGGAAGTGGACGAGGTGGTTTATCGAATCATCGCACAACACCGCCGGTCACAGGCGGACGGAAATCCTGACATCGACCTGTTATCCATGCTGATGAGTGTCCGGGACAGCGAGACCGGCGCGGGTCTCGACGACACCCAGTTGCGGAATGAAACCATCACCTTCCTGCTCGCCGGTCATGAAACCACCGCCAACGCTCTGACCTGGACGTTCTATCTGATTTCCCGGCATCCGGAAGTCGAGCAACGGCTTCTCACCGAACTCGACGAAGTCCTCGGCGGAAAAACCCCGACGCTCGAAGACGTTTCCAAACTCCGCTACACCAAGTCAGTCATTCAGGAATCGATGCGCCTCTATCCGCCGATCTGGATCATCGAGCGGCGGGTGATTGAAGAGGACGTCATCGACGGCTACACGCTGCCCGCGGGCTCGGCGGTGGTGATTTCTCCCTACGCCCTGCACCGCCACCCGACGTTCTGGGACCGCCCTGAGGAATTCGACCCGTCCCGCTTCGACTCCCCTGCCCCGGCGGCCTACATTCCCTTTGGCGCGGGACCGCGGTCCTGCATTGGCAGTGAGTTCGCGATGCTGGAGGCGCAGCTGATCACCGCCATGGTCATGCAGTCATTTCATCTCGAACTGGTCCCCGGTCACCCCGTGGAGCCGCTGCCGGACATAACGCTCCGCTCAAAACACGGCATGCGGATGAACGCGCATCCGAGATGCGCCCAAGTTCGGGATTGAACAAAAATCCGGTTGTTTCAATCTCCCGACATGAGAGAGCTTCTGAAACTCCTGATAGTCTTGCTGACACTTGGCTCCGTCACTGCCGCGGAGGATCCGGCCCATGAGGAGTTGCGGACATTGAGGCTTTCCATCATCGAAGCCATCAATCAAGGCGACATCGACAGCGTCATCAAGCACGTGCACCCGGACGCCGTGATCACCTGGCAGAACTCGGAAGTCTGCCGCGGGCAAAAGGGGCTCAAGGAATTCTTCGAGCGCATGGGCAAGGATTCCTTCAAGGGCTACAAGGTGCCGCCGACTCCCGATGAACTGACGATTTTTCACGGCGGCGATACCGGCATCTCCTTCGGCGAGACCGTGGCGGAGTATCATTTGCTGGGAAAAAGCTACGAACTGAAAAGCCGCTGGACCGCCACCCTCGTCAAGGTGAACGGCAAGTGGCTGCTTGCGGGCTATCACATCTCCATGAACGTGCTCGACAACGCGATCCTCTCCGCCGCGAAAAGCGGGATCTATCTGGCAGGTGGGATCGCGTTTGTCATCGGCATCCTGATCGGCAGGATCCTCTGGAAACAGCGGGCTGCCTAACCACCCGCCGCCAGCGCCACGATCTCGACGCGGGAGCCGTCGACGACAAGCACCTTGCAAAAATCCCGGGGAAATAGCGCCTGTTCGTCGAGTTCCACGACGACCGGCTTGTCGCCGAAGCCGATGCTTTTCAGCAAGGCGCTCACCGTCAGCGGCGCTTCGATCTCATGCGGATTTCCGTTCAATTGGATTTTCATCAGCGCCATTGCGAAAGTTGTTCGGGGAAAGGGCAGTCCTGGCAGTCGGTGAAGTCCTCCAGACAGAAATCCTGATAGACCTGAAGCAGCGCCTGGTGGTGGCACACCCGGCGCATCCACGGCCCGGCGGCCTTGGAGGAGCCGAACAGCCGCAGCCCGCAGCGCTTCACCTTGTCGTTGGCGGCCGAGTTCCGCAGCTTGTGATAGGAGGCGAAGCTCATTCCCTCCTCGTGCATGGCGAGCGGAGCCAGGTGGTTCGCGACCAGTTCCAGCGCCTGCGACTTGCCGAACAACGCCACCCGCCGGGGCGATGCCGCCGAGGTGAGCGTGTGGCGGTGGGACCAGAATTCGTGGTCGAGCGTTTGCAGGAAATCGATCAGCGGCTTCGGGGAAAACGGACGCGCAAGGGCGAGCCGCCGGTATTGCGGCCAGACCGCCACCAGCGCGGACAACGCTCCCACCCGCCGGTGGGGATGATTTGCCGGACGTTGCCCGTGGGTCTTCCAGGGAATTGCACGCTCGCCGGTCGATTCATAACAGGCGCGGTTTTTCCACCAGGTGTCCCACAGCCCGCGAAGGTAGTCGCGGGTATCGGCTGGTGCCTGCTCGTGAAGATCCGCTGAGAGTAATCCGGCCGTACCGAACAAAATCGCCTCGACGGCATCTCCTTCCGACTTGAGCAGCGAGAGCGGCGCGCGCTGCGAGAGAAGCCGCATCGCCAGCGCATTTCCTCGATATCCCAGCGTCTCGGCGGTCGATTGGAACAAGGCGGCGTCCCGTCCGTGGGCATCCGCGGTGCGCAACCAGCGGGACGCCTTGATTCCTGCCCGATAGATCGCCGCCTCGTCCAGCAGGCGCCCGATGGCACCGGCTGGCAGTCCCTTCAGCGGCGCGACGCAGCGCCCCGGATGGGCGATCGCCACTTCGCGCTGCGGGCGATTCAGCGCGTCTGACAGCTGGGTCGCGGAGATCACCACCTGCGGCACCTCGCCGTGATCGCAGGTGCGGGTGAAAATCCGCCGGGCGTCCGTCTGGAAAACCACGTGCAGCACCACGTCGCGAAACGCCGGATTCACACCATGCCCGTGCGCCTCCCAATCACCCGCCAATGGATCGAGTTCGAGCGGTCCCGTTCTGAGGGCGCCGTCGATTTCCACCGCAGTCCCGATGAAATCCGGACCCGCCCCACGGTTCCATTCTCCGAACTGCACGATCCTGACCGTGCTGCCGGTCGTCGTGCGGAAGTCCCGTCCGAAAGCCCCGGAAAACCACAAGGCCTGCAGCTCCAGTTCCGGCGGCAACCCGTTCAAGGCGGATTCCTCAAACAGCAGCGGCGGATGCCAGATCGATTCCAACAGAAAACCGTAAGTCATTTCAGAGTGGCGGTCGCTTCAGGGTTTTTTCACATCCGGAGTCTTCGTCGGATCGGCGGGTGCAGGCGGCGGTGGATCGAGGATGTCCAGCCAGCCCTTGAGCGCCTCGGCTTCGGGGATCGGGCCATGGCGCGTCTGCGCCTCCCGCAGTTCGCGGACCGCCTGGTCCTTGCGATTCGCCGCGCGCTCAATGGCGATCTGATGGAAATCCTGGCGCAGCTTGTCCTCCGCCGCCACGTAATATTCCTTGGCGGTGCGGAACCAGCGCGAAGCTCCGTTAGGATCCTTGAGCAGCAGCAACTCGAGCCCCAGCGCTTCCGCCAGAACTCCGCTGCTCATCCGCTCCGAAGCTTTTTCCAGCTGCTTCTGCCGTTCCAGCGGATTGTTTTTCCACTCGAGCGCCGCCGCCCGCAGGGCGCGGTAGGGAATGTCCCCCTCCTGTTTCACCCCGCCGCCGGCGAGGTGGAGGAACGGCCGATAGAGCGGATCGCCTAGCACCACGCCCTGCCACGACGTCACCGGCATCGCCATCCAGCAGGCCTCGCCCCAGCTGAATCCCTCCAACAGCCGCTGCTGGAGGATGGAATAATCATGGGTGAGGTGGAGATAGGGCTCGTAAACATTTCCAACCGTGACGGCCGCACCTTTCTCCAGCAAGCCGCCGCACCAGTTCTTCAGCGGGTCCGACAGCTGCTCGGCGCTGAAGGAATGCAGGTGCATCGCGACCGCCCCCTTGCGGAACTGGAAGCGGCTGTTCAGGAAAGGACCGCTGAGGCTCCAGTCGTACCAGCCGAAATAACTGGCGGCCTCCGTCATTGGATAGTTTTTCGGCAGCGTGTCGTTGAAGCGGTCCACCGCCGTCGGGATTCCCGCCTCGGCGTTGGCGACGACGATCGCTTCCAGCCACTGGTCACCTTGCGGAAATTTGTTAGCGATGTCCACATACGAACGCCCCCACAATCCGGTTTTTTCCACCTCCACCGCGTCGCGGATCATCCGCTCGCAGGTCGCGTAGGTCGGCGCGTCGATCCGGGCGGTTAGTACGAGGAACGGCAGGTTCATCTCCGCGATCGGCTGGGTGCTCTTGTAAAACTTGTTTTGCAGAATGCCGTCCGTCGGCAGCCCTTCCACGCCGAACATCGCCAGTTCGGAATCCACCGACGCCTCGTCACGCCCGGCCACCGGATTCTGTGGATCGGGCGGCGGATCACTCGGCTTCGGCGCGGGTTTCGGAGTCGCCTGGATCCGCAGCGGCACCCCGCGCATCACGACCAGCGCGCGGATCCGGTTCACGACAGGCAGCTTGATTCCGCCGGCATCCATCTGGCGCTTCCACCAACTGCGGTTCTCGAACTCGTTGCGCAGAGGCTTCAAAATCGTTTTCTCAAACGTCTCCCGAGTGATGTCCGCCGCGACCGGCATCTCCAGCGCGATCACATTTTCCTGCGGGATGCCGCGCAAGTCGCGATACAATTCCGCGAGCTTCCGGGATTCCGGCACCGAGGAATTGTAGAGAATTGCCACGGATTCCTTGGAAATCGCCGCTTGCGACACCGCAGACGCCGCCGCCAGCACAAGAACCGTCCGGACCAGAATTTTCATTGCGGGCGAGCATGCCTTGCCGCCCGGATCATGCAAGACCCGGCGCATGGTTGAGTGAAATCCGCAGCCCGTCCCACGCCATCCGCACCCCCGGCGGCAGCGATTTGGAAATCTCGTCCACGTGATACTCGTGGCTCAGATGCGTCAGCCACGTCTCCTTGGCCCGGACCTCCGCCGCCGCGGACAGCGCTTCCGCGAGCGAAAAATGCGTGGGATGATCCCAGGTCCGCAACGCATCCACCACCAGCACGTCCACATCCATCAGCAGGCTCACGGTTTCCGCGGGGATCCGCTTCACATCCGGCAGGTAGGCCACGCTTTGCGCTCCCGGCACCTCGAACAAATACCCGATCGTCTCCACACCGCCATGCACCACCGGCAGCGGAGTCACCCGCAGATCGCCATAGTAAAACGGCCCGTCGATGATGCGCGGATCCGGTTTCACATATCCGATGGTGTCCTCCAGATCCGCAAACGCCCAACCGAACATCCTCTTCAGCGTCGTCATGCAACTCTCCGTCGCGTGCATCGGCAGCCTGCCGGTTTTTCGCCAGCAGAACGCCCTCAGTTCGTCAAATCCCGCCACATGATCCAGGTGGGCGTGGGTGTAGATGATCGCGTCGATTTCCCGGATCCCCTCACGCAGCGCCTGGATCCGCAGGTCCGGTCCGGAATCCACCAGCAGCGTCTGATCCCCCGCCCGCACCAGCACGGAGGACCGCGTGCGGTTGTTGCGGGGGTCCGGCGACGTGCAGATTTCGCAATCGCAGCCGATCACAGGCACCCCTACCGAGGTTCCCGTACCTAGAAATGTTAAGGAAAAGTCCGTCACGCGCGGGACCATAGGCAGCTTCGAACATTCTGTGCAACCCGCACGCGGGATTTCCATCAACGTTGCCGGAACCACCCGGTGATGCTCATCCGGGTCTTCCTCGCCGGCAGCACCTCGTGCCAGAAATCGCCGGCGAGAAAACATACCAGCGTGCCCAATCTCGGCTCGATCAGCACGAACGCTCCGGACTTTTCGCCTTCGGTCGTCCACAGTTTGAGCTCGCCGCCGTCGCCGGGCTGCCAGTCCGGATTCAGATAGAGAATCGCCGTCACGACCCGATCGCCCGTCCCCGCGTGGCGGTCGAGGTGGGGTTTGTAAAACGCGCCTTCCGGGTAAATCGCGAAGTGCCCCTCGAACTCGAATAGCCCGAGAAAAAACCGCTGGTTCAGTGCCAACCGCAGCGTTTCCAGCCACGCGAGGTAGATTTCCTGCTCCACCGAGAACTCGCCCGGTTGCAGCCACATCACCTGGTCCCGCCGGATGTCCTCGCGGATTTCCAAGGTTTCACCGCGGCCCACACCGGCACGCCGGAAATCGCCGTTTTCACACGCCTCCTCGCATTCCTTCCGCAGCCGGAGCGAGTCCCCCGCGCCCAGACAACCCGGCATCGCCGCCCAGCCATACCGATCCATCCCGTTCATGATTTCCTCCACTGTCCTGAAGAGCACCACTCGCGGACAGCACGCGAGACAAATCATCAAGTCTCGGGATGCGATTCCCGGTAAACGCGCAGCAGCTCCGTAACAAGGATCCCATCAATCCGCATCCCGTCATAGCGGGCTTGCTCGATGGAAACATCCATGCAGTTCGCATTGTGAATCGTCGCGCCTTTGAGTGCCACGTCCTCGAATCGCGCCCCGATCAGGCTCACATCGACGAACCGGGCACCCGCGAGACACACGTCGAGAAACGATGCCCCGCTGAGATTCGTGTTGCTAAACTCGGCACCACCAAGGTCTGCGTCTTCGGTACTGGAGGACATGATTCGAGCTTCTACAGAAATTCCCCGCCGCTGGCGATCCACAATTGACCTCCAAGTGGCGACCGTTGTTCATTCGCGCACACGATGTCCCCCACCCGCCCCGACTCCAAACCGCTCGTCATGACGCCCCACGAGGCGCTCAAGCGGTATTTTGGATTCAGCGGATTTCTCGACGGTCAGGAGGAGGTTATCACGGAAATCACCTCCGGCCGCGACGGCCTCGTGGTCATGCCCACCGGCGGCGGAAAATCGCTGTGCTTTCAAATCCCCGCGCTCTGCTTCGGCGGCGTGACGCTGGTGATTTCCCCGCTGATCGCGCTGATGAAGGACCAGGTTGACGCGCTCGTCGCCCGCGGGATCGCCGCCACAGTGATCAACTCCACGCTCTCGTGGCCCGAGCAAAAGGAACGCCTCGACGGCATGCGGGCCGGGAAATGGAAGCTCGTTTACGTCGCCCCCGAACGCTTCCGCGCGGAAAGCTTCCTCAACGCCCTGAGCGGCATCGAAATCTCGCTCTTCGCAGTGGACGAGGCGCACTGCCTCAGCCAGTGGGGCCACGATTTCCGCCCCGATTACCTGCGGCTCGGCAAGTCGCTGGAGAAAATCGGTCGCCCGCAATGCGTCGCCCTCACCGCCACCGCCACGCCCATCGTCCGCGACGACATTTCGAAGGTTCTCGCGCTGCGCTCGCCATTCGAGCGCGTCAGCGGATTTTCCCGCCCGAATCTATCACTCAACATCACCGCCACCGACAAGGCGGCACAGCAGGACGAACGGATGAAAGCCGTCATCGCCGCGCACAAGACCGGCATCATCTACTGCGCCACCCGCAAGAAAGTGGAGTCGGTTTCCGAAACGCTCGCCAGTTGGGGCGTGAAATGCGTGGCCTATCACGGCGGCATGGGCG
>JBGSTM010000082.1:0-11932 GCA_041736495.1 Akkermansiaceae bacterium
GGATGAACGCATCGTAGGTGACCCGCTGGCCCTCAATGTCGAGGTTCCGGCTTTCGATTCTCCCGACTTCGAATCCGCGGTAAAAGATCGGCGAGCCGGCGGTCAGCGAGCCGGCCTCTTCGGCCACCAGGGTCAGCCGCAAGCCGGGAATGTTCTGATTGGTGGCCAGCGGGGTTTCGAGACCGTTGAAATGATTGACCTCGGCCCCGTCCGGTGGGCCGGGGTCGAGTTCGAGATAAGCCCCGGTGATCAAGGTTCCCAGACCGGAGACATCCGTGGCCGAAACCCGCGGCCGGACGACCCAGAAATTCGTGCCCGCCCTGAGTAATCCGACCGAATCGGGAGTGAGTTCGAGCATGATCACCACCGATTTCAGGTCATCCGCCAGTTTCACATCCTTGACGAAGCCGACCCGGACCGAGCGGCAGCGCACCTCGGTCTTCCCCGCGGCGATGCCATCGGCGGTTTCGAAGCGCACGTGTGCGATCGGGCCCTGCGAGGTGACGCTGCGGTAAATCATCCAGCCGCCGATCAAAAGCGCGAGAATGGGAACCACCCAGACGATGTTCCAGCGCTGCGCCTGCCGGTATTCGGGTGTCACGGCAGGAGGTGGGGTCGTATCCGTTTCGCTCAAAGTTCTGTTTTCTTAATGGGTGATGTATCGATTCCCAGCATTTCGAACCGATCCCACAAAAGCCGGGGATCGAAGCTCATCGCTGCGAACATGGTAAGCACGACCACGCCCGCGAATGCAAGCGCGCCGGGGCCGGGCGTGACAGTCATGTAGTTGCCGATCTGCACCAGCGCCACCAGAATGCCGACCACGAAGATATCGATCATCGACCAACGCCCAAACAACTCGGTCAGCCAGTAGATCCGCCCCAGCACCGCCGGGGACGGATGCAGTTTTCCGGACGCCGCCAGGCAAAGCCAGCTCAGCGCGACAATCTTCAGCAGCGGGATGATGATGGATGCCGTCAAAATCACCAGGGCGATCGGGTAAGCGCCGGTTTTCCAAAAATAGATGATACCACCGACGATGGTGTTTTGCGAAACGTCGCCCAGCTCGACCATGGTCATCATCGGCAGGAAATTCGCCGGGATGTAGAGCGCCGCCGCCGCCAGCATGAAGGCCATCGTCCGGTTCACACTGTCCGGTTTCCGCAGGTGCAGCGGCGTGTCGCAACGCGGACAACGGCCCATCGATACGGGGGAAACCTTGCCGCAGGTGTGGCATCCTGCCAGACCTTGCGCCGTCGCGCGGGGAAACTTTTGATTCATCGCCGCGCCACCTCCAGGCGGTCCCACAACTCGTCACGATCGATTCCCGCAATCGCCGCCGCCATGCATACCATGACCGCTGCGAACGCCCAGAACCCGAGGCCGAAGTGCACTTCCGCGAGCTTGTCGAGTTTCAGCAGGCTGACGAGCACCCCCAGGAGGAACACCTCAATCATGTTCCACGGTTCCGCCCGGTTCAGCCACTTGGCCATGTGGATCGCCCCTGGAGCGATTTTCCCCACCATCAAAGGCGCGCATACGTAAAGCAGCCCGGAAGCGAGCGACAGCGGCGTCACGATGGTGAAAAGCGCCAGCGCGATTCCCAACAACGGGCTGCCTTGCGCTATCAACGCCCGCGCTGCCGAAATCAAATCCAAGGTCGTCCGCAGCCCGGCGGCGTCCATCGTGAGAAACGGAAATTGACTCACCACCACCATCAGGATGAGCGCCGCGCTGGAAAACGCCGATACCCTCGCCAGCGAAGCCGGCCGGTTCTGATAGAGAACCGCACCGCAGCAACGGCACCTCGCCGCCCGTCCTTCCGGCAGCGGTTCGGCCTCGTGCAGCGTGTCGCAGAAATGACAGGCAGAAAAATGTGGCCCCCCGGGCGGCTTCGGCCACGGCAGCAATTCCCGCCGGAGTCTGAAAAGGGATTTACTCATGTTATCGGTGGGCGACCACCCGCTGTGCCAGTTCGCCCAGCCCCTCTACACCACATTCCACAAAATCTCCAGCCTGCAAATAGCGCGGCGGGCTCATCCCCATCGCAACCCCTCCCGGAGTTCCCGTCGCGATCACATCCCCGGGCAACAAGGTCATGAAGCGGCTGACATAACTGACCAACTGCCTCACGGAACACAGCATGTCGCCAGTCCAGCTGTTTTGCCGCAGCTCACCGTTCACCTTGCACCACAGGCGCAATTTTTGCGGATCCATGACTTCATCCGCCGTCACCAGCCAGGGCCCCATCGGTGCGAAGCTGTCCGCGCTTTTCCCCTTGGTCCATTGCCCGCCCATTTCCTTCTGGAACGCCCGCTCGGAAAAATCGCAAAATGTCGAGTAACCCGCGACGAAATCCAGCGATTCCCGCTCATCCACATACGATGCGGTGCGCCCGATCACCACCGCGAGTTCCACTTCATAATCCAGCTTCGTCGAACCACGCGGAATGATCACGTCATCCGTCGGTCCGCTCCACGCGCTGGTCGCCTTCATGAAAATCGCGGGCTCCGTCGGAATTCCCTCATCCAACTCCTTGGCGTGATCCAGATAGTTCTTGCCGATGCACACCAGCTTCGACGGCCGTTCCACCGGCGGACCCAATCTGACCAAAGGATCCACCGCCACGCCACCGGGACATCCGTCCGCCACCCATTCAGCGAGAGATTCGATACCACCCATCGCGAAAAAACCTTCGTCGTAGTCGTTGAATTCACCGCTCGCATCGATTCTGCGCCCATCCGGCAGCAGGATTCCCGGTTCCTCGCGTCCCTCCTCACCAAACAGAATCAATTTCATAGGCGCGATGTAACAGACCAAGCGGAACTGAGGAAACCGAATCTTCAGCAACTCGCCGGACCGGGCAGCCCTGAAATCGGGACAAAAAAGAAGCGGCCCGACTGATCATCACTCCTAGGAAAAACCCATTAACCCGGGAGGCATCTCAGTCGGACCGCCTTGTCTTGCGACGCGGAAAGAATTACCACCCCACCCGGCCGCCGGCAAGAACTAATTTGCAGAAATTCAAAAATTCTCAGGATTCGTCCCAGTCGCTGCCTTTCGATCGTTTGTCGGTTCCTCACCTTCCATCTCATTGAGCATGATTCTCAGGGCACCGCCCGAGATCGAAATCTCATAAATCAGGCAGGCCAACGATACGGCCATCAGGATCAACGCCGTGAGAAACGCTCCCGTGGCCACCATCGGAAACTTTTCAATTACTCCGAGCATCGAGATCACGCAGAAGAACAAACTGACCGCACCGAACAACTGCATCCTCCGGATCAATGTCAGGCGACTTCTGAGATTTTCGATTTGCGCCCGCAACGTGGCGTCGCCCTTGACCAACCAATCCGTGTGCAAGGTCCGGATCAAGGCGGACAGATGGAGGAAACGGTTCGTGTACGATAGAAACAGCAGGCTGATCGCCGGAAAAAGCAATGCGGGAGTGGAAACCTCGAGCGTCATGCCGAACTCTACCGGACCCATTCGCGGCGAAGAAGCACGAAGTCCCGGAGCCTTGAAAGCCAGCGCCCCAATCGGCCGAGGATTATTTTGGGATGAACATTGACGCTCGCACCTCTAAAAAACGAACTTATGAATCCGTCCATGACCCGCCTCTTCCTTTTTCTCACCGCCTTCCTCGCCAGCAGCCCTGCAGTGAAGGCCCAGTCTGGCGGGAACTCCTCGGTCGCCAGCCTGGTTTCCGAGCAAAAAACCATCGCTCCCGGCCAGCCCTTCACCCTTGCCCTCAAGCTCGACCACCCGCAGGACTGGCACAGCTACTATCAGAACTCCGGCGGGGTCGAGCTCCCGCCCGCCATCACCTGGAAACTGCCGGAAGGATTCACCGCCGGGGGCATCCAATGGCCGGTCCCCGAGGTGAAGGACGGTTACTTCGGAAAAAGTTTCGTCTATCACGGCAGCCCGGTGTTTCTCATCGAGATCAGCCCTCCAAGCTCCCTCCCCACCGGCGGAAGCATCACTCTCACCGCCGACGCCACTTGGCAGATTTGCAAGGAAAGCTGCATCAACGAATCCGGCTCCTTCACCCTGACTCTCCCCGTCGCCACTCAGGCGGAAAAAGATCCCGCACAAGCCGCCCTGTTCGCCACGGCCCGCAAAAGCCTTCCAGGCAGAAATCCATCGCTTGAAATCACCGCTCATTCCAACGGCGGCGACGTCCAACTCCGGATCGCCAATCTCAAAGACTCGCCCGCCGATTTCATCCCGAACCAACCCTTTCTCCAGCCCGCCAGCGCCGGCGGCAGCATCCAGCGCGAGGGCGACGACTGGATCGTCACGCTCGAGCGCATCAAAAAGGACATGCTCGACAACGATGTCGTCCAAGGCAAATCCCTCTCCGGCATCGTCACCGGCCCCACCGCCATCGAGATTCCGGACACCGCCATCGCCCGCCCGCCCGCCAAGTCGCTGGAGTTTTCGAAATTCCTGCCCGTGCTCGGCGGAATGTTGTTAGGCGGCCTCATCCTCAACTTGATGCCCTGCGTCTTCCCGGTCATCGGACTGAAAATCATGGGTTTCGTCCAGCAGGCCGGCCAGGACCGGAAAAAAATCGCGATGCACGGAGTCACCTTCACTCTCGGAGTGCTCGCCTCCTTCGGCGTGCTCAGCGGTATCCTCTTCGCCGTCCGCTCCGCCGCGGGCGGTGCGGCGGGGTCCATCGGCTGGGGCTATCAGCTGCAAAATCCCTGGGTGGTGCTCGTTCTCATGCTGCTGATGTTCGTGCTCGCGCTCAACATGTTCGGCCTGTTCGAGCTCGGCACCGCCGCCACCTCCGTCGGCGGTTCGCTGCAGGCCAAGCAAGGGCTCGGCGGCTCGTTTTTCTCGGGGATCCTCGCCACCATCGTCGCCACTCCCTGCTCGGCGCCGTTTCTTGGAGTCGCCATCGGAGCGGCGATCGCGCTTCCCGCATTCCAGTTCTTCGCCGCCTTCGCCGCGATGGCCGTCGGGCTGGCGCTGCCCTATCTGATTCTATCCATTTTCCCGAGGCTGATCGATTTCCTCCCCCGCCCCGGCGCCTGGATGGAGAGCTTCAAGCAGGCGATGTCGTTCTTCCTGTTCGCCACCGCCGGCTACCTGCTCTGGGTCTATGCGGGACAGATCGGCCTGGACAATCTGCTGAATCCCATCTTCGGACTCAGCGCCATCGCCATCGCGGCATGGATTTACGGCCGCTGGAATCTCCCCCACCGCCCGCAGCGGACACGGCTCATCGCCATGGCCCTCACCCTCCTGTTCGCCGCCGGGGGATTCCTTCTGGCGAAACCCCCGGTGAAATCCGCACTCGTCTGGGAACCATGGTCGCAGGAACGTGTCGACGCACTGTTAGCGGCAGGAAGTCCGGTTTACATCGATTTCACCGCCCAGTGGTGTGCCACCTGCCAAGTGAACAAAAAACGCGCTTACACCGCCGATGTGATCCGCCTGATGAAGGAAAAAGGCATCGTCGCGCTTCGAGCGGACAAAACCAGCCCCGACCCGAAAATCGACGCCAAACTCGAAGAACTCGGCCGCTCGGCGATCCCCGTCAACGTGCTGCTGGTTCCCGGAAACGAGCCAATCATCACTCCGGAGCTACTCTCCGCCGGATACCTTGAAGAGCTTTTCAACAAGGCAATTCCGGCGAAGTAAGCCACCCTGTTATTTCACGGAAGCGAACCGCGCTGATACGGCCGGCCAGTCCACAACGTTCCACCACGCGGTGATGTAGTCGGGGCGTCGGTTCTGATAGTGGAGGTAGTAGGCGTGTTCCCAGACGTCGAGGCCGAGCAGCGGCGTCCCGAGATCCGCATCCGGGACGACGCCCTTCATCGCGGGATTGTCCTGGTTGGCGGTGCTGGTGATCTTGAGTTTGCCGTCCTTCACGATCAACCAAGCCCAGCCGGAGCCGAAACGCTTGGTGGCAGCTTCACCGAAGGACTTCTTGAAGGCATCCATGGAGCCGAAAGCAGCGTCGATGGCAGTGGCCAGCTCGACGGATGGCTTGCCGGATTTTTCCGCAGGCGCGAGGGTCTTCCAGAAAAAATCGTGGTTCCAGTGGCCGCCGCCGTTGTTTCGGAGGGTGGTGCGGAGAGTTTCGTCAGAAACAGATGGAAGTGTGGCGAGAAGCTCTTCCAGCGGTTTCTTCGCAAGATCCGGTGTGGTGGCGAGGGCGGTGTTGAGGTTCTTGATGTATGCCGCGTGGTGTTTGCCGTGATGGATTTCCATCGTCATTTTGTCGATGTGGGGCTCCAAGGCATCCGCGGCGTAGGGCAAGGCGGGCAGCGTGTAGGTTTCCGCCGTGGCGGCGCGGGCGGTGGTCGGAAGGGCTGCGGCGGTGGCGGCAAGGGTGCCGAGTTTCACGAAATGCCGACGATTGATGAGAGATGAATTTTCCATAGCGCCCCACTGGTAAACCCATGTTGAGACAAAATCAACTCATCGCGACGAGACTGTCCCGCGCCAGGGCAGCCGCTCCGATGGTGCCCGCCTCGTGGCCGAACGCGGCGGGAATGACCATCAAACGGTCCTTGAAGGGACCGGATAGCTGGGCGAACAAATGCTGGTTGAACGGCCTGAAAAGCAGTTCGCCGGCACGGGCCACGCCACCGCCGATGACGATGGCTTCCGGATTGAGCAGCCAGCAGCAGTTCATGGCGGCAGTGGCCAACATCCTGCCGATGCGTTCCCACTGGGCGAGTGCGATGGGATCTCCAAGGTGCGCCTCACTCGCGAGGGCGGCGGGCGTGCACTGCTCCATGGATTTTTGAATGCCTGCCTCCGCGTACGCTTCGCGGGCGGCGGCGGTGATTTCGTTGTTGCCGACATAATCTTCCAAAGCACCGAGGTTCCCGTAATGCCCGGCACGCCCCTGATAGTCGATGGAAGTCTGCCCGATCTCACCTGCTCCGTGGAACGAGCCGCGAATCATCTGGCCGTTGGCGATGATGGCACCGCCGACACCGGTGCCCATGGAAATGAACACCACGTGCTGAAGTCCGCGGCCGGCTCCGCATTTCCACTCGGCGTAGGCCATGCAGTTCGCGTCATTTTCCACTACGACCGGCAGCCCGGTCCTTTCCTGGAGGATTCGCTTGAGTTGCACTCCCTCCCAGCCCCTAACGTTGGTTAGATTGTAGACGAAGCCTTTTTCAAAATTGACGAATCCAGGCATGCCCACACCGAGCGCGGCGACTCCGGGATGGCGGGCGCAGAGGTCTTCCACGACGCGAACCATGTCATCGATGAGTTGTTCCGGTCCCTCGAAGTCCTGGGTGGTGATCACCGGCGCGCTATCGATGATGTGGCTCAGGTAAACGACAGCGATCCGCACGGAAGTTCCGCCGAAGTCGATGCCGATGGTCAGGTGGCTGTCACTCATTACGGGACAACACCTAAAGGAACGATTCGGAATGACACGTTTTTTTCGTCACAAAAACAACCTCGCCGCGACCTGTCGAAGTCCGTCGAGGGTGATGTCCGGATCCACCGTATCGATCTCCCTGACGCCGGCCGCGATGAGCGCGGCATCGCCTCCGGTGGCGATGATTTTCGGCTGGCCGGGCAGCTCGGAACAGATGCGGGCGATGATTTCCCGAACGAGTCCGCGGTATCCGAAAACGGCCCCCGCCTGCATCGCGTGCACCGTGGACTTGCCGATCGCGGAGTGTGGCTCGACCAGCTCGATCACCGGCAAAAGGGCGGTTTTCCTCGGCAGATAGCCCGACATCGCCCCCAATCCGGGAGCAATCACCCCGCCACAATAGGCGGGCGCGGCGGAGATCACGTCGAAGGTCACGGCCGTCCCGAAATCGATGATGATCGCCGGCACGCCATGTCGCGAGAGCACGCCTGCGGAGTTCGCCAGGCGGTCCGCGCCGATCTGGGCGGGTTCCGGATAGTCGATGCCCATGCCCAGCGGACTTTGATAGTCGAGAAAGTGAATCGGCCATTTTCCATCGAACCAGGTTTTCATGACCGCCGCCTTGGTGGGGACCACGGAGCAGACAATCACCGCGTCGAAGGCCACGCCTTCCAACAGAGTCGCCAAGGACTCCAGCGAAACGTCCGGGGTGGGTAGGACGGCGCGCCATGGCAGCAGGGCGGTCGCATTTCCGAGGGCGAACTTGGTCCGCGTGTTCGAGTTGTCAATCAGCAGCCAGGTCATCGCTCACCAGTGTTGGGTGGTAAAATTCCGATAGTTCGAGTTTCCCAGATCCGGCACCCCCGAATTCGATTTCACCGGGAGCTTGCCGCCATTGATCTGGAGGGTGAGTTTCCCGTCGAGATCCGCGGGCTCGAGCCAGAATTTCAGCCAGATCTCGCTGGTGGCTTGGGTGTCGTTCCCGACGAGCGTCGTGTCGGCAGGTGCCAGCAGGGTGCCGCGGGCGGTTTCGAGGCGCACGGGTTGTTGCAGGTCGTGGGTTTGCCCGGGATTCACCTTCAAGTGCACGTTGACCCAGACATATCCATGATCGCGGGTCACCAGCGTTTCCACCACCTCACAGCGGGCGGCAGGATCCGGGTTCCACGAATAAGGCCGGAACCAGCTCCAAGCCGCGAACGCGGTGGAGACCAGCAGCAAGAACATCAGGGAGTATCGCAGAATCCGCCGCTTCACGCCGCAAGAGGAACCTGCCAGAGGCCAAGCTGCAAACGAAAACGGGCGGACCGTTGCTGGCCCGCCCGTGAAGATTCCAATCCATCAGCGGATCAATGCTCGTAGCCTTGTTCGCCGTGTTCGGCGAGGTCGAGGCCTGCCATCTCCACCTCAGGAGTTGGGCGGAGACCGATCACTGCTTTGACAAGGTAGGCGATGACCACCGTGGCCGCCACACTCCAGCCGATGGTGAGACCGACGGCCTTGAGTTGCTCACCGAGGAGGCCTGGAAGCAGTCCTTCGATGCCGGGGTTGGCTTCCTTGGAAGCGAACACGCCGGTGAGGATCGCTCCGAGCGTACCGCCTACACCATGGACACCGAAGGTGTCGAGCGCGTCGTCATAACCCAGCATGTTTTTGAGATAGGCCACCGCGAGGAACGGGACAATGCCGCCGATAACTCCCATCGCCACCGAAGATGATGCGGTCACGAAGCCCGCACCCGGCGTGATGACCACAAGGCCGGCAACGATTCCAGAGCAGAAACCCAGCACGCTTGGCTTGCCCTTGAGAACCCATTCCGCAAACGCCCAGGATAGTCCGGCGGTGGCGGCGCAGAGAGTGGTGGTGACGAAAGCATTCGAGGCAATGGCGTCAGCTCCGAGGGCGGATCCGGCGTTGAAACCGTACCAGCCGACCCAGAGCATACCCGTGCCAACCATGCAGAGGACCATGCTGTGGGGAGCCATCGATTCCTTGCCAAGACCTTTGCGCTTGCCGAGGATGATGCAGAGAACCAGCGCGGACCATCCAGACGTCATGTGAACCACCGTGCCACCGGCGAAATCAATCGCCTTGATTCCAGCCTCGGGATTGAGAGGACCGCACATGAAACCGACCGTGGACCAGACCATGTGGGCGAAGGGGAAATAGACCACAAACATCCAGATCACGACGAAGGCCAGGATGGCTGCAAATTTCATGCGCTCGGCGATCGCGCCGATGATAAGCGCAGGGGTGATGATCGCGAAAGTCAGTTGGAACATTGCCCACATGCTGTCGGAGATCCAGTGGTAGCCGGCTCCGACATTACCGGGCTCAATTCCCTTGAACATCATGTTGCTGAAATCGCCAAAGAAGGCGCTTTTCGCGTCAACTCCGAAGGAAAGACTGTAACCGCAGAACCACCACAACGGAGTCACCACACAGGCGATACCCATGCACTGGGCCAGGACCGAAAGCACGTTCTTCCGGCGGACAAGCCCCCCGTAGAAAAGCGCCAGACCGGGAAGCGTCATGAACAGAACCAGTGCCGTGCTCACCATTTGCCAGGCATTCGCGCCCGGCCCCGGTCCGGCGACCAGCGAAGCCGCTTCATTGGCCTTTTCCGGACGACCGACGTTGTTCATGTAGGCCTCGATGTCCGCGAGGCGCTCTTCCACGGTAGGAGTCGCGGGAGCGGCAGCCGGGGTCGGTGGTGGAGTGTCTTGGGCATTCGCATGCGGTGACAGCGAGAAGCTGGTCAGCGCGAACGCGATTGCAGGGATGATTCCTCGCATGACGAGTCGTTCAATGTTCATGGGCTGTTGTTATTGGTTGATGGTAAACGGAAAGACACCCTGGGTATTGGGTGCCTTTGCGGGTCTCGGAAGAGCATGATCCGGGCCAAGTTGCCGAAAATTTTCGACAACTCGTTGAGTCTCAGCCAAGTGACCGGCGGATGGTGCACATCCGTTGAAAATTGGCTCCACGACGGTTTCTTCGTCCCAAAAATGCGCGAAAAAGGGTGGGCCCGTTGCCGACCCACCCTGATGTGAAATTTAAAACCTGGATCGATCAGGCTTGGCTGTCGTTGTAAGCTGGCGAACCGTGCTCCGCGACATCAAGGCCTTCGTGCTCCTCTTGAGCATCGACGCGGACGCCCATCACCATTTTCAGGATGAGGAACAGAACCAGCGAGGTGACAAAGGCGAATACCGAAACGCTCAATGTGCCGATCAACTGGGTCATGAAACTTGCGCCACCGAAGATGCCAACTGCGAGAGTTCCCCAGATACCGCAAACCCCGTGCACCGAGACGGCACCCACAGGATCGTCTATCCGGATCTTATCCAGGAAGACCACGGAGAATACCACGATGGCACCGGCGATGGCACCCACGAGAACCGCGCTCCATGGTGAGATGGCATCCGCTCCAGCGGTGATCCCCACGAGTCCGGCAAGCACGCCATTGAGGCCCATGGAAAGATCAGGCTTTTTCAGAACAACCCATGAAGTGAACATGGCTGCAAGACCACCCGCGAAACCGGCCATGGCGGTGGTGACGAACACCCGCGACACGGACTCGGGATCTGCACTCAGGACCGAGCCGCCGTTGAAACCAAACCAGCCGAGGAAGAGCATGAAGACACCGATATTTGCGAGTGGAAGACTGTGAGGCAGGATGGGCTTGACTCCGTCTTTGGTGAATTTCCCAAGGCGTGGACCAAGTACGATGATCGCGGCGAGAGCGGCGAAGCCACCGAAGGCATGGACGAGGGTGGAACCCGCGAAATCAGCGAAGCCCATGGTGTTGAGCCAGCCGTAGCCCCACTTCCAGGAACCGGTGATCGGGTAGAGGAAAGTCACGAGAATGGCGGCGTAAATCATGAAGCTGGTGAGTTTCACCCGCTCTGCGACGGCACCCGAAACAATGGTCGCTGCGGTGGCGGCGAACATCGCCTGGAAGATGAAGTCACTCCAGATGGTGTAGTTCGCATACGCTCCGGTCACTTTCCCGGCCCGTTCCGCCTCGTCGGCGAAGCCGTTCATGAGCGGACTGCCCATGGCGAAGAAATCCTTGGATACCCCGCTTTCCCACCCGGGATACATCGCATTGAAGCCCCAGGCCATGTAGCCGAGAGCGCCGACACAGACGATGAACAGGTTTTTGAAGAGGATGTTCACCGTGTTTTTCTTCTGGCAGAGACCCGATTCCACCGATGCGAAGCCGAGATGCATGATGAAAACGAGTGCGGCCGAAAGCAGGATCCAAAGGTTGTTCACCGTGAACATCGCCGCATCAGGACCTGCCATGAACGCCTCATAAGTCCCGGGCGCTGGTGGAGCTTCCGCCTCCGCTTCAGCCGGCGGTGCTTCCGCCGCGGCGGCAACCTCCGTAACGGGTGGTGGCGCTGCATCCTGCGCGGACAGGGTCATCATGCACATGGGGAAGGCGACACACGCGATTGCGGCCGCTGTGAGGGCTCTGACTTTATTGAGGTATCGACTGGTCATGGTGGTCGGGATTGATCGGATAGGTAGTTGCTAGGACCCGAAGATTCCAAATCC
>JBGSTM010000136.1:0-25749 GCA_041736495.1 Akkermansiaceae bacterium
TGGAGAAAACAGCAACCTCAAGCCAGCTTTCTATCTGGGTGCGATAGTGATCGTTCTCGCGAATTTTCTCCATCCGCTGCTGCAAAAGCGATTTTCCCCGGATGCTTGATCGCTTTGAGTCCCCTTCACCTATTCTGGAGGTTCAGTAGTCGGGTCTTGGCCGTGATTCAATCACCGTTTTGCTCGCCCGAGGCACGGATTCTACGCGTGATTCGGATTGAATCCGGAGCGGCAAGAAATCCGCGCCCGGATGGAGAGGAAGAACAGGCAGGAATGCCTGTATCACGCCTTACTTGCCCTGGCGGGCGGTGGCTTTCAGGCGCAGGGCGTTGAGGGCGATGAAGCCGGTGGCGTCGTCCTGGTTGTAGGCTTCTTCCTGGCCGCCTTCCATGGTGGCGACGGCTTCGGAATACATGCTGAACGGACTGCGGCGGCCGGCTTGCATGACGTTGCCTTTGTAGAGTTTCATGCGGACTTCGCCGGTCACCGTCTTTTGCGTTTCAGTGACGAGGGCCTGGATGGCGACGCGCTCGGGGGCAAACCAGAAACCGTTATAAACCAACTGCGCGTATTTCGGGATGAGGCTGTCGCGGATGTGCATGGACTCGCGGTCGACGACGAGGGTTTCCAAGTCGCGGTGGGCTGCTAGAAGAATGGTGCCGCCGGGGGTTTCGTAGATGCCGCGGGATTTCATGCCGACGAAGCGGTTTTCCACGATATCAACGCGGCCGATGCCGTTGCGGCCGCCTAGCAGGTTGAGGACGCGCATGATGCCGTAAGGCGTGAAGAGCGAGTAGCCGTCCTGCTGGCCGGTGGATTTCACGTCGCCCAACTCGCCGAGGATGGCGCAGAGGTCGATGTGTTTGAGGCCGATGGCGTTGCCTTTTTCAAACAGGATCTCGATGTATTCGGCTTGGTCGGGCGCGTCTTCCGGGGAAACGGAGAGCACATACATGTCGGTATCTGCCGGGGTCGTGGCGTCATACCACGGGTCTTCCATGGCTCCGGCTTCGAAGGAGATGTGGAGGAGGTTGCGGTCCATCGAATAGGGCTTCTTCATGGAAGCCTTGATGGGGATGTTGTTGGCCTCGGCGTAGGCGATCATTTCGGCACGGCCGGGGAATTCCTTGCGGAACTCGGCGTCGCGCCACGGGGCGATGCACTTGACGTTGGGCGCGAGGGCGGCGGCGGAGAGTTCGAAGCGGACCTGGTCGTTGCCTTTGCCGGTGGCGCCGTGGGCAATGGCGTCGGCACCCTCGGCGAGGGCGACGTCCATCATGGCCTTGGTGATGCAGGGGCGGGCGATGGAGGTGCCGAGCAGGTAGCGGCCTTCATAAATCGCGCCGGCCTGGATCATCGGGAAAATGTAATTGGCGGCGAAGTCTTCCTTGAGGTCGCCGATGTAGCACTTGGAGGCACCGGTGCTGAGCGCCTTGGCTTCGAGACCGTCCAGTTCGTCGCCCTGGCCGACATCCGCGCAGTAGGCGATGATTTCGGCATTGTATTTGGCTTTGAGCCAGAGAAGGAGGACCGAGGTATCAAGACCTCCAGAGTAGGCGACGACGATTTTCATGAGGGCGGGAGGCAAGCATGAAGGGGCGGGAAGGTAAAAGCTGAAATGCGGAAATACGGAAAGAGAAACCGCGCAGATTGTGAGAGGAGAGGCTTGGCAGCGGGCGGCGGGCGACGCGAAGCTGCGGGCAGATGGCAAGTTGTGAACACTGCGGGACGGAATTCTCGCCAAGATCCGGCGCGGAGCGTTTTTGTTGCAAGGGATGTGAGTTCGTGGCGGACCTGATCTCGGAGAACGGCTTCGAGCAGTTTTATGATTTAAAACAAGGACTGGCGGTGGCTCCGGTGCGCAGCCGGCCGTTCGAGGAGCACGATTTTTCCTGGCTCCCGGCAAAGGTGGCGGAGGCTGAGGAAAAAGCCGCTGCGGCGGGCGACGGGGCACGGCTGGATCTGGCGCTGGAGGGCATTTCCTGCGTCGGCTGCGTGTGGCTGGTGGAGAAGCTATTCGCACGACACCCGGGGAGCGTGCGGGCGGCGGCAAACCCATCGAGCGGGCGGCTGCATTTGGAATGGATGCCGGGAAAATGCGAGTTGGAGCCGTTTCTGCGGGAGCTTTGCCAGTTCGGTTACGTGGCGGCTCCGGCGGGTTCGGTGACTGGAGACCACGAACGGCGACGACTGGCGGCGCGTCTGGGGCTGTGCGGTGCATTCGCGCTGAACACGATGGGCTTCTCGCTGCCGGTCTATCTGGGGATGCCGGCGGATTTCGAATTCGCGGCGTTGTTCAAACTGATCGCTTTTCTATCAGCTACGCTGTCGATGCTGGTGGGTGGCGGGTATTTCATGGACCGGGCGTGGCGGGCGCTGCGGGCGGGATCGCTGCACATCGACCTGCCGATCGCGCTGGGGCTGGTGGCGGCTTACATCGGATCGATCGTGGGTTGGGCGCTGGGGACGGAGCGGCTGATGTATTTCGATTTTGTGTCGATCTTCGTGTTCCTGATGTTGGGCGGACGGTATTTGCAGACCTCGGCGGTGGAGCGGAACCGTCGGCGGCTGGTGCGCCAGCAACCGGTGCCGGAAGCGGTGCCGCGGGCGGATGGCGAGGGAGCGCCGGTGGGAAGGGCGGAAATTCTGCCAGGGTTGAAATTCCTGCTAGCACCGGGTCAGGCGCTGCCGGTGAGCGGGGTGCTGGCGGCGGGCGAGGCGGATTTCTCGCTCGAGTGGATTCACGGCGAGGCGGATCCGGTGCGGTATTCGGCAGGGGCGAGATTACCTGCGGGAGCGATTCTGCTCAGTCGCAAACCGGCCGCGGTGGAGGCGAGCGAGCGGTGGGAGGACTCACTGATCGCGAAACTAACAGCACCGTCGGGAAACGAACGGGGGACTCCGGGATTGGACCGGTTGCTCAGAATTTACCTCAGCATCGTACTGCTGATAGGAGTGGTGGCACTCGCATTCTGGGGCATGCGCGGCGAATGGCTGACGGGGGCCCAGGCGATGATTTCCATTTTCGTCGTCTCCTGTCCGTGCGCGCTCGGAGTCGCGATCCCGCTGGCTGACGATCTGGCGGCGGCGGCGATGGAGCGGCTGGGAGTTTTCACCCGGACGGCGAGCTTGTGGCCGCGGCTGAGGCGGGTGCGGCGGGTGATTTTCGACAAAACGGGCACGCTGACCTTGGAGCGGCCAATATTGGAAAGTCCCGATACCGTGACAGCACTCGACGATGATGCTGCGCTGGCCTTGGCGAGAATGACTCACGGGTCGCTGCATCCCATCGCACGTTCCCTGTTGGAAGCTCTGGGCACGCGCGGTCAGAAACTGCTGGCGGAAAACGAGCTGACGGAGACCTGTGAGTTCCCTGGGCTTGGCATGTCGCTGACATCCGCAGGCAGGCGGTGGTCTCTGGGGAAAGCCGGCTGGCGGGGAGACGGGCCCACCTTCGGAACAGCAGAGACGGAGGGAAGCGAGCTGCGGAAAAACGGCGAGCGGGTGGCGGCATTTCATTTCAGCGAATCCCTGCGCCCCGGAGCGGCCGCGACACTGCGCCAATTAGAGCGGCGCGGTTTTTCAGTCCATCTGCTGTCGGGTGACCATCCGCAGAAAGTCAGGATGATGGCCATCGCGCTTGGCCTGCCGGAAAACCAGGCGCATGGAGGACTTTCACCAGAGGAAAAGGCCACTGCCGTCGTGAAAATGGACCGCCAGGACACGCTCTATCTGGGAGATGGGGCCAATGATTCGCTGGCGTTTGACGCGGCGTTCGTCACCGGCACCCCGGTGGTGGACCGGAGTCTGTTGGAATCCAAAGCCGACTTTTACACGCTGGGATCCGGACTGGAGTTCCTTTCCAGTCTGCTCGCCACGGCCGCCGCCCGGGAGAACGCCGTGCGCGCGGCATTCGGTTTCGCCCTGATTTACAACCTGACCACCGTCGCATTTTCCGCGGCCGGAAAGATGAGTCCCCTGCTCGCCGCCGTGCTGATGCCGCTAAGCTCGATCGTCTCCATTGTGATCGTCGCGTCGCTTTCTCGTACGAACTCAATGAACAAAGGTTGATCTCTCCCGTTTACCTACCTAGACTGGGCCTGTTCTCCTCATTTGACGACATGTCCGCAACCCACCAAGCCCACCAGGATTTCGAAACGACTCTTCTCGGCCGCCTGGCGGGCTCGGAGCGGTTCAAGATCTATCAGGATGCCTTCCGCACGGCGACCGGACTCCCCCTGAGAATCGTTTCGGCGGATCCGGAGAACTGGTGCCTCGATGACCAGAAGATCAACCGGAGTCCTTTCTGCGAGGCCCTCAATCTCTGCAAATCCGCATGTGGTGCCTGCCTGGATACGAACCGCCTTCTCATGAAAGAGGCGGAAGTCCACGGTCCAACGACGTGCCATTGTTTCGCCGGACTCTGCGCAACGGCTGTTCCGATCAAGATGGGTGCGTCCGTGATCGGCTTTTTAAAAACCGGGCAGGTGTTCAGCCGGACGCCGACCGAGGATCAGTTCGACAGCATCCTTGGAGCAATCGGCCGGAAGACCCTCGACAAAAACGCCCGCGCGGACCTGAAGGTGGCCTATCTTCAAACCCGCTTCGTCGAGCCGCTGCGCTATCAGAGCATGGTGACCCTGCTGCAAAGTTTCGCCGAGCAGCTCAATGAACACGCCGAATCCCTCGCGATTATCGAGGAAGGAAGTGAGCCCGCTGCGATCGCGAAGGCCCGCAAATACATTCACGAACATCTGGACCAGCCGTTGCCGCTCGGCCAGGTCGCCCGCCAGGCGGGCCTCAGCGAATCTCATTTCTGCCGTCTGTTCAAAGATTCCGCCGGTCTAACCCTTACCGATTACGTCAACCGCTGCCGGATCGATTGGGCGAAGCGCGAGTTGCTCAAACCCGAGGCCCGCATCTCGGAAATCGCCTTCTTGGTTGGTTATCAATCGCTTTCACAATTCAACCGGAGTTTTTCCCGCATCGTCGGGTCCTCTCCCACCCTGTATCGCAGGGAGCGCTTGGAACGCGCCGCCTCATGATGAAGTGTTTTAGTGGTTGCCGCTCATGGCAATTATTCACACTCTGAGTCACGTCGAAATCATGGAAGATCGTTACGAAATCCGCGGAAAAATTGGTCAAGGAGGCCTCGGTGCGGTTTACCGGGGGTATGACACGCGGATGAGCCGGGAAGTCGCGATCAAGCGCATCTCAGTCACCAACGACGATCCGGCGCTCCAAGAGGAGTCCACGCGCCAGCTCATCAAGGAAGCCGGCGCGCTTGCCTCCCTTCAGCACCCGCACATCGTCACCGTTTATGACGTCGGCTCCGACGAGGACGGGCCCTACGTCGTGATGGAACTCATCAGCGGAAAAACCTTGGACGAACTCATCGAGCGGGCTCCCCTCACCTGGCCGGATTTCCGGGAGCTGGCCATCCAGACGCAGGAGGCACTCATCGCCGCCCAGGAACTGGGACTGATCCACAGCGACATCAAGCCGTCCAACCTGATGCTCACGTGGCTGCCATCCGGTAAATTCCAGATGAAAATCGTGGATTTCGGCTTGGCCACCCTGACCCAGTCCCAGTCGCTCGAGGAATTGCAGGAAATCGATGCGGTCTTTGGCTCCATCTTCTTCATGGCTCCCGAGCAGTTCGAACGGGTCCCGATTGACGCCCGCACGGACATTTATGCGATGGGTTGCGTTTACTACCAGGCTCTGACCGGCACCTACCCGTTCAACGGGGAAACCGGCCACGAAGTGATGGTCTCCCATCTCCATCACAAGGTCATTCCCATCCAGGAAGTCCGCGCGGACATTCCCCTCTGGGCTTGTGACTGGATCATGTGGATGCTCAACCGGATGCCGGCGGACCGCCCTGAATCGGCACGTGAGGCGCTTCAGGTATTTTTCCAGAACGACAAAAATCCCAAACCGACCATGAGTTTGGGGAAAGCCCCGCCGGTGATCCCGGCAGGCCCCCGCGCCCGCCTGGCGATCCCCGGTGGAGCATCCACCCAACGGGCGACTCCTACCAAAAGGATCATCACGGATCCGAGAATGGCTCCCCTCGGATACGTTCCCCCCGTTGTGGAGCCGCCGCCCGTCGAACCGCTGCCGGCTCCCGAACCGCCGCCCCAGGCAATCACCGCCCCGCAACCTCTGCTGCCTCCGGAAGGCTCAAAACCCAGCATTTACACCGCCCCCATCGAGATTCCGGACAACCTTCCGCCGACACCGACAGTTGGCGGCACGATTCTTGTTCCCGCCAAGCACTACCACGCTCCTCCCGGAACCAGATCCAAAAAGGGTCGCAATTTGGCAATCATCGCCATTTCAGTGATCACGCTCGGCATCCTCGGGTTCCTTCTCTCTTCGCGAATCAAGGCGAGCAAAGCCAGCCAGCGCTTCAGCGTCATGCTGGTCTCCGCCAGCGAGGCAGGCACCACCGAAATTCCTATGACGGGGGCGGAACTCGAACATTTCCTCAATTTCGCAGCCAACGCCGATACCGAAGAAAAGCAGAAACAGGCGTTTCAATTGCTCGCTCTTGCCACTCCCACCGATGGCGCCGATTTCAATAAATTGATCGTTGAATTCGCCACCACCAGCACCCAGTTGTTGCCGGAAGTCCGGGCGGCAATGATCCGGGAAGTTGTTGAGAAACGCATGACCCCCTCAATGGTTCCCACCTTGGTTGACTTTTCGCGCAGCACCAAAGACATCGGCTCCGCCATCGCCGCGCTGCGAGCGGTGCGCACCGCCGTGGATGACAGCCAGTTCGACCCGTTTTTCTCTGTCGTCCAAGGTCACCCGAATGCCGAACTCCGCGCGGCCGCCGAAGCTTGCCTTACGGAAATTCTTCGGAAATCCAGCCGTCGTGGCGAATTCGCCAAGCAAATCAACCAGGCGCTCAAGAGCATCAACGACAGCAAAATCCGCGAATCACTCCAGCGCCTCAAAACCGCGGCAGGCGGCTGAAGCCGCGACATGCGGCCGTTTGTTCAAGGTGAATAAACCACCACCGGCCCCACCCCTGTCCCTTGCACCCGCCGGAGTTTCTCCACGGCCTTTTTTAGAATCCCGGCGGCTGCCACCGCTTCGTCCATGGTGTTGAGACGGGAAAAACTGATGCGCAAACTGCTCTTTGCACGGACTTCCGGGATGCCCATCGCCAGTTGCACGTGGGATGGCTTTTGCTTGCCGGTCATGCAGGCGGATCCCGCGGAACACGCGACTCCCGCGTCGTCGAGAAGGATTAACAAGCCGGCCGCATCGCATTGATCAAAAGACAGGTGGCTGGTGTTGGGCAGGCGATGTTCAGTGTCACCATTGACCCAGACGCCCGAAATCTCTCGCAAAACAATCGTTTCAAAAGCATCCCGCATCGCCTGAAGTTCAGTTGCGGGACGTTTCCGGATCCACGCCGCCGCGGCTCCCATGCCGACGATTCCCGCCGTATTCTCAGTGCCGCTGCGACGACCCAACTCTTGTCCACCGCCTTGAAACAGCGGCTTGAATCGCAATCCTTCGCGAACATACAATGCACCGACTCCCTTGGGCCCGTGGAATTTATGGGCGGAGAGCGATAGCAGATCGACACCCAACTCCCTGACATTCAGCGGAATTTTTCCTACCGCCTGGATTGCATCCGAGTGCACCGGGAGCCCTCGTTCTCGCGCCAACTCCACGGCATCCCGCAAGGGCTGGACGATTCCCGTCTCATTGTTCGCAGTCATCAAGGAAATGTAAGCGGCAGATTCAATCGAATGTTTAAATCGATCCATTGCAAGACGACCCCCCGGATTTACCGGAACCCGCACCGCTTCCCGGGTTTGCTCCTCCACCCAGCGAAGTACGGCACTGTGTTCGATGGCGGAAACCACCACACTCCCCTTCCCGGCCAGCCGGTCCAGCGAAGACAGCGCGGTATTCACGCTTTCCGTCCCTCCGCCGGTGAAAACGATTTCTCCCGGCTGCGCGCCAATCAGGTCCGCCACCTGTTCCCTGGCCACATCGATCGCCCGGCGCGCCGACTTCGCCGCCGCATAGCTTCCCGAGGGGTTCGCGTATCCGTCCCGCAACCAGGGCAACATCGCCTCAAACACCTCTGGCGGAAGCGGCGTGGTCGCGTTGGCATCCAGATAAATCATGGGCGAGCATCCGTTCCCGCGTGCCTGAGATCAACCCGGAAAACCACGCCAACCTAGAGTTTTGCCGCCGCGCGGAAATCAATCACCAGTCCGTGAGCCCAGCGCAGGAACATGTCGCCGGCAGTCGCGGCATTGCGGACCCACTCCGTGGCAAAAGCCCACGAGTTTTCCAGCGGTGATCCCTGGGCCACACAAAGCAACCCCGCCAACACCAATAGATTGGCCAGATAAATGACCACCAGCGAAAGATAAGTCCCGTTCTCCTTCAGATCCGGCTGGTCACGCGGAATCATCCACAACGTCCACAGCATGTGAAATGTCCAGGTGAGACCCAGCAAGGCATACAGCGCGCGGTCCCATTCGGCGGAAAGACCGGCGAAATGCCGCAGCGAGCCATAGACTGCCGCCGCCACCACCGCCCAGAACGGGACGAAATAGGGAGACAGTGCGATGACGAGATTGGTTTTGTTGGTCGTGATGTAGCCGCCATCCGCACTGACGTGGAACTCCGTGACCTTTCCCCGGTAAAGCAGCACGAAAACCGCATGCGTGAGCTCATGGCCGAGCACGTAGAGATACAGGAAAAACGACTGGAACAAGCCCGACCAGAACCAGCCGATCATGATCAGCGCCCCGGTCGCAAAATACCAGAATTCAGGAGTGCTCCAGGATGCCGGGTCAGCGGTGGCTTCGGAAAACCTGGATAAAAACGTCCACATCGTCACCCAGCACACTGGAAGCAGCAGCGACGCCAGACTCCACCGCATCACCCGTCTGACCCACTCCGAGGAAGCGGTGCCTTCGTCCATGTCCGAGGCCGCGACGGCCGCCCACACGAATTTCTCCGCACGTTTTCCGCCGCGGCGGTTCGCCTGATCATGGGCCCGCCGGTTCGCCGAGCTGAGCACCTGTGCGAAGGAAATCTTATCCCGCCGTTGGTTTTTCAGGGGCCGGCTGGCGGACGACTTGCTGGGGGGCTTCTTGACCATGCGAAAGGTGGGCGAGGTTATTTCGGAGATCTTAATAAATCAAGAGGCAACATTTCATCCTCCCCAACCGGGCGCGGGAAATGCTAGTATTCACTCAACATGAGCATTTTATCCCAGTCCAGCCCCCTTTCGGGTAAAGCGCTCACCGCCGTTCTGGATCTCCGCAAGCTGCCGAAAGTGCTGCTCCACGAGCACCTCGACGGCGGGCTCAGGCCGTCGACCGTCGTCGAACTGGCTGCGGAACTTGGCTACGACGCGCTTCCCACCACCGACCCGTTTGATCTTGCCACCTGGTTCCACCGCGGCGCCCAACGGGGCAACTTGCCGGAATACCTGGAAGGCTTCATCCACACGACCTCGGTGATGCAGACGTCGGAGGCGTTGGAACGTGTCGCTTTCGAGTTCATCGAGGACATGCATCACGACGGCGTGGTTTATGCGGAGGTCCGCTTCGCTCCGGTCTATCACACCGGTCGCGGCCTCACCCAGGACGAGGTGGTCGCAGCGGTAGCCGCCGGACTGACCCGCGGCCAAAGCACTTACGGCGTCGAGTGGGGCCTGATCATCTGTGCGATGCGCCACATGCAGAATTCGCTGGAAGCCGCCGAACTCGCGATCCGCAACCGCGAAATCGGGGTGGTCGGTTTCGACCTCGCGGGTGGTGAGGATGGATTTCCGCCGAAAAAGCATGTTGCCGCTTTTCAAGCCATCGAACGGGCAAATTTCTACATCACCATCCATGCCGGTGAAGCTTACGGCCCCGAGTCGATCTGGCAGGCGCTCCAGTTCTGCGGAGCCCACCGGCTCGGTCATGCGACCCGGCTGCGCGACGATATCACCATCCTCGGCGACGGATCCCTCAAGCTCGGCAGCCTCGCCCAATACATCCTCGACCGGCGGATCCCTTTGGAAATGTGCCTGTTGAGCAATCTCCACACCGGTGCCTGCGCGAGTCTCGAGGATCACCCGTTTGCCACGTTTTTCCGGAAGGGCTTCCGGGTCTGTCTCAATACCGACGACCGTTTGATGAGCGACACATCGATGACCCTGGAGACCACCCTCGCCACCGAACTCTTCGATCTCAACCTCGCCGAACTCGAAAAACTATCTCTCAACGCCATCAAAAGCGCCTTCGCCCCCTTTGAGAAACGCCTCAAAATCATCTTCGAAACTCTCAAACCCGGCTTTGCCGCCGCAAAATCCGAGTTCTCCCGGTCACCATCGATGATTTTTGACTCCCGGATTGCGCAAAACCCAAGTCCGACAGATAGTCCGCCATGATTTTTATCCCCGCCGGTCACCGGTCCCAACTTCCCACCCGTAGCCCCAATCGGAACTGGTTTACTCCGTTGACCCTCGCGAGTTGCGTTCTTGCCGCATGTTCTCCTGTTCCTCCCGCCCGTCAAACCCTGCCCCAGGCCGTGGGTTCCCTGCGGAAACCTGTGGTTTTTCCTGACACGATCGCCGACCCGCTCGAACCGATGAACCGCGGAATCTGGGTGGTGAACCGCGGTATTCTCAAAGGCGTGATGCAGCCGACCAGCCGGGTCTACCGCACCGTGGTCCCGACCGAAGCGCGGAGATCGATCAACCACTTCTCCCGCAACATCACCTATCCCGGTCGCCTTATCAACAATGTCCTCCAAGGCCGCTGGCAAGGCGCCGGCGACGAGTCGGTGCGTTTCCTGACCAATACCACCGTCGGCGTCGGCGGATTCTTCGACGTCGCCAGCAAGTGGAACATTCCGAAATCCGAAGCGGATTTCAGCCAGACCTTCTTCACCTGGGGCTGGAAACCGAACGGCTTCGTGATGCTGCCGTTCCTCGGTCCCAGCGACGACCAAAATGCGGCGGGTTCCATTGTGGACCGGGCGGCATCACCTTGGACCTATATCGATTTCCCCTACGCGGCGGGTTCACCCGCCACCACCTACAACGCACTGAGCGACCGCACCGAGCCCACCGCCCAATTCATCAAGGCGGAGTCGGACTCCTATGTCGGAGCCAAATACATCTGGACCTACGCCTCCAAGGACGAGTCGCCCGATTGGGAAATCACCGGCCCCAAGGATCCATCCACCCTGCAGACCCTCGGTGTGGCCCTGATCCAGACCAAGGACCGGCGTTTCATCGAAAAAGGACGGGAAATGTCAGTCAGGCTCCCCTCCACCGGGCGGAAAATGAAATACAACCTGTGGCTCCAACGCGGCCACGCCCCACTGGTGATCGTCTCACCGGGACTCGGCTCGCACCGGGTTTCCAATGCCACCCTGTCTCTCGCCGAAGCGCTCTACAACGACGGTTTCACGGTCGCCACCATCGCCGGCATCTTCCACCCGGAGTTCATGGAAAACGCCTCCACCAGCGCGCTGCCGGCCTATCCGCCGAACGATTGCCGGGACCTCCTGGTCCTCATGACGGAAATCGACCGCTCACTTGAAAACAGGTTCCCCGGACGGATTGGGAAAAAGGCACTCGTTGGATTCTCCATGGGCGGATTCCAGGCCCTCCACCTCGCCGCGAACGAAAAATCCGCAGACCCGGGCCTGCTCCGCTTCGACCGCTACGTCTCCATCGACAACCCGGTGGACCTTCACTACGGCGACAGGGTCATCGACAACTTCTGCAACGCCGCCGACGCATGGCCCGCCGCCACCCGCCAGGCCCGGGCCAACAACGCGGTCCACAAGGCCACCAAGCTGATCGGAATGCCGCCGGAAATGCTGGCGAATCCGCCGTTCGACGCCACCGAGTCGAAATTCCTCGTCGGCACCTCCTTCCGGCTCACGCTGCGCGACACGATTTTTTGCAGCCAGTCGCGCCATGACATGGGAGTCCTCACCAACCCCACCTCCCAATGGCGTCGGGAGCAGGTCTATCGGGAAATCTACAATTTCTCCTATCGGGACTATTTCCTGGAATTCGCCCTGCCCTACTACCAACAGCGTGGGATTGGCACCGCAGACTTCACCCGTGAGAACAATCTCAGGACCTACACCCGCCCTCTGCGCTCCCACAAGAACACCCGCGTCATCGTCAACAGCAACGATTTCCTCCTCAGCTCCAGCGATGTCTCCTGGCTCAAATCCACTTTCGGCCCATCCCGGGTCACCGTTTTCCCCTCCGGCGGACACATCGGAAATCTGGCCACTCCCGAGCTGCAGAAACAACTTCTCACTTATGTGAGCGACCTGAAGTAGCCCCCTTTGCGCGTCGGCGTTGCGAAGGCCGGTCTTCAAGCTCCCGCCGTCTTGGCACTTCCAATTGATACTTTTTGTACCTACTTTTCCGGCCTCACATGAAGAGATTCCTGCTGTTGTTCCCACTCCTTGCCTGCTTTTCAGCGTGGGCGCAGGATGCCGCCGCTCCTGAACCCGTGGCCCCACCTGTCGCGCTGCCGGTGGAAGATCCCGCCATTCCGGACGACGGCATCCGCGTTTCGATCCTCGGTTACCACGATCTCGCAGAAAACCTGCCGGAAACGGCCATGCGGATCCACACCTCCAAATTCCGCAGGCAAATGGAGGCCATCCGCCAGTCGGGAGTGAAAGTCCTCACCCTCGATGAATTCACCGCATGGAAAAAGGGCGAGGCCAGGATTCCGGAAAACTGCATTCTCATCACCTTCGACGACGGCTGGAAATCCGTTTACACGGATGCCTACCCGATTCTCAAGGAGTTTGGTTTTCCATTCACCATCTTCCTCTACAAGAACTACGTGGACGGCGGCGGCAAGGCCCTCACTCTGCCGATGATTCAGGAAATGATCAAAAACGGCGCGGCAGTCGGCAGCCATTCCGTCAGTCATCCTTATCCACTAACCGTCAAAAGCTATCGCAAGAAGGGGCCGGACGCCTTCGACGCCTACCTCCGCAAGGAAATCGGCGAGTCCAAGCGATTCTTGGAATCCAAATTCCCGGTGAAAATCACCACCTACGCCTATCCCGGCGGCTTTTTCACCGAGGAGATGCCCCCGCTCTGCAAGGAATTTGGCTACGACTTCATGTTCACCGTTCTGCCGGGCAAGATCAAACGCTCGCTGCCCGACGACCGCCTTCCCCGCTACATCGTGCTCGGCAACTACGACAAGATTTTCGAAATCGCCACCACTTTCCGCGAAGCTGCCGCCGGTGCCGCAGGAGGCGGAGCACTTCCCGGACTCGTCGCTCCCACCACTCCCTATCCCGTCAAACCGGAGGCCGGAGCTCTCGTCAACAACCGCCTCCCGGAAATTTCCGCCGACCTGTCGACCGTGGAAGGTCTCGATCCCGCCACACTTTCCATGAAAGTCTCCGGCTTCGGCGAAGTGCCAGCCACCTTCTCCGCCGATACCAAAAAATTCTCCTGGCAGGTGAACCGCCGCCTCCGTCAGTCCACCACCCAGGTCGCCGTCACTTGGAAAGACGCCACCGGAAAAGCCGTCGAAAATCCACTCCGCTGGACCTTCCAGGTTGACCGCGAATCCGCTTACATGCCCGACGGCGAGTAACTCTCCCACTCCGCTGCAAGACCCGGATGCCTGCCGGACCTACGCGATGGCGTAGGTTCAATTCTTGATCTTGAAATTTCAGGATTCCGAATCAGTGTGTCGCCGCCTGTTTCCATGTTTCCACCTGCGGCACCCACCTGCCGTGAACAAGCAAACCCACCGTTCTCCTTCGTTAGTTTGGAATTCATCGAATGACCAGGAAGCTGCTGCCACTTGCCGTCGTGCTCGCTCTGGGCGCGCTCGTTTGGACCTGGCAGCGCCCGGATGAGAGCGACAGACGCCTTTCGGAAAAGAAACAGCAGGCGTTTGTCGGCCGGGAATCGCCTCCCTTGGAATCCATTGCTCCCGCACCTGCCACGCCGCCCCTCCCCGCCCCGCCGGAAACCATGAACTTCCGGGATTGGGCGAAGAACTATCTAACCACACCCCGGGAACAGCGCCCGGCGATGCTGGCGGAAGGCGCGGAACTCGCCTCCGCCCACACCCGGGCGATCGCCGCGATGATCCGCCGCGATCCCCGGCAGGCAATCGAGAATGCCGTGCCGATGGTCGTGCGCCAGGATCTGCCGCCTTCCATCGTGAGACTGCTGGAAAATCGCGTCCGCATGAAGGCGGCGCTCAATGTTTACGGAAACGTGCCGCTCCCCGGCACCGAAGCATCGCCGGATTTCGAGCCCTACACCCGCTCGGTGACGACCGGGGACGGCGGATACTGGAACGCGTATGTCTATGGAAAACGCGCCGCCCAACGCACTCTCTCGGCCGCGTCGATCCACGGAATTTCCGTCGGCACCGACATGGCGGTGGCGGATTCGCCCGTGCGCCAGCTGGAATCCGGCGAGCGCCCGGATACGGCGGGTCGCGAGGTGGTGGAAATTTGCCCGGTGTCGGAAGAGGAAACCACCGTCGAAAGAACCAGCGCCGGGGAACTCCCGCCGATCAGCGAGGAGACTCCGGCATTCGAAACCGAGGAGCGAATCGTCTACGTCTGTTCGGGCGGCCACATCTCCCAGATCGTCGAAAAACTCTCGGCAGAGGAAGAACGCGAGCACTGGGAATCGCTGGGAGTCGATCTGAATTCGGGAGCGGGTTCCGGCTCCGGCACGAGCCCCGTCGGCACCATCCCGGGCAACTGGACCACCGGCCAGCGCAAGTTCCTCTACATCCGGGCGACCTTTCCCGACCACCGCGTCGATCCCCAGTCCGAGGCGGAATGCCACGACTCGCTCCGCCAGATGGCGGACTTCATCACCCAGACCAGCTACGGCCGCTGTTATTTCACCTACACGGTCGCTCCGCTGGTGGTGCTCCCCTATCCGGAAAGCTGGTATCTCCAATATCAGGCGGACGGCTCCGGCGCCGACACCCTCATCCAGAACCAAGCCAGGACCATCGCCAAGTCGATGGGTTACGACTATCTGTCGTACGACCTCGACTCCGTGCGCTGGGCCGGCAGCGTGGGCAGTTACGGAGGATCCGCCTCGGTCGGCGCACGCGGGATGCGGCTGAAAACCAACTCGGTGGGGACCTTCTGTCACGAACTCGGACACAACCTCGGCGTCTGGCACGCGAATTTCTGGCGCACCACGCCGCCGAGCTTCATCGGCCCGGGCAACAACGTCGAGTATGGCAACCTCTTCGACCTGATGGGCAGCAGCGGCAGCATGGGGCAGTTCACCGCCCATTTCAAAAACATCCTCAACTGGCTGCCTAACGAAACCTACTGGTCCGTAAACAGCCCGGGCACCTACCGGCTCCATCAGTTCGACTCCGCCATCGCCGACCCCTCGCATCGCTACGCCCTGCGGATCCGGAAAGACGCCGAACGCGAGTATTGGGCCGAATTCCGCCAGCGCCACACCTCGAACCCCGGCTTCATGAACGGCCTGATGATGACCTGGGACGGCTGGGGTCTGGGAAACATCGGCGGCAGCGGCGGGAGTCCCTTCAACGGCAGCAACAAGGGTGCCCAGCTTCTGGACATGACCCCGGGCTCCTTCGGCCACGGCATCACCGACACCCGCAACGACTCCGCGCTCTGGGTGGGCCGCACCTACAGCGATCCCGACTCGAACATCCACATCACGCCCTTCGCGAAAAACTCCGGCACCACCCCACCCTCGATGGACGTCTACGTCTCCCTCGGCGCGGTTCCCGGCAACCTCGCCCCGGAACTCTCGATCGGCGCCAGCACCACGACTCCCGGCACCGGCGGCACGGTCACCCTCACCGCGACCGCTTCCGATCCTAACGGCGATCCGCTCGCCTACGCCTGGGTTTTCAACGACGGCTCCTACTCGACGAACAACAGCCCCGTCCAGACGAAATCCTGGTCCAGCGCCGGTCACTATCAGGTACTCTGCACGGCGAGCGACATGAAGGGAAAACGGACCACCCGCTCGATTCTCATCACCGTCGGCAGCCCGTCCACCTTCACCGTCCGCGGAAACGTCACGGGCCCGGACTCCCTGCCGCTCGAAGGCGTCTATGTCACGAATTACGCGCCGTCCAACAACACGACCCACTCCAACAGTTCGACCTTCCGTGGCACCTGGACTGACAGCGACGGCAACTACACGCTCACCCAACTCACCGCAGGCAGTTATACAATCACACCCACGCTCTACCCGCATTCCTTCACCCCGTCCGGCTTCTCCAATCCCCTGACCGTGGGACCCAGCACCAACGGCAGGAACTTCACCAGTTCACTTCTGCCCACGGTCACGGTCAACCTCACCGATTCCATCGCCAGCGAAGGTTCCTCCCCGGATACCGGCACCATCCGGCTCGAACGCACCGGGAGCACGGCCAGCGCGCTCATCGTGCAGATCTTCAATTCCAACACCGGCACCGCCACGCGCACTTCCGACTACACGCTCACCCCCGCACCCACCGCCGCCACCAACAACGGCGGCAACGGCACCTCGCAATACACCATCCCGGCGGGGGCCGCTTTCCTCGACATCACCGTCACCCCGGTGAACGACAGCACGAAGGAAGGCACCGAGTACGCCGCACTCAATTTCGCCAACACCAGCGGCGGCTACCTATTCGCCGGACCCGCAGTGGGTCTGGTGGAAATCACCGATGACGAAAGTCCGAACCTGCCCGTCGTCAAACTTACCCAAATCGACAACGTGGCCTCTGAAAACGGCCAAGACACGGCCACCCTCAAGCTGGAACGCAACGGAGCCACCACCGGCAGCCTCACGGTCAACCTCACCCTGACCGGCACCGCGACCCATCTGACGGACTACGCGATGCCCGCGTCCGTCATCCTCCCGGCAGGCAGTTCCAGCACCACCTTCACTCTAACGCCCGTCGATGACACCTTGCAGGAGGAAACCGAAACCGTCATCGCCACCATCACGACCAACGCCGCCTACGCCCGCGATTCCACTTCCAACTCCCAGACGGTCACCCTTCACGACAACGATCTGCCGACGGTGACCCTAACTGCCACCGACCCGTCGGCGACCGAGGCTGCCGGCAACTCCGGCATGTTCACCATCACACGGACGGGCGGAAACCCCGGCCTTCCCCTAACGGTGGACTACGCGCTCGCCGGACGCGCCATCCACGGGGCCGACTACCGCCGGCTCGACGGCCGCGCCACCATTCCTGCTGGAGCCTCGTCGACGACCGTGGTGATCCAACCCTATGACGACAGTGTGGACGAAGGCACGCAGGACGTGATTCTCCAACTCCGCAGCACGACCGGTTACACCATCGGCGGCACGGGAACCGCCACCGTAACAATCACCGACAACGACAGCCCGCAGGTCTACGTCAAACTCACCACCAGCGGCGTGCTCGAACCCAACACCGGCACCGTCACCGCCGTCGCCTTCCAGATCATCCGCCCGGCCAGCGGCACCGCGATCACCGTGAACTACTCCATCAGCGGCACCGCGACCAGCGGCGCGGATTTCACGGCCCTGCCGGGAACCATCGCATTTTCCTCCGGGGACACCAGCAAGACCATCAATGTCACGGCCCTCCCTGACACCGACTTCGAGGATGCGGAATCCGTCATCCTCACCCTGCTTCCCGGGACCGGCTACACGCTGGTGGCCAGCCAGTCTCCTAGCGCCACGGGATACATTCTCGACGCCGACCAGCCCATGTTGGATCTATCGGTCGCGGATTCAGCCACTACCCTGACCACCCAGGGAACGGAAAGCTCTTCCAGCCTGCGGTTCATCATCTCGCGCAAGACAGCCACCGCCAGCGCCCTCGTCGTGAATTACACGATGGGCGGCACCGCCACTGCGGGCACGGACTACACCGGTTCCACGGGAACCGCCACGATTCCGGCCGACGCCAAAAGCGTTTACGTCACGCTCACACCGGTCAACGACACCATTCCCGAGGGCGTGGAAAGCATCGTCATGACCCTCACCTCCGCTGCCGGCACCTACGGCCTCCGCATTGCGGCCGCCACCCTGTTGCTAGGCGACAACGACAACTACCCCAGCGGCAGCGCCGGATTCGCCACTTCTTCCAGCAGCGTGTCCGAAAATGGCGGGACCCACAACGTCTCCGTCAACATCAGCGGATCACCTGCCGGCACCGTGATGGTGAACTACCGCGTCAGCACCGGCACGGCGACGGGCAGCGGCTATGATTTCACTCTGGCTAACGGCCAGCTCACCTTCCCTCCCGGCACCACCAGCAGGAACATCCCCCTCATCATCCATCCGGACCTCATCCCGGAACCTGCGGAAACCATCGGGCTGCAGCTCTACAATGTCACGGGTGGAAACCTCGGCACCAGCACCCACACCGTCACCATCAACAACATCTCCCTGCCCGAAGCCTTCACGGATGCTCCGAGCGGCGTGCTTGCCAACAGCACCACCCTCAATGGCCGCGTCCTCCCGAACGGACTGGCGACGAGCGCGTGGTTTGAATACGGGCCGACAGCCGCTTACGGCTCCACCACCACGACCCAAGCCATCGGCAGCGGGACAAACAGCGTGAACGTGACTGCGGCGCTCTCCGGCATCATGCTTGGCGGCTATCACTTCCGGTGCGTCGCACAGAACAGCGCGGGAACCACCTTCGGAATCAATCAGATCATCCCTTCGAACAACGCGGACCTCGCCAGTCTCACCCTGAGCGCGGGCACACTCAACCCGTCGTTTGATGCCGCCACGATCAGTTATACTGCGGACGTTTCCAGCGAAACCTCATCCATGACGATCACCCCCACCCGCGCACAGGGCAACGCCACGGTGAAGGTGAACGGAATCGCCGTGACCTCGGGCTCACCTTCCACTTCCATCCCGCTGATCATGGGGATCACGACCGTTACCACGGTCGTCACCGCGCAGGACGGGACCACCACCAAAACCTACACGATCAGCGTCACCCGCGAGTTCAACCCGTTCGAAACCTGGCAGATCGCCAGTTTCGGCAGCGTCGGCAACCCGAACGCCGCCGCGGGCGAAGACCCCGATCACGACGGGATTTCAAACCTCATGGAGTTCCTTCTCCGTGGCATTCCGACAGGCATCAACTCCTCCGACACCTCCATTCTGCCAGAAGGAATTCTCACCGACACGGCCTTCGTATTCACCTTCCGCCAATCCCGGACCGCCGCACAGGAACTATCCACCCTCATCGAAACCTCCTCGACCTTCGCCTCCACGGATTGGACCCCGGTCGCCGAAGAACTCATTCACATCGAAGACCTCTGCGACCTCACCGACTTCGTGACCGCCACCATTCCCCGGCCTTCCGGAGCCGGCAACTTCTTCGTCCGGCTGAAAGTACAGCCCAAGGACTGATTGATCGGATGCCACAGCCACCCCGGGCTCAATCGATCCGGATCGTCACCACGTCGCCGGTACCCGTTAGTCCCCGGGTGAATGAATCCATCCTGATCCGGATACCTCCCGGGCGATAGGGGTTCGCCTCCCGGGTGAAATCGAGTCTCTCGCCATTGAGTTCGATGGACGAGGGGCCGCAGCCGACGGACTTCACCCGATAGACGAACGTGACGGGGTGACCGGCCAGACGCAGGTTCGCCGTCAGTCCGTCAAGTGCGGGCGGGACCACCGGATCCATCACAAATGTCGAGGATTCCAACCGTATGCCCAGGAAACACTGCATGATCAAACGGGTGCCGATGCCGGCTCCACTGGAATAGACACGCCAACCACCTTCGAGCGTCACTTCGCCGGAATTCACTTTTTCGTAATGGTCGAAGGCTTCGTAACGGTCACTGAAGGCGGCGTCGGAACTGGAGTAATAACAGTTTGCCTGGCGCAGGCCGGCGGAGGGCACGAGATCCCGGATGGCGATGGGGTTGAGCTGGGAGAGAGCCCGGAAGAATCCCTCCGCATCGCCGAAACGGGCGAGCGCCTCGCAGTAGCGGAGATGGGCGTGCATGTACATGATGCCGATTTCCCGGCCGAAGTAGCTGGCGCTTTCCGCCCGTTGGAAATTGGTCTGGATGCCGCCATGGTAGGCCATCGGCCTGTCGAAAAGCCGGGCCCCGTCCGGCCCTAGCAGATGCTCGCGGATCAGGGCGAGATGGGCCTCCGCCTGTTCGGGAGTGAACATGTCGTTGATGATGGCGTGGATCATCGGCAGCAGGCTGTAGGACAAGCCGGTCACGCTGTCACGGGGATGCAGCAGGTAGTCGGTCTTCCCGCCTTCGTGGAAGTAGGCGAGGCCGGCGACAACATCGTCCACCACGAGCAAACGCTGGAACTCTTCAAGAATCCCCACAGCCATGGTTTCCAGCTCTGCGGCGCGGTCCTTGATGCCGATCTGCCGGAAGGCGGCGGCGAGCGCGACAAAGGTCTGATAGTTGAGCGTCACCGTCCAAGAGCTGCAAAGCCGCTCGCGCATGTCGGGCTTGGCGGGTTGCAGCGAGTCATTCCAGTCGCCGTGGCCGTAGGCGGCGAGCACCGTGCCCTCGATCACGCGATGACGGATCAGCGTCAAGGCCTGCTCGACGTGCTGGAGGATGCTCGCCGTTTCCGCCGTGGTTTCATCCGCTTCGTAATAGCGCGTTTCCTCGTCCAACACGCTGGCGTCGCCGGTGGCGGATAGATATTGGGCAAGGGCCAGCAGCGGCCAATAGACGATGTCGCCGTGCGAGTCGCCCGGGCGGATGTTGCGCTCGCGCTCGAAGAACATGAACCACTGCGGCCAGTCGCCATCGGGGTTCTGCTGGCGGAAGACGCGGACTAACAAATCCCGGAACGGATCGAAACGGCCGAGGGCGAGCAGCAGTTCCACCGGCCCCTGGCAGACGTCGCGGGTGCCCCAACCGCCGCCGGAGTATTGTTCGAGACCACGCGGAGAGAGGTAGTGGACGAGCGCGTTGTGGATGAACCACGGGAAAATCTCCCCCGCCCTCCCGGCCGCCGGAGCCAGCGCGCTCGACTGCGGCGCGGTGATGCGCAATCCGGAGTCGACGGTGTTCCAGAACCCGCCGGTCTGAGCGGTGGATGATTCGACCAGCTTGCCACGGATGATTAGCACCGACGACTTGGTGGGTGCCGTGATGAGACAAACAAACGGTTGGTTGCGCGAGGCTCCATCACTGAAGAGCCATTCATCACCACCGATGGTTTCGATCGATGTGCCCTCGATGGTGAAGCAGCCGTCCGGGAAACGCCTGCCCACATCGCTGTCCGGAATTGCGCGGACAAACACGGTGTTTCCGTCGATCTCGCAGTTGGCAGGCACGGAGGCGCTGCCATCGTCGCCGTTGAGCGCGACGTGGTGGGAAATGAGAAATCTCACCGGTTCGCCTTCGAGGACCTTCAGTAACAAGCGGAGTTCGTGCGTGTCATCCGGCGCGGAGGAAATGACTTCGATCAGACCGTCCTGATATTGATAGATCCAGCGGCAGGAATCCGCACTCATTTCGAATGCGGACGGAATTCCCAACAGTTTCCACGAGCCGCCGATTTCCACGAAGACCCGCTGTCCGTGGCTGCGGAAGAGGCCTAGGTAGCTGTGGCAGGTGGATAGAAACCGGTTGATGCTAACATGGCCCTGGGTGACCATCGAGTGGAACACGCCGCCCATCCAGACGGTGGAAGTGAGGGCGGATTCGTCGGGTGTTAGCGAACCGCCGGAGCGGAGGATGTGGCCGTGGGGCCGGAGCACATCGAGTTCCTTGGGCTTGAGCACCACGTGGGTCCGCTCACCGGTGAAAAACGAGCGAAGCCGCTCATTTTCGAGTTCCGCATGGCGGATCTCCGGGCCGAAGAAGGATTCATCCAGATCCTCCGTCTCCAGCAGCGGCGCGGTTGAGAAAAGGCCGGGAGCGGGAGTGTTAGCACCACGTTTTTCAGGCCACGGCGGGCAAATCGCTTCCGGCAGCGCCCGTGCGACATCGATCAAGGCAGTGTCCTCCGCGGAGGTGGCGGTGGGTTTGTCCGCGACGAACCAGCCGAAGAATCCGCGCTGGGATTTCGCCCCGGGTTCGAGCAATACCGGCTCGTCCTGAATGGCGACCATGGAGTGCTCGTGCTGCAACCGCTTTCCTGCCAGCCCGGTGGCGAGCGCGACCGGCGGTCCGCCCGCGCGGGCGGCGAGGCCGTGGAACTGGAGGGCGTCGGTCGAGTAGGACACCGCTTTTCCCAACGAGCCGATGACCGTCCACGGGCAGCGGCCGCCCATCGACTGGTTCTGCCGCGAGGCCACGGCGACACCTGCCAGAGGATGCTCCAGCGGGGTGTGGTCGATGTATTGGCTCACGTAAAATTCATTGAGCCGCACCGCGCCGTAGTGGGCGAGCGCGATGTCCTGCGTGAGGATGAGGTCGCAGGCCACCGCCGCGCTGCCGGTGTTTTCCAGTTCGACATGCCAGAACCAAGCCGTAGCGGATTCCGCAAGCGTGAGGCGAAGTTGGAACTTCAGGTCACCCCATGCCCCGCAGGCGGTCAAGCCACGCCCATCCGTCTGATAGGAAGCGGGGCTTCCCGGGCCTAGCAGGGGAATGGAATCGATCGTTTCACCAAATTGACGCAGATACAGGTTCGTTAGTCCGCCTTCAGCTTCGTTGCCGAGGAAATTGTTGAGGATGATGTCGCCACAGTCCATCCGCCGGATGGAGCCGTTTTCGTTCAGCTCGGCGCTAAGACCGGATGGGCTGGCGGCGCGGAAGGGAAAGACGGCAGGGATGGGTGTCTTCATCAGTGGGTTCAGGTGGTGGGATCCGACGCAGGCTATGGCGAAGCATGCCAATTGTCCCGCAAATGATTGCGGGTGCGGGAACCGCCATGAAGGGGCCCTGCCGTGCGCACAGCGGGCTGTCAAAAGCGATTCCAGCTGTCAAAGCGCCGGCCTTTTCACGAGGCGGGAAACATCAAAGCCCAGGGCTTCAGCCTTCCCAACCAGTGTCGCCCTGCGTTTTTCCGGAATCTCCGGGGTTCTCGCCAACAGCCAGAGAAACCGCCGGTCGGGAGTGCCGACGATCGCCTCCTGATAGCGGGCATCCACGTGGAAAATCCAGTAGTTGCCCTCAGGCGGCATCGGGATCAACGGGCCGAACCAGGTGTCGAAGCGCACGGCGAGCTTGGTGTTTGTGGGTGGATTGAGCACTTTGGCGCTGCCCCTGATGTCACGCTGGGTGCCATCGGAACGGATCGCGATGTTGTGAACCGAGAGGGAGCCGTCGGGATTCATGCCATACTCGGCGATGGCCGCCTCATCGTCTTTTTGAAAAGGCGTTGGCAATCTCGCGATCTCATGCCAGCGGCCGGCGTAGCGGGCGAGATCCACCTTGGCTGCGGTGGGCGGTGGGGAGGGCGGGGCGACAGGCGCACAGCCGCAGACCCACACGAGTCCGAGGGCTGCGACGGCTCCGGGAAGTTGAAGTATTGATCTGGTTTTCATAAGTTGGATGCTTACAATCGATACGGCAGGGTTGCAAGGGACAGTGCTGCCACCTCGAATCAACCCGAAGATCCCAAACTGGTCTGGCCAAGGTCGTAGTTGACACCCGAAGCGTGGTTCTCTAATTCAATCGCAGTGGGTGTTAATCAGCCCAACATCCAGGCGTTTGCGTTGCCAAGCTGTCATCCGATGACTTTTCCAGACGCGACTGCCCTGATCCCCGAACCGAGCGAAATTCCAATTTGAAAACGATTTCCCGCCATCCATCCGTTGCCGCAGGACGTTCCGCCGATGCCCGCATGCGGTTGGTGTTACTGGCGAGTCTCTGCCTGTGTGCCTGCAAGAAACCTGACATCGTCACGCCACCGCCGCCGGTTGTCGAAGTGATGGAAATCGTCACCTCAGAGGTGCGGCTGTCCTCGACACTCATCGGGCAGCTCGACTCGCCACAAAACGTCGAGGTCCGCGCGCGGGTCGAAGGGTTCGTGGACAAGATGCCCTTCATTGAGGGCGAGCAGGTGCAACAAGGGCAGGTCTTGTTCGAACTCGATCAGAAGCCGTTTCTCGAACGGCTCGCCGCCGCCACCGGAGCTCTGGGCGAGGCCAAGGCCGCGCTTAACAAATATCAGAAGGACGTGGACCGGCTTACCCCGCTCGCCCAGCGACGCGCAATTCCCCAACAGGACCTCGACAACGCGATTGCTTCGGTGGACGTGGGCGAAGCGGGAGTGATCACGGCCCAGGCGAGGGTCGAATCCGCACAGCTGGATCTCAGTTACTGCGTGGTGAAGGCTCCGATCACCGGCCTCATCGGAGCCCATCAGGTATCGATCGGCGATTTGGTGGGCAAGGGCGAACCCACTCTGCTGGCGACCATTTCCACGCTCGATCCCATCTGGTTCTACAGCAATGTCAGCGAGGTGGATTACATCAAGGCGCAGGAGAAAAGCCGCGCGATCGGCCGGGACATCGCCACCCTGCCACTCACCTTGATTCTGGCAGACGGCAAGGAACATCCCGACCAGGGCCGCTTCGTCTTCATTGACCGCGCGGTGGATGTGAAAACCGGCACCCTGCGCGTCCGCGCCGAGTTTCCCAACCGGGAGAAACTCCTGCGCCCCGGGATGTTTGCCCGGGTCCGCGTCGATCTGGGCACCCTCAAGGACAGCATTGAGATCCCACAGCGGGCGATCGTCGAGCTGCAGGGAAAAACCTTCGTCTGGATCGTCACTCCGGAAAACACCGCCAGCCAGCGCCCGGTCACGGTCGGGGAGTTGGACGGATCCGATGTCGTCATTCGCGAGGGCCTCAAGCTCGGCGAGCGCATCGTTGTCGAGGGCTTGCAGAAGGTCCGTGAAGGCATGCCGGTGACGCCTGCGAAAGCCACTCCCGCCGTCACCGAGAAACCGTCCGAGAAATAACCGATCATGGCTGAATTCTTCATCCGGCGACCGATCGTGGCGATGGTCATCTCGATCGTCACGTGCATCGTCGGTCTCATTTCCCTATCAAGACTGCCGATTTCGGAATACCCGAACGTCAGCCCCACCCTGATCCAGGTGACATCCACCTATCGCGGAGCCGCCGCCGAGGCGGTCATGGAATCCGTGGCCACCCCCATCGAGTCCAAGGTCAATGGCGTGGACAAGCTGCTCTACATGCAGTCCTACAGCGCGAACGACGGCAAGATGACGCTCAACGTCACCTTCGACGTCGGCACCGATGTGGACATCATGCAGGTCAACACGCAGAACCGCGTGGGCCAGGCGGAAGCCCAGCTCCCGGATGCCGTGAAACGCGAGGGTGTCATCACCAACCGCTCCAGTCCTGATATTCTGCTAGCGGTCGGCATCTCCTCGCCCAAGGGCACCTATGACGGAGTGTTCCTGGGAAACTACGCCGACATCAATCTCGTGGACCAGATCAAACGCGTCCGCGGCGTGGGTGACGTGAAAAACTTCACCGCGCAGGATTACTCGATGCGCATCTGGCTCGATCCCGAGAAGCTCGCCTCGCTCGGCATCACCCCCACGGATATTTCCAACGCGATCAAGGAGCAGAACGCGCAGTCGCCAGCCGGCCGGATCGGTGCCGAACCCGCGCCACCGGGCCAGGAAAGCCAGTTCAACGTCCGCGCGCTCGGTCTGCTCAAGGATCCCAAGGAATTCGAGGAAATCATCATCCGCTCCAGCACGGATGGGCAGCAGGTGAAAATCAAGGACGTCGGCCGCGTGGAACTCGGCGC
>JBGSTM010000143.1:0-5675 GCA_041736495.1 Akkermansiaceae bacterium
GGGCCAGGACCACTTCATGCGCAATGCCCTATTGACCGGCGTCGAGGACGGGATGATCACCCTCGAACGCTCGCTGGCCACCTTGGTCCGCGAGCTACTCATCGACCGGGAAACCGCCATCCGCACGGCGACCGATCCGAAGGCCCTGCTGCATCTGTTAGCGTGAGGATTCCGGTTTTGATCGAATTTCTCAAGAGCTAGCAGACGCAACCGGCGCGCGGAAAATGAGCGCAGGGGTGGAATCATTCAATTTCCGTCAGGGCTTTCAGCGCGAGCTTGCGGGCTCCGGGTTGTTTGAATTTCGGGTCGGCGGCGGTGGTGAAGTCGGCTTTTGCCTCGTCGGACTTCCCAAGGGCGAGGTAGGCGCGGCCACGGTTGTAGTATGGGTAAGCATCGGCGGGAGATAGCTCGATGGCGATGTTGTAGGACTTGATGGCTGCGTCGGTCTTACCGGAAAGGAAGAGACAGTCGCCGAGGCGGTTTTGGGCCATGGCGGTGAGTCCGGCGCGGCGCGGGTGGTCTGCGGGCAGGAAGTCGCGGATGGCGTCCAGCGCGAGCTGGCAGGTTTTCATGGCGGCCTCGACCTTGGGCGACGGGCCCGTCGCTTCCTTGAGGTCTTCCTTGGCGATTTCCAACAGGGTGTTGATAGGCGCGGCGGCGATTTCGGCGGGGCCGTTAGCGGCGGTGGCAAGCCGGAGGGCGTCGATGCATTCCTCCGACTTGCCGGCGGCGGCGAGCTGGTTGATTTCCCTGGCAGTCGGGATTTTGACGAGCTCGGCTTTCGGCAACGCGGGTTTGGCGGGAGGGCTAACGGCGGGGCCTGCCAGATAGATATCCTCACCGACGAGGCGCGAGTATTCGGCGGGGATTTGCGCGCCTGCGGACTGGGCCATCACGCCGGCGCGGGTACGTTTGAAAACCTGCTCGATGGTGAGGCCCGGGGTTTGCAGATGTTTGAGGAGCTCGCCGGTGTAAAGGCCGCTGGTTCCGTCGCCATCCTGGGCGGTGTGCCCGGCGTCAGTGGCGAAGGCGATGAGCGATCCGGCGGGTGGTTTCATTTCCGCAAGGCCGCCGCGGGTGGTGGCGTCGCGGGTGCGGGGGTCGCGTGCCAGCGGGGTGTTGCGGCAGGCATCGAGAATCACGAGATTGCAGCGGGCACCGGCGGCGCTCATTTCCGCGACGACCTGTTCGGCGTTGAAGAGCTTGGTTTCGGCGAGCATGCGGAGCGTCAGGTCATCGGCTCCTTCCGGCTGATAGGTGGAATTGATAGGAATGAGGTAGTTGGAACCACCCACCGAAATCCCGTGGCCGGCGTAGTAGAACAAGGCGACTTCCGCGTCCCTGATTTGTCCGCGGAATTTGGCGACGGCTTTGAGCAAGTCATCGCGCGTGACGTTGTGTTCCTCGATGACGGTGAAGTCCAGGCGGCGCAGGGTTTTCGAGACGGCCTTGGCATCGTTGACGGAGTTGCGCAGCGGGCCGATGGCCGCGTCGTATTTCGCATTGCCGACGACGAGGGCGACGGGGGTTTGGAAGGCGTTTCCGCGGCAACGATAATCAGCGTCAGCGCAAAGACGGCGGAAATCGCGAATCGTAGGCGGCTGATCATGGAAGGTTTCTGCGCTTTCGGGATCGCGTGGTCAATGCGAATGGAATGACGGGGTTTGACTCGCGGCGTGTGGGTTCGTCGAACTTCGGCGGTGAGAAACCTTGTTCTATCTATCAGCCTGCTTGCGGTGGGATGTGCGGCGAAACCGCCGATCGCGGAGGACGAACCGCTGGTCGCCGGGGATGCGTCCGCGCCATCGCAACTAACGCCCGCGGAGTCGATGGCGATCGCCCATCAACTGTCGACGCATCCGTGGCGGCCGTTTGCCGGGAACATCCTCCATGGCAAGGACAAGTCGGGCATCCTGGTGCACACCCCGGACGCCGGACATGATCCGCTGCAACCCCGTCAAGGATGGTGGATCCCGGGCGTGGTGAACGAGGGAATTCCTTACAAATGGGGCGGGTTCGATGGTCCGGAATCGTTCAACGCGGCGGTGGCGAACGGAGCCGCCGCGGGCGATGTCTCGTCACCCGCGAAGCGTCGGGCGGACAATGCGGCGGTGAGCGCCCACGCCGCGGGGGTGGATTGCTCGGGATTTGTTTCCCGTTGTTTGAAACTGCCGTCGGTCCATGACACCGCGAAATTGCCGTCCGTCTGTGATGAGTTGCCAAGCGCGGCGGATCTGCGGCCCGGCGATTTGCTCAACATCCCACGGCGTCATGTGGTGCTTTGCGCCGGTTGGTCGAATCCGGAAAAAACCTGGATTTACTACTATGAAACCGGAGGTTCGCCGCAGTACTGGAAACCCGGGCTCAAGCAGGCTCCGTTAGACAAGATCCTGGAACTCGGCTACAAGCCGCTGCGCTACCGCGGCATGGCGCATCCACCGGTCAGGCCGGGTGCCAGCGCGAAGGAGGTGCTGACACGCGCGGTCAAAGCCACGGCGGATGTGGTTCCCAATCCGTCAGTGGGTGAACCGTGATTGCCCACTTGCTACCCATCGTGACGACGCTGGATTGACCGTCCGCAACTTCCTCGGCGGTGCCGGGTTCAGGCTATCAGCATGAAAATCACCTTGGCTTTTTTCACCCTGGCCTTCGCATCGCCCGCCCTCTTGAAAGGGGAGTCCAGCTACAACCCGCTCGTGGTGCCGGATGTTGAAATCGTCTCCAAAACTTTCGATATCAAAGACACGAACCGGGACCGGACCCTGCCCGTCCGAATCTATCTGCCGAAAACATCCGAACCCGCACCGGTCATTCTGTTTTCCCACGGCCTCGGCGGGTCGTGCGACAACAACCCCTACCTTGGAAACCACTGGGCGAAGCGCGGCTACATCGTCGTCTTCATCCAACACCCTGGCAGCGACGAGTCGGTCTGGAAGGAAAAGCAACCCGGACAGCGCATGGGTGCGATGAAACAAGCGGCCTCACTTGAAAACTTCATGAGCCGCACCCAGGATGTTCCTGCCGTGATCGACGCTCTAGCCGCATGGGACGCCGACAAGTCCAATCTCCTTCACGACCGTTTCGATATGAAACACATCGGTATGTCGGGCCATTCCTTCGGCGCGGCCACCACCCAGGCGGTGGCCGGCCAATCCGCCGCTGGCGGCAAGGTATCATTTCCGGAAACACGTCTCTCCGCCGCAGTGATGATGAGTCCAAGCCCACCCACGCTCGGGGATCCGGCCATGGCTTTCAGTTCCATCAAAATACCCTGTCTGTTGATGACCGGCACGCTGGATGACAGCCTGATCGGCAATACCAAGGCCACTGACCGTCTCAAGGTGTTTCCGAATCTCACCGGAGCTCCCGCTTGGCAGGTCTTCTTCGACAAGGCCACCCACATGAGCTTCGGCGAGCGTGATTTGAGAGGGAATTCCGAAATCGGAAACCGTTATCACAAGCCCATTCTTGCCCTAACCACTGCTTTCTGGGACGCACATCTCCGCGGCGACAAGGCGGCCAAAGCCTGGCTCAACGGTCCCGACGCACGTTCCGTGCTGGCTCCGGAGGACCAATGGGATCTCAACACCATGGCAAAGGATTCACTCTGACAGAAGGACGCAAACTTTGGTTAGGTAGCCCGTTGTGGGCCATAACATAGGGGGGGAGGCGAAGGGGATCGGGACGACATCGACCATGCGGATGATCTGGTCCTGCGACGCTTCCTCGTAACCGATGCCGCTGACGGAGGCCATGAGGTCCACGCAGATTTCATCGCCGACCCGGATGACGGTGTATTTCGCGATCTCGCCGGGTTCGAGCTCGGCTAGATCTTTCTGTCGCGGGGCGCGCGATGTTAGTCCTTCATCGGTCGTATCGAATTCCTCATCCATGCGTCTGCCTCCTCGTGGGAATGAAAACGGAAGACGCCCCTGGGTGTCAGGCGGTGTCCGCTTTCCTTGAATTGCTCGTTGATGAATTCCTGAAGGCCATCGGCAGCGGCAAGCGGGTTGATCGGACGCCGGCGGCGACCCACGGTCTTGCCGGCGGGATCGTCGAGGTTGATGACGCTGACCTGTTTCATTGAAATCAGATTCGCTCAGGTTGGACAAATAGGAAGCTCTGAAAAAACCGGGCGGGCGCGGCATCTTGAGGTTCAAGATCGCCAGCGCTCGATGGCTAACCGGATCCCGGCGGCCTTGTGGAGCGTTTCCTCGTATTCCTTTTCCGGATCGGAGTCCGCGACGATGCCGGCACCGACTTGATAGACGAGCTTGCTTCCCGTGCGGACCAGCGTGCGGATGGCGATGTTGAAGGAGCTCTCGCCGTTGTAACCGAGCCAGCCGATCGCGCCGCAGTAGATGCCGCGCGGCGCTTGTTCGAGCTCCTGGATGATTTCCATGGCGCGTTTTTTCGGCGCGCCGGTGATGCTGCCGCCGGGGAAACACGCGGCGATGGCGGCGACGGCGCTGATTTCCGGACGCAGGGTGCCGGTGACGGTGGAAACGAGGTGATGGACCTGGGCAAGCGATTCGAGGCGGAGCATTTCGGCGACCTCGACGCTGCCGAATTCACACACCTGGCCGAGGTCGTTGCGCAGCAGGTCGGTGATCATGACGAGCTCGGCGATTTCCTTGGCGGAGGTCTGGAGCTCGTAAGCGGAGCGGCGGTCCTCGTCGGGATCGGCAAAGCGCGGGCGGGTGCCTTTGATCGGGCGGGTCTCGATGCCACGGCCGGAAATCTTCAGGAACGTCTCGGGCGATGAGCTGAGGATTTCACGGCCGTCGAGCTTGAGGTAAGCGGCCATCGGCGCAGGCGAGGCATCGCGGAGGGTTTCGTAGAGGGCGAAGAGGTCGCCGCTCACGGTGGCGGTGAAGGCCTGGGAGAGATTTGCCTGATAGATATGCCCGGCGGCGATCCACTCCTTGATGCGGTCGACGCCGGAGGTGAATTTCTCCCTGGGGGAGAGTGGGGTGAAGGCGGAAATTTCGGCGGCGCTGGGTGTGTTTTCAAGCTGCGTGGAAAGCTCCCCGATTTCCCACCAGGTCCGGTCGCGATGGCTGTAAACGAGCATTTCCGGGTAGTCGCCGAAGACGAAATCGCCCTCGTAATCGACCCACCCGCAGAGCCCGCCGATCGGGAAACCTTGGTCGCCTGCAAGCTTCGGACCCGCCTCGATAGCCGTCTGGAGGGATTGAAGATCCGCGGGAAGATGGACGTTTCCCTTCAAGATCCGGATAGGTCTCGCGGCAATCACCGAGACCGGTCGGGACGCGCCTGAAGGAAAATTCCCCGAGGTGTCGTAAAAAACGAGGCCGTCCAAATGCCGCAAGTCACCCGCCACCTCGACGGGAGTCAGGCCGTCGAGCCGCAGCGGGCTCGTTACGGATCGCATCAGGGGATTCGCCATCGCGGCAAGAACCAATGCCCCAACCCCGGTGCTGGCAAGCCGGAACGGAAGGATTTTGCAACGCAATCCCGTCTTGCCGCCCGCCGCTGCGCCTGCTTCGCTTCGCGCCCCAACCTTTCAACTTATGGCCAACAAAGATGTCACCGATCCCGCCCGCATGGAAAAAATCGTGTCGCTGTGCAAACGCCGCGGCTTCATTTTCCAAGCCGGGGAGATTTACGGCGGCCTCAACGGTTGCTGGGACTACGGCCCGCTCGGCGCGGAG
>JBGSTM010000173.1:0-10081 GCA_041736495.1 Akkermansiaceae bacterium
ATGATCTGATCCAGTGGCTGAAACATGAGTATTTGTTTGTGTGAACCCAATTTTCGCGCGGAATAAATTCCGCGCTCCAGTTAAACAAACAAATACTCATGCTTCAGCCAGGCAAGCAGATCGTCTTTCCCCTTCTCCGACTTCAAATCCGCAAACAGAAACGGCCGGGCACCACGCTGGATCTTCGCATCCCGCGCCATTACCTCGAGATCCGCCCCGACGTAGGGCGCGAGGTCCGTTTTATTGATCAACAGCAGATCACTCGTCCGGATCGCCGGCCCGCCTTTCCGCGGGATCTTATCCCCTTCCGCGACGTCGATCACATAGATGTAAGCATCCACCAGCTCCGGCGAGAACGTGGCGGATAGATTGTCTCCACCACTCTCGATCAGGATGAGCTTCAAATCCGGGTGACGGTTTTCAAGATCGATCACCGCCGCCATGTTCATGCTCGTGTCGTCGCGGATCGCGGTGTGCGGGCAGCCGCCGGTTTCCACACCGATGACGCGGTCCGCCGGCAACACTCCCTCGCGCAGGAGAAACTCGGCGTCCTCGCGGGTGTAAATGTCGTTGGTGATGACAGCGAGCGAGATCTCGTCCTTGAGCCATTGGCTCAGACGGAGGACACACATGGTTTTTCCAGAGCCGACCGGACCGCCTACACCGAGGCGGAAAGGGCGCTTGGCGGAATCAGGAAATGAAGAGTCGGGAGTGGGCGCGGGCATGGCGGAGTGAGGCGATTTCGAGGAGCGGATTGAACCAGCCATCGACCGGCCGGGAAAGGGAAGCGTCGATTTTTTCACCGAGCGCGACGAGCGTGCGGCGTAGGATTTGCTGGCAGGACGTCTGGCCGATGCGCATCAGCTTCATCGACGCGGAGGTGAGTGTGGCGATGGTCTGAAAGGCAAACGCCCGCGCCGCTTGGCCGACCGGCACACCGGAAAGCTCCAGTGCGGCGACCATCAGATGATGGCTGCGCGGCGAGAGCTCGCGATAACGCGAGACGAGATCGGCCGGATCGAGCTGGGCGAGAAGGTCGAGCCTTTGGGAGCCGATGCGGCGGGACGCGTCGCGCAATTCCGCCGGGATCCGCCAGGCGTCGAGTTCGGCGTCCATCTCAAGAAGTCCGGATAAATCCCCCGCCACCGCAGCGGCGTGGGCGCGGACGAAAAACGGGATTTCGAAGGTCAGCAGCGCGGGCAGGATCTGAGTATTCAGGAAGTTTTCCAGATCCGCCGGTTTTTGGACGACGCCCGTTTCGACGAGCTCCTCCAGCCCGAACGAGTGCGCGTAGGCCCCGGATGGATAGGCGGTGTCGTTGGCTTGGAACAGCCAGAGCCAAGGATCAGGGGGCATGGGCCATCGCTTTCATCGGGTTGAATAGAACCTCGGGCTCGGAATAGGACCAGGACTCGCGCTCAAGGAGTTGCGCCATCGCTTCGTCGTGAAGGATACGGATCGCGCCGTCCAGGATCTGCGCGGGGAGGTGGAGGTTTCCAACTTTCCACGCGACCAGCGCGGCTTGGCCCGGTCTTTCCAACGGGATTTCATAGACCACTTCCGGGAGCTGCCGGACGACGTAATCGTTTCCTTCCTGGTGGAAAATGACGCCGCCGTCCGTAAGACGGGCCTCCAGATCGAAGCCGAATTCCGTGCCATCCGCCGCGATTCCACGCCAACGGCGTTTGAGAAACTGGCGGCGTTCGGCGGACAAGGTCACCTGCCTTTCGGGCGGGAGGGTCGAGGACTCGGCGAGCAGACGTTGAATCAGATGCATTTTCAGCGGATGAATGAGAGCTGTGCCATGGTCGGTTTCCCATGAGCAGATGTCATGCCGAAACAATTTCCCGGTGGTGAGCCGTTTCAAGGTTGAGTGCTCCGGAAATCTCGCCATCCTCCCCGGATGACTGAAAATTTCCACGGCTGGGCCGCCACCACCTCCGGAGCCGCCCTCACAGAACTCGAATTCAACCCCGGCGAGATGCGACCGGAACAAGTGCAGGTGAAAATCGAATCCTGCGGCATCTGCCACTCGGATCTCTCGATGCTCGACAACGATTGGGGGAACGCGACCTATCCGCTCGTCCCGGGACATGAAGTCATCGGCATCATTGAAAAAATCGGCGACCAGGCAAAGGGCCTCGCCGTCGGTGACCGTGTGGGTCTCGGCTGGTTTTCCGGCAGCTGCCTTTCCTGCCAGCCTTGTCTATCCGGCAGACACCAGCTCTGTGCCAGCGCGGAAGGCATCATCGTCGGCCGCCACGGCGGATTTGCCGACCGGGTGCGCGCGGATTGGGAATGGGCGATCAAACTGCCCGCCGCCCTCGATCCCGCCAGCGCGGGTCCGCTGTTCTGCGGCGGCATCACCGTCTTCGGGCCGATCGTCGATTTCGGCGTGAAGCCGACCGACCGAGTCGGCGTGATCGGCATCGGCGGGTTGGGGCACCTGGCGCTGCAATTTCTCAATAAATGGGGCTGCGAGGTCACCGCGTTCAGTTCCAGCGAGTCGAAGGCCGACGAAGCGCGGAAACTCGGCGCCCACCACGTCGTGGGAACACGCGACAAGGACGCGTTGAAGAAACTCGCCGGCACCTTCGACTTCATCCTCGTCACTGCGAACGTCACCCTCGACTGGGATCTCTTCATCGCCGCGCTCGCTCCGGACGGCCGCCTGCACTTCGTTGGCGCGGTGTTAGAACCCGTGCCCGTCGCCGCCTTCTCGCTGATTGGGGGGCGGAAGTCGATTTCCGGATCCCCGCTCGGCTCGCCGGCCACGGTTGCGAAAATGTTGGAATTCTGCGCTCGCCATCAGATCGCTCCGGTCACCGAGACCTTCGCCATGAAGGACGTGAACGCCGCGCTCGACCACCTGCGCGCCGGCAAGGCGAGACACCGGGTCGTTTTGAAGAATTGACGGGACTTGCGGGGTGAAAGCGTGATTGATTTCAGCCCATGGGGAAACATTTCAGGCACGCGTGGATTCCGATTCTGGCGATTGCCATCACTCACAGTGCTCACGGTTGTTGCGCCCTGGCAGCAGCGGGAGTTCCCGTCGTCAACGCGGACCAAACGGTCATCATCTGGTGGGACAAGGCCAGCCAGACGGAGCACTTCATCCGCAAGGCGAGCTTCCGTGGCGGCGGGGAATCGATCGGATTCCTCGTCCCCACACCGAGTCGCCCGCAACTGGAGGAATCGGGAAATGAGGCGTTTCGCCATCTATCCGAAATTACCGCGCCAAAGGCTTCCAGCGGCGGCGGCTTCCCGATAGGTTGCTCGGTGGCCTCTCGCCCGTCGCAATCGCGCGGAGTGCGGTTGATCGAGGAAAAAACTGTCGCCGGATTCGACGCCGTCGTCCTGGCCGCCGACTCCGGCAAGGAACTGGTCGAATGGCTGCGCCAGCGTGACTATGCATTCACTCCGGAAGCCGCCGCATGGGCACAGCCCTATCTGACAGACGGCTGGCACATCACGGCCATGAAAGTCACCAAGGATCGCGAAGCACGTTTGAAATCCGAAGTTTCGGCCGCGGCGCTGCGGATCAGCTTTAAAACCGACCGCCCGATCTTCCCCTACCGCGAGCCGGATTCCCGCAACGACGCCGCGCGGCTGGGAGTTGGTCATCGTTTGTTGCGGATCTATCTCGTTGCGGAATCCCGTTACGAAGGCCGCTTTTCATCGGCGGGTAGGTGGTCGGGCCGAACCCGCTACAGCCAACCGCTTCGGGGAGGCCATCGCACCGAGCTGCTGCGGCATCTCGATTTACCGGAGTCCACCGGGCCGTCCGAGGCATGGCTAACGGAATTTGAGGATTCCTGGCCTTACGGCAAAGCTCCCGGAGACGTTATTTTCACCCCATCGGCGGATCAGGAAAAAATGACGCGAGATCTTTCCTCGGTGGGGAAGTCGGTCGATCCAACTCTGGCACTCGCCATCGGGTTGTTCCTAGTCCGGCCACTTCGATCCGCTTGGGCAAAGTCCCGTGTCTGAGAGATTCTGACAAAAAAAACGCCTGTCTCGCGACAGGCGTTTTCATTGAGTGAAAGCGGACAAGGTCAGTTCGTCACGCGCATCGGCATGAGCACGTAGAGGAAGGTGCCTTCGATGCGCAGGACGCCGGGGCTCATCTCGTCGATCAGGTCCAGATAGACATCCGCAGTGTCGAGCGCGCGGAGCGGGGCCTGGAGGAACTCGGGGTTGAACGCGATCTGCATCGGCGGGCCCTGATAGATCACGTCCATCGACTCCTGCGCCTCACCGACGTCCGGCGAGTTCGCGGTGACTTCGATGTGGTTCTCGCTGAAAACGAGTTTGACGGAGTTCGACTTGTCGGAAGACAGAAGCGAAACGCGGCGGACGGTTTCCAACAGCGCCTCGCGGCCGATGACGACGCGCTCGTTGCTGTCGCCCGGGATGACCTGGCGGTAATTCGGATAGTTGCCTTCGATGAGTTTGCTGGCGAGCAGGCTGTCACCCACTGCGAAGGAGACCTGGCTGTCACTGAGTTTGACGATCACCTCGCCGGCGTCGCCTAGCAGGCGCTGGAGTTCCTGCACGGCCTTGGTCGGGATGATGACGTCCGTTTCGTGGGAAGCGGGGAATTCGAGATCCGCATCGACCATGGCGAGGCGGCGGCCGTCGGTGGCGACGAGGGTCATTTTCCCGTCGCGGAACGAGGCGAAAATGCCGTTGAGCACGTAGCGGGTCTCGTCGGTGGAGATGGCATAGGAGGTCTTCTTGAGGCCGTCGCGCAGGGTGGCCTGCGGGATTTTGAAAACCTTGGCTCCTTCGAAATCAGGCAGCGGCGGGAACTCCGCCTCACCGAGACCGATGATTTTGAAAAACGACGGGCCACTGCGGATGGAAGCGTGGTTTTTAGCATCCACGGATACTTCCACCTCGCTGGCGGGAAGCTCGCGAATGATGCTCACCAGCCGCTTGGCCGGCAGGGTCGTGGCGCCCTCCTTCTCGATCTGCGCCTCAACGGAGCCGGTGATGCCGACGTCCAGGTCGGTCGTGGTGAACTGAATGCGGCCGTCCTTGGCCACCAGCAGAACATTGGAAAGAATGGGGAGTGTGGTCCTCGAACTGACCACGTGTTGGACTTTTTGGAGACCGTCGAGAAATGCTTCCTTGGAGATGCGGAACTTCATAAGATAAGGAACCTGAGGGGTTGTTGCGGTGCAGTTTCCGCTTTCGATGCCCCTTGGCAAGCCTTCTGTGAATAATCCCGAAAAGTGAACGGATCAGCGGCGAAGTTGTGACTCGATGCGTGCGATGCTTTCCTTCAATCCCGGCTCGTCATCGACCCGTTCGGCGACTTTCTTGCACGCGTGGATGACCGTTCCGTGGTCGCGGCCGCCGAAGGCCTCGCCGATTTCCATCAGGGAGCCCTTGGTCAGCGAGCGGCTGAGATACATGGCGATCTGACGGGGAAACGCGATGCTGGCCGGCCGGCGGCGGCTGGTCATGTCGGCAAGGCGGACGTCAAAATGTTCGGCAACTGCCTTCTGGATGGAATCGATGCTCACCTGGCGCCCGGCCTCCTCGCGAATCAGATCGCGGAGCAGATGCTCGACTTTTTCCACGGTCACGCTCTCGCCGGCAAGCGAGGCGTAGGTGGCCACCCGCATCAGCGCGCCTTCGAGGCGGCGGACGTTGGTGCGGATTTTCTCGGCGAGGAAAACGAGGACTGACTGGTCCACGCGGACTTTCCAATCGAGAGACTTCTTCTTGAGGATGGCCATCCGCGTCTCCATCTGCGGCGGTTGCATCTCGACGGTGAGGCCACACTCGAAGCGGGAGATCAACCGTGGTTCGAGGCTCTTGATTTCGCTGGCCGCGCGGTCGCTGGTGAGCACGACCTGGTTGCGGCCGTCGAGCAGCGTGTTGAAGGTGTGGAAAAACTCCTCCTGAGAGCGCTCCTTGCCGGCGAGGAACTGCACGTCGTCGATGAGCAGCACGTCCGAGCTGCGGTAGCGGCGGCGGAATTTCTCGATGTCCCCCCGGCGGATCGCGTCGATGAACTCGTTGGTGAATTTCTCGCAGGTCAGATAGATCACCCGCGTGCCGGGCTGGCGGCGGAGCAGCTCGTGGCCGATCGCCTGCATGAGGTGGGTCTTGCCGAGACCGGGACCGCCGTAGATGAAAAGCGGATTATAACCGATGCCGGATTTTTTGGCGACCGCCTCGCAGGCGGCGTGGGCGAACTGGCTGTTATCACCGACGACGAAGCTGGCGAAGGTGTTGGCCGGATTGAGCCCGGCGCTCTTGATGCGCTTTTCAAGCGCCTCGCCTTCGAGTGCCGCCGCCTTGGTCGGGCGCGCCGGTGGTGACAGATGGTTTGGAAAGCCATCCGTTGAATCGTTAGGGATGTCGCTGTCGTCACTGACGACGATCCGCACTTCGAGCACTTCGTTGAAGACGCCGGTCACCGCCATGGTGAGCTCCGGCAGGTAGTTCGTCTCGATCCATACCTGATGGATCTCGCCGGGCACTGCGATGGAAGCGACATCGTCCTCGACACCCATCCATTTGGCGGCGCGGAACCACCGGGTGAATGCGTCATCGCTGACTGTCGCCCGCAAGGCGCTACACACTTTTTCCCATCCGTCGTGCTCCAACGCGTATTCTTCCCGGAGGTCTTCCATCTCCTGCGTTGCTACTTCCTCGGGTTCCATTTCTGATCGATCTTTTTTAGAAAATTAATGTCGTCTGATTCACCCTCCCCCCGGAGTGGTGCGGTGCGACGAGAGGCAAAAGATGGCTGGCTGAGAGTGTTCGGGGAAAAGCTTTTTTCACGCTCCTAACATTCCCTCCCGGCGAGCCGTATTCCACAAGGGTTCCACAGTTCAATTTATTTAAAACTTGACCCGAAAATTGATTTGTTTTTCCGAAGTATCAGCAAGGAGGCTGCTTGGAAATCGGCATATACCATTGAAGTCGAGTCAGTCACATTGTGACGGTTTCGTTGCAACGGTTTTACGGCCGATTTGAGCGGGTCATTCTGCCGAGGGGCAAACAAGCCCCCAGCAGGGTGATCGCGGTGTTGATTGGGTAAAACCAAGGGTCGGCGATTTTCGGGCGACTCTCCATCAATATGTTGGCGAGATTGTCCGCGCCGATCGAGGCGAGCATCTGGCGAAGTTCCGGTCTTACCCAGGCCACAATGAGGATGGAAACGACGACCCCGGCGATGAGTCCGTTCAGACTGCGCCGCCCCGGCAGGATGGCGGCGATGAGGATGCCAAGCAGCGGGCCGTAGGTGTAGGCGACCATGCCGAACGCGAGGTCGATCAGATTCTTGTTCTCACTCTTGGCGTATCCGCCTGCGAGAAGAATGGCGACGGCGGAAAGCACGACGGCCCAGACAACCACCATCATGCGCGAGCGGGCCACCATGATCTGGCCGTGTCCCTCCATTTCCAGTTTCTCACGGCCGTACCACGCCGAGAGTGAAGTCTGCGAGAGCGCGGCTAACACCGAGTCGAGGCTCGAAATGGCGGCGGCGAATGCCCCTGCGAGAATCAGTCCGGTTAGACCGGGCGGCAGCACCGTGGTGATCCACACGGGAAAAACAAAATTCGCGTTCTCGGCGAACTTCGCCGCTTCGTCTGCCGTCAGGCCTTTCGTGTGATACCAGGCGAACAGGCCCGCACCCACCGCAAGCATGAGCAAGGTCGTGAACAATGAGACACCGCTCCAGATCACCGCCTTGCGGGCGTCCTTCTCGCTGCCGCAGCAGAAAATCCGCTGTGCGTTGAGCTGGTCCGTCCCAAAGGCTGCTAGATTCTGGAAGGGCATCGCAATGATGCCCACCCAGAACGTGTAATTCAGCAGTGGACTGTCCCACGGCGGGGTGAAGTCGAAGATCCGCATTTTGTCGATAGATCCGTCAGGACCGGCGTTGCGGTTGATTTCCGCGATGGACTCCCAGCCAAGATGTCCCACCAACCAGCCGAACGCCAACAAACCGCCGAAAATGAAAATACAGAATTGAATGACGTCGGTCCAAATCACCGTGCGCATGCCGCCCATCAAAGTCCAGATCACGGCGAAGACGCCGATCGCGATGATGCAAAACTCGATCCGCATGCCGGTGACGGTGGTGAGGATGATCGCCGTCACAAGGACCCGCACGCTTTGTCCGAGAATCGCGCCCAGGGAGAACAAGCCGGTGACGAGTTGGCGCACGCCTTCGCCCAGCTTCGATCCCATGTAGTCGTAGGGGCTGTAGATCTCCTCCTTGAAATAAAGCGGAACCAGCCAGTAGCCCACCACCACCCGCGCGATGATCGAGCCGATGCCCCATTGCAGGTAGGTCCAGTCCCCGTTGAGCGCATAAACGCCGCCGGGCACCCCGATGAAGGTGAGCGCGCTGATTTCCGTGGCAATCATCGATCCGCTGACCGCCCACCACGGCAACGAGCGGCCGCCGAGGAAAAAGTCACGGATGGTCGCGTTTTTCCCGCTCAACGCATGGCCGATCCAGGTGGTTAGGAGCATGTAGCCGATCACCACCCCCCAGTCCAAAGCCGTGAAATGGGTCTCAATCGCGCCTAGAAACATGTCGGGAGGCTAGTTCTGGCCGACAGCGTTCCAAGCACCAAGTTGCGGGGCTGCCGAAAAGCCAGTCACTGTCACCCATTCGTGTAATAGACGCCGGATGACGCCGCAAACATGATTCATCCATGTCCAGCCCGTTCGCACCATCCCGCCGCCGGATCATCGCGCTGTTCGGCGGATTATTGGCAACCAGTCTGCTCCCCATCGGCGCGCAAGACGATCGGCCGGTCGTCGCTGATCGAGACGCTTCGAAAGAAAAAGCCTCCCGCAACCACCTCCCCACGCTTTGGATCGCCGGCGACTCCACTCTCCGCTCCAATGCTCCGCTCCGCGGCTGGGGCCAGGACCTCGGTACGTTTTTCGACCCCCAAAAAATCAACGTGGTCAACCGTGCCATCGGCGGCCGCTCGTCGCGCACGTTTTTCACCGAAGGCCGGTGGCAGGAAATCCTCGACGGCATCAAGCCGGGCGATTTCGTGATCATCCAGTTCGGCCACAACGACGTGGGCCCGCTGGACGAGCGCGGGAAATTCCGCGGCTCCGTCAAGGGCATCGGCGAAGAGACCGAAAAAGTCACCAAGCCGGACGGCACGGTCGAGGAAGTGCGCTCTTACGGTTGGTATCTCCGGGAAATGGCCCGCAGCGCCCGTGAGAAAAAGGCCAAGGTCATCCTCTGCTCGCCCGTCCCGCACAAGAAATTCGACTCGGAGGGAAAATTCGTCCGCGATTGGGCGGAACACCGCGTTTGGGTCGAGGCCTGCGCCAAGGCTGAGCGCGCCGCTTTTCTCGACCTCGCCGAACTCATCGGTTCGGCGTATGACAAGCTCGATCCGTCCACCGTCGAGAGTTACTTCGCCGATAAAGGCACCCATACCAGTGCGGCAGGTGCGCTTTTCAATGCCAAGACCGTCGTCTCAGGTCTCCGCGCCATTCCGACCGCACCGCTGGACCCGTATCTCAACGACGCCGGGAAGGAAATTCCGGCGATTTGAGGGATGGGGGAAATGGGTCGATGAAGCGAAAAAGCCGGACAGGTTTCCCTGTCCGGCTTCTCTGATAGATAGGCTTGGCGGTTGGAAACCGCCGCCACGATTTACATCATGCCGCCCATTCCGCCCATGCCGTGGTCGTGGCCACCGCCGCCGCCACCGGCTGCTTCCTTGGAAGGAAGGTCGGTGATGAGGCACTCGGTGGTGAGCAGGAGTCCGGAGATGGACGCTGCGTTCTGAAGCGCGGTGCGAGTGACCTTGGTTGGGTCGACGACACCGGAAGCGATGAGGTCTTCGAATTTGTCGGTCGCCACGTTATAGCCTTCGCCGCCTTTGCCGTTCTTGACGTGCTCGACGATGAGGGCTGCCTCGCGGCCGGCGTTTGCGACGAGCTGGCGAAGCGGTGCTTCGACGGCACGGGAAACGATGCCGGCTCCGGTCTTCTCGTCGCCGGTAAGGCCGAGATCGCCGATCGCTGCCTGGGCGCGGATGAGGGCGGTGCCACCACCGGCGACGATGCCTTCTTC
>JBGSTM010000180.1:0-28088 GCA_041736495.1 Akkermansiaceae bacterium
CGCGAGGGCTAGTTGGAGCTGGTCCGTCTCGCGATCGTCCGTGAGGGCAAGCGGAGCTGCATGCGGCTTCGTGAACGGTGCCGCCTCTTCCCCGGGGTGAAATCCATGCTTCGGCAAGTGGGGCAGCAGGATGCCTTCCACGGCGTCCATTGTGAACGGGCCAGCCACCGCGATCACGATGTCCTCGCGGAAATGGTGGTGGTCGCGAAATGCCAACAACGTATCGCGGTGGATCTGCGCGATCGACTCGTCGGTGCCCGAGATTGGATTGCCCAGCGGATGTCCGGGCCACAACGCCGCGGAAATCATGTCGCCGATGTGATCCGCCGGGGATTCCTTGTACATCGTGATTTCCTCGCCGATGACTTCCCGCTCGAGGGCGATTTCGGCTTCCGGAAACGTGGCGTGCCAGACCATGTCGCAGAGCACTTCCACCAGCACCGGCAACATGTCCGCCTCGCCGCGGGCTTCGTAGACCGTCTGGTCTTCCGAGGTGCAGGCGTTGAGCTGGCCGCCGGCGTTTTCGATTTCAAAGCTCAACTCGCGGGCACTCCTGCGCTCCGTGCCTTTGAAAACCATGTGTTCCACAAAATGTGCCAGCCCGGCCGGGAGGTTCGATTCATCACGGCTGCCGGCCGGAATGTAAATCGAGAGTGCCGCGCATTCCGAGTCGGCCACCGTCGCCACGGCGAGTCGGGGACCATTGGAAATTTGTCTCCATTCGTAAGTTGCCTTGCTCATCGTAAAAGGGCCTCCGCCAGCGCGAGATCCGCCGGGGTGGTGATTTTGAGATTCGGATGTCGGGACTCGACGAACTTCACCCGCACGCCGATGGACTCCAGCGCCGAAACCTCGTCGGTGACTGACAGACAGCGCGATGAAATTGCCTGATAGGCCTCGCGCAGCAGCGGGATTTCAAACACTTGCGGCGTCTCCATGAACCACAAGTGCTCGCGGGAAACCGCCTCCGCGCTGAAGTCGGCGATGTCGGAGCGTTTCAAGGTTTCTGTGACGCGTCTCGCAAGCGCCGCCGCCCGGTGCTCTGCGGCGGCGGTCACGCAGCGGTCGATGTCTTCCTGTGAAACGAGCGGTCGAGCGCCGTCATGCACCGCGACGAAGGAGGCGGTTTCGGATAGAGCCGCCAGCCCGGCCGCCACGGAATCCTGGCGGTCCGCACCGCCGTCCACGCGGGTCACGGGTTTGGAAAATCCGCCACCTAGCAGACACCAGCGCTCTTCGGGACACACGACGACGACCTCCGCTATGGATTCCGCGGCGAGGAACGCATTGAGGGTCCGCCGCAAGACCGGGATTCCCGCCATCGGCGAGGCGAGTTTGTCGAAACCCATCCGCCGGCTGGAGCCCGCCGCCACGAGGATCGCGGAACAGGTGCGGGTGGTGGGAATGGCTGCCATGCGCGGAGAATTAACAGCCTGCTTCGCGCCGCGGAAAGAGCCAAATTGTGCGCGTCAGCGGCGACTGTTCTCGATTTCAGTGCGGATCTGATGGATGCGGTGGCGTTCCTCGGCGGCGGTGCGGAAGAGTCGCAGGGTCTGGGAAAAGTCCGAGGCGATGTCCTGGCGGGAATCCCGGATCAGATTTCGCAGCTCGGTCGCCTCGTTGCGGGATGCGGCCTGTTCCGGGGCTTCGGAAGGCGTGGCAATTTCCACCAACTGCTCCTGCCGCTGCTGGATCATGACGTTCACCCGCTCCAGTTCCTGTTGCTGGATCTCGCGCTGAGGAGCGGTAAGGTTGGTGCCGCCGAGCGCGGTGGTGAGGCGGCGCTGGCGCTGGCGGAGATCGGCGAGCGATTCTTCGAGCGCTCTCTGGACCTCACGGCGCTGGACGGTGGACTGGACCCGGTCGCGGCGGTTCTGTCGCCAGGCGTCGCTGACGCGGCTGGTTTCGTAGAATCCCCCATGGAAGGACGAGTAACCCCAGCCGGTGCTCTCGTGGCGTGGCAGGTTTTCATTGCCTGGGATCGAGCGGGCGAGGGCGATGATGTCGTTTTTGCGCCGCTCGATCAGGGCATCGATCTTGTCGATGTCGCTGTTGAGGGCATCGGCGGGTGCGGAACGGTCGGTGCGGAGCCGCTCGGCGATGGTGCGGCGTTCCCTTTGATAGATTTCAATCATGCTGCGGAGGTTGCCGATGGCCTCTGCGGTGACTTGGGAGACGACGCGCCGCGAAACCTGGGAATCGCGGATGCCGGTAAGCAAAGTGACCAGATCGCCGATGCGGGCGTCTGTCCGTTGCGATCGCTCCATGATCTCGGTGGTGAGCTCGGCGAGGCGCCTCTCGCGGATGGCGAGATGGAGGTTGAGGGTTTCGACCGCTTGGCGATCGGCCCCGGTGTCGGCTGGCGGTGATTGCTGGGCGCTGAGAATCGAGGCGGCGGCGAGCCAGGCGAGGGCGGTGATTTTCATGGTTCCAAGGATTTACCGCCCGGGTGCCGAGGTGGCAAGATGTTACTGCTAGAAATTCGTTTCCATTGCCGATGGGCAGCGGACATAAAAAATCCCGCCAGCGGACGAACCGCTGGCGGGATGGTAAAATCAGGTAAGGCGGATCAGAAATTCTGGTTTCGCGAGTGGGCGAAGTAGGTTTCGAATCCAAGTTCCGGTGGGAATTCGGAGAGGCCGTCGTGCACGTTCATCTCGATGCGGTTGTCTTCGCCACAACGCTCGTAAGGTGGCTTGAAGGTACCGCGATAAGTCGGGCAGGTGAAGGTGAAGAGCTCGTAGAATCCGTATCCGAGGCGGCGGAGCGCACGGTTGGTGCCGTCAACCGCACCGTAAGGCGAGGACTTGCGGCCGTATTGCTCATTCTTGCGAACGATCTGTTCCGGGATCTCCATGAAGCCGTACATGATGTTGCTGAGGGCACGTCCCAACTTGCGCGAGGAGGTGTAGGTGGAGCCCGGAGGCGCGTGGATGTCGGCGACGACGACGCTGCTCAGGGCTGCGAAGGTGGTAGCAATAACGAGGAGTTTTTTCATGCTGCGGGGAGGTTAAGGAATCTGAATCCGGGTTGGCAACGGATTTTTCAGAAATCGTGGATTTTTTAGAGTTCGAAACTGAGCACGCGGATGATGCCTGGTGTAGCACGCAGTTGGTTAAGGAGTTCCGCCGGTGGTTCGGTATCCACTTCGATGACGGTGACGGCACGTTTGTGGTCGCTGGTGCGGCTCAGGGCCATGTTTGCGATGTTGACGGCCGCGTCGCCGAGAGAGGTGCCGAGCGTGCCGACGATGCCGGGGCGGTCGTCGTTTTCCACAAACAGGAACCTGCCGGTCGGGTTGGTTTCCACGTAGTGACCGGCGATGTGGACGATGCGGGCGGACTTGCCGAAGAAGGTGCCGGCGACGGTGCAAACCTCGCTGCCTTTGACGGCGGAAACCTCGATGAGCTCGGTGCAGTTGGTGGCCAGAGCGACGGTGGATTCGGTGACGCTGAGGCCATGGGCCTTCGCGATGGCCGGGGCGTTCACCAGGTTCACCTGCGCTTCATGATGGGCGGCGGCGAGATAGCCGGTGAGCACCTTGCGGGTGATCAGCTCGGTATCGAGTTCGGAAACCGGTCCGAGGTAGGAAACCTTGATCGAGTCGCACTGGGCAGGGGCGATTTTTGAAAGCAATTTGCCCAGCGAGTCGGCGAGGTCGAGATACGGGCCGACACTTTCCAGCGTGCGGCTGTCGAGGTTGGGCATGTTGACCGCATTGACGATCTCACCGGTGGTGAGGAAGTTTTTCACCTGGTGGGCGACTTCGATTCCGACATTTTCCTGGGCTTCCGCAGTGGAGGCGCCGAGGTGCGGGGTGAAAACGGCTTTTTTGGCGTCAAACAGCGGGAAGTCGGCGGGTGGTGGCTCCACTTCGTAAACATCGAGCGCGATTCCGCCGAGGTGCCCGGCGTCGATCGAGGCCTTGGCGGCAGCTTCGTCAACGAGTCCTCCGCGGGCGCAGTTGATGATCAGCGCGCCGGGATTCATCAGGGCGATGCGATCGGCATTGAGAATGTGCTTCGACTCCGGGGTCATTGGGATGTGGAGGGTCACCACGTCCGCTCCGGTGAGTGCGATCTCGGCGGTTTCTGCGAGTTCCACCTTGAGTGCCTGGGCGCGGGCGGCGGTGAGGAACGGATCATAGGCCACGACGGTCATGCCGAATGCCTGGGCGCGCTTGGCGAACTCGGTGCCGATGCGGCCCATGCCGAGGATGGCGAGGCGTTTGCCGAACATTTCCACGCCTTCAAGAGCCTTGCGCTCCCATTTCCCGGCGAGCATCGAGGTGTGGGCGCGGCCGATGTTGCGAGCGAGTGAAAGCATCAGGGCGAAGGCATGTTCCGCGGTGGAAATCGTGTTGCCGCTCGGGGTGTTCATCACGACCACGCCGTGGTCGGTGGCTGCCGCACGGTCGATATTGTCCACGCCGACGCCGGCGCGTCCGACGGCCTTGAGGTTTTTGGCGGCTGCGAATACTTCGGCGGTGACCTTGGTGTTGGAGCGAACGACCAGGCCGTGGTAATCGCCGATGATTTTCAGCAGTTCGTCCGCTTCCAAGCCGGTGCCCTTGGCTCCGATTTTGAAATCCACGGAAATCTCAGGAGACGAGCGAAGTGCCTCCACGCCTTTTTCTGAGATGGGTTCAGAAACCAACACACGAAAAGTTGCCATAGGGGCGGGGAGTTAACCCACCGCCCGCTAGCTGGCAAGGGGTTTGCAGAGAAAAATCCGGATGCGGGTCAATCCCGGTTCACTTGATATCCATGCCGCTCTTGGGCCAGATCCAACGCTGGACCTTGCCGCCCTTGACCAATGCCTTGGCCTGAATGGTTTTGACTCCGAAAATGGTCTCCGCCTTGTAGGAGGCCACTCCAGTTTGGAAGACTTCGCCGTCCACGGTCTCGTCCGGAGTGGCGGTCCATTCGAGGACTTGGTCAAAGGCGAATTCCTTGATCTGCGCGGCCTTGATGCTGTCCTGCATGACGGTCACCACGTCGGTGGGGCCGGTCGCGGCGGGTGCCGGAGCGGGAACTGCTTCGGTAGGTGGCGCCGGCATTGGATCCGGAGTGGCGGCGGGCTCGGGAGCCGCGGGCACCTCCGGCACGGGAACCGGCGCAGGGGCGGACTCGGGCACGGGTGGAGGTGCCGGATCCATTTTCGGTTCTTCCGAGTCGCCGCCTGGTGGTGTCGCGGGGATGCTTGCCGGCGCTGGAGGATTTGCGGCGATTTGTTGGAGAATGTCGGTTTCGGTAATCAGGACAGCCCCGCGGAACGGTCCTTCGCCGGGGCTAATCACGACATTTTCACCTTCGACACCGACGAGTTTCACGCGATTGCCTGCCTTGATGATCATTTCTAGCCCGGATGAGGAGTCGGTCACTTTCGCGTCGGCCTTGAGCAGGACCCGTTGTGGCAGTTGCTCGGGTGTGAGACTCGCGAGATTGATTTTAATCGCCCCGTCCGGCATTCTCTCCACCGAACTTCCCGAGCCGGCGACTCCCATGGGAGCGGCCGCATTTCCGGTGAGCTGGAGTCGCAATCCAGGCTCCAGCGTATAGCCGAGGTAGCCCGCGCCCGCCATGCCGAAAAAGTAGAGGAGAAATTTCATGTGTCGGGTGGATACGTAATGGCTGCCGGATTTCTTGGAAAGGATTTTAAGAGTGCCTATCACCCTCGATCCAGCGCCTGCAAGTGCTCCAGGGCCTTTTGGAAACTGGAGTTCCCAAGATAATGCCGGAGCTGCGCGTCGACGGTAGTGCGATGCTCCGCCGTCCATGCCGTGATCTCTTCCGAGACCGACTTCAACGCCTCAAGATGAACCGCCGGGTCGCGGTCGCGCCAGCCGTGGTCCTCGATGATGGAGATGCGGCGGCGGAGTAGCTCGATCAATTGCTTCGTCATAATGTGGAGTAATGTAACGCTGTCTGCGGAATCCCACCAGTCGGCGTTAGATCACCCCGTTCGCGCAGTTGCATTCGCCCTCGCCTTTGAGGGCGTTGATGAGGTTGGTAAGCGACTTCATCGCCTGGCGGGGCACGCTTTCGAAGGTCCGCGAGCCGACGTGCGGGGTGATGATCACCTTGGGGTGGTGGAGCAGCGGGTGGTCGGCCGGTGGCGGCTCCTGGTCGAGCACGTCGGCGGCGTAACCAGCGAGTTTCCCGGAATCCAGCGCGGCGATGATGGCGGCCTGGTCGATGAGTTCGCCGCGGCCGGTGTTGACGATCCACGAGCCGTCGGGCAGGCGGTTGATGCGCTCCGCGTTGATGCAGTGGAGCGTTTGCGCGTTGAGATTCGTGTGCGGGCTGATGATGTCCACCGAGTCGAAAAGCGAATCCAGCGTGTCATGGCGGGTGATCTGGAATTCCGCGGCGATTTCCTCCGGCCAGAAATTCCCGAAGCCATGCACTTCCATGCCGAAGGCGCGCGCCCGGCGGGCCATTTCCTGACCGATCCGCCCCATGCCGATCAGGCCGATGCGCTTGGCGAACAACTCGCTGCCGGTCTTGCGGTCCCAACGCCCGGCGCGGGTGCCGTCGATGGCGTAGGGGAAATTTTTCGCCAGCGCGAGGAGGAGCAGGAAGGTGTGTTCGGCGACCGTGTCATGATTCACGCCGGGGGTGAAAAGCACCGGCACCTTGAGTTCCTTGGTCGCCGGGATGTCGATCTTGTCGAGCCCGATGCCGTATTTCGAAATCACCTTGAGCCGCGGCAGCGATTTTTCGATCACCGCGCGGGTGATGCCGTCATCGCCGCAGAGGAAGGCGTCGAAATCTCCGGCGAGTTCGAGCATGCGCGCCTCGGAAAGCGGGCCTCTCTCACGGACGAGGTCCCAGCCTTGGGTTTCCATCAGTGCGTGGTGCGGCCCGGGGGTGTCTTGATAGCTGCAAGTGGTGAGTAAAACGCGCATGAGGAGAGAAGATAAAATCACCGCGGAAGAATCAAGCGATCTGTGAGTAGGGAGGTAAGCGTCCCGGTTGGTAAAGCCGGTAGCGATGACTTCAAACACTCATCACCGCACTCCGCCGCGGCCATTTCACCTTGGGGAAATCATTCCACCCGCTTCTCCGATCAGGCGCTGCAACGTGGTCTGGATTCCCGCCGGTGACAGAGTGCCGGGATGTTTCAGATTGAGATACCAAACCGCCGGGGCGATCACCAGGACTGCGGTCGCGATGACCACTCCGGCCCGGTCGAGCTTGCGATGGTAGGCATAGCCGGACGGGCAGATCAGACAGCGGAAGGCAACCCATAGATTCAACAACGGAATCGCGAGCACCAGGGCCCACCAGCGGCTCATCCCCACATTGACCAGCCGCATTAAGATCAGATAGATCGTCACGGGAAGAGGTACCAGGCTTGCGAAAGGCAGGATCTTCTGAATCAGGGCGCTTCCAAATGCCGCGGACAGGGTGGGTCTCCCCCACCCCAGAAGTTGACTCCACAGGATCGGGAACAGCAGCAGGCCCAGCCAAAGGGCGAGACGGCCCACGCCGGGCCAATACATCTGTTTCGAGGCGAGCGCTGCGGTGAGATCCTTGGGCAGCGCGGCCACGATCCTGGTTTTTTTTCCTGCCCGTCCGTCCTGGGTCTCCGCGGGGGCGGTTCGCCGTTCGAACAGCCCGTCGAGCAGTCCCGCCTGTTTCCAGCCTTCCATTCCTTCCTTCCAGACCATGTCGAGACGCGGGTCCAGAACCTGGCTGGCGGCCATGGTCCGGAGTTCCTTGAACGTCACCGGTCCGCAGCGGGTGCCGCCGGAGGTGAAATACCAGACTTGAGTGGCTCCGAGTGAAGGCGTCCACATGCCCCGGATCGGTGCGGCGGGCTGGGCTGGAACGAGTTGCGTGGTTTTTGTCGGTTCGTCGCCCCGGACCTCATGGGCCTTGCGAATCAGATCTTCGGCAGCAGACCGTTCCTTCACGCGGAGTTTTGCCAGACCCTTCAGGATCTCCATCGCGTTCCAGCCCGACTCTGCGGGGTCTGGAGCGGGAATCGCTTCGCTGAGCTCCCCGGCCTTCGCCATTTCCGCAGCACGCGCTTTCGCCCGGTGTTCCGCCCGCTCCCTGGCCTGGCTGGCCAGCCGTTCCTCTTCCGCGGCAAGGGTCGCGATTTCCGCCGCCGCGGCCTCCTCCTGGGCCACGCGGTCCGAGGCACTCGGCTCGCGAGGCAATCCCTCAGCCTTCCGGCCATGACGGTTCGCAAATTCCGCGGCCAGTTTTCGGGCGGCATCGATCTCCGAAAAGAGCTGATCGTGGAAGGAACTCATGGAATCGCGCCCACAAACTAGCCAAGCGGGCGGGTCGATAGAAAGGGCGAATTTTACGGAATGACGGGGTTTTCCGGATGTGTCTTCCGGAAATCCGAAAGATCAGGAATGATTGGAATTTTGTGCACTATTGGCTTTCAGGGAGTTCCGGCGCGAAACAGGGCGGCTGTGTGCAACCGAATCATCGCAAATGCCGGGCTTCATTTTCTCCGGGGAAGTCGCCGTGATCCGGGATGGACGCACCAGCCAGGGGAGTTGTAGCCTCCCGCGTGCTTCCGTGGTTCTCCAACAACTCCTTTCCGCTCTACCTCGCGCCGATGGCCGGGGTGACGGACGTGATTTTCCGCCAGATCTGCAAGGAGCTCGGAGCGGACGTGATGGTCACCGAGTTCGTCTCTGCGGAGGGCATCATGCAGGCGGACGACCGGACGCGGAAATACACCGAATTCACCGACGAACAACGGCCGGTCGGCGTGCAGCTCTTCGGCGCGGATGGCGAGCGGATGGGCGAGGCGGCGGAAAAAATCATCGATTGGAAACGCCCGGATTTCATCGACATCAATTTCGGCTGCCCGGTGAACAAGGTGGTCGCGCGCAACGGCGGCTCGTCACTGCTCAAGGATTGCCCGCTTCTATCGACCGTCGCTTCCGGGGTAGCGAAAGCGGTGGGCGAACAGGTGCCGGTCACCGCGAAAATCCGCATCGGCTGGAATGAGGATTCCGTCAACGCGGTGGAAGTCGCGAAAATCCTCGAAGACTGCGGCATGCAGGCGATCGCCGTCCACGGCCGGACGCGCTCACAAGGCTACGGCGGCGAGGCGAACTGGAACGTCATCGACGCCGTGTCCCGCGCGGTGAAAATTCCGGTCATCGGCAACGGCGACATCCACTGCGGTGCGGACGTGCTCCGCCGGCGCGCGGAGACGGCGGTCTCCGGCGTGATGATCGGCCGCGCGGCGATGCAGAATCCGTGGGTTTTCCGCGAGGCGAAACATTTCATCGAGACCGGCAATCTGCTGCCCGACGTCACCGTGGACGAGCGCTGGGAACTCGTCCTGCGGCATTGCCGGATGGCTGTCGAAAGCCGCCGCAATGGCGACGAAAAACAAACCCTCACCGCCATGCGCTCCCGCCTGATGGCCTATTGCAAGGGCTTCCCCGGAGCCAAGGAACTGCGGCAGAAACTCTGTCAGGTGACTTCGATCTCCCAGGTCGAGGATCTGGCGGCGATGTCGCTGGGAACGGTGGAGTTGGCGGAGTTGTGATGGGACGCTTCAAGGGGTGATGTGCGCTTCAAGACGAAGGAAACCACGTCCCCCATCGACCGGGATCATCGCTCTGTCGATTCCATCAACACCCGATGTCGATGGAATCGGCGTGAACGGTGAAGTGAGATCCGGAGAGGAAGCCGGGAATAAGGTGTATCTCGTGGAGGTCGGGAGCCTGACCGGATAGCTGAGCCTGAGAACGGGAGTGTTGTTGGAAACCGTTAGCTCGTGGGTCACGAACTCCGAATCGTCCAGGCGCGGGTTCAGGCCGAGCCCGAATTCCACGCCTGCGGTGAGGCCGTCGCCGTCCGAATCATCATCCACCGAAAGGGAATCAAGACCGTGAGCCGTCATCCATGTGGCGAACGGCATGTCGATTTCGCTGCCGGATTTTCCGAGGATTCCCGACAACATCTCCGTGGCGCTGAGAGGACGGATGCCATTCTGGTAGGTTCGGTTGAAGGCATGGATGATTTCGTTGGCGATGAGGACCTGGGCGTTCGTGTTAGGATGAAAATTCGCGCTGAGCTCACCGTTGAGCCAGACGTGGTTCAAGTCCCCGGTGGTCGTGCCGGAATTGAAGAACGGGATGCCCTGAAGACAGAAGGTCGCCTCGTCTAGCAGCGGTAGTGTCGGGGTGAAGACATCGGCGTAGCCAATCCCGCGGGTGGTGGCGACGGCTGCCAGTTGTTGGTTCAGGTCGCGAAGGACGGCGGTGACGCGCCCGGTTTTGACAGGATTCGTCGGGTAGCTGGATTTGATGTCGGGCGTGATGCCGATGTGCGGGACATTCACGAGCACGATCTGCAACGAGGGATTGAGATTCTGGACGCGGGTGAGAATGGCGTTTGTATCTGCCAGAAATTCGGCGGTGAAATTGCCGGCACCCAGCCCGTTGTAAACGTTGGCATAGATTCCCCGGACGTCATTGCCGCCGATGAACAAAGTGAGCCGCGCGGCCTGCGCCCTGATTTGATTCTCCAAATCGGTGACATTGAAATCCTCGGCCTCATCGAATGAAGTCAAGTTCAGGGCGGCGGCAAGAAGGCCGAATTCCGGATTCTCGCCGATCAAATCGGTGAAGAAGGCCGAGCCCTCCATGAAGCGGCGCAGCTGGTCGATCTTGAGGCCGGGGATCGCCCAGTTCGATTCATGGCGGATCAGCAGGGTGGAGAAGGGGAACGTCAGGTAGTTCGTGATTTCCCGCCGAGGCCCGAGATCGAACGAGGATTTCCGATAGGCCGGATTGTTGAGGATTTCCGCCCAGTTCCTCACCGTGGGGCCAAAGCCGTCGCCGATGGGCGGCTCGACGAACTCAAATTTAAATCCGAATTCCGCTTCATAGGCGAATGTCAGCGAGTCGCCGAGCGTGACGATTCGCTCGGCGCGGAGTGTGGGAGTGGCCAGAAGAACGACCGGAACGAGGATTCGGAGCATGCTTTTCACCGTGGCACGCTAAGACAACATCGCGTTGAGTCCACTTTTAAGAAATCTGCTTTTCCGAGGCGCTTGAGGTGGATCCTGCCGCCCGCTCCGTCCCGCGTGCCTTGGCGCGGGCGACCGCCTTTTCATAAAAATCAAGAACCGGACTGGTGACGCCATGCATCAACACGCTCAGGGCCACCACCGAAAGCGTGATGGCTGTCAGATCCGTAGCGCGCTCCGTGAGCCCGTGATTGAGAGCGTAACTCAAATAATAGATGCTGCCGATGCCGCGGATGCCGAACCATCCCATCAGCAGCCGTTGCGAACGCCGGGTTGGGGTTTTCGCGAGGAACAGAAGGGTGGAAATGGGCCGGATCACCACGAACAACGCCAGCGCCACGGGGATCGCGCGCCAATCCCAGTAGGAGGAAAGACAAATTCCCAACAGCATCACCATCATCACCTCTAGCAGACGCTCCGCAGTATCGCCGAACGAGATGACTTCCGCCACCATGTGCCCGGCGGCCTTGGTCGGATGTTTCAATTCCTCCTCCGCCGCGCTCTGATCCGCAAACTCCTCGGCCGGTGGATGCGGGGCCGTTTTTTTCCCGCCGGACTGCTGCGCCGCCACATGCTCCGGCGCGGGATGTTCCTCGGCGGTCTGCACCTCCGTCCGCCTGAATCCCAGTCCCGCCGCGAACACCGCTAGAAATCCCCAGCTGCCGATGGCTTCGGCACCGGCATAGGCGAGCGCGATCAGGGCGAGCGCCAGGAAATCCCCGGTGGCTCCGCTATCGGGGTTCCGGCTGCGCAGGTAAATCGCGAGGCGGCTCACTCCTTTCCCTAACGCATACCCCGCCAGCAGTCCCGCCGGCACTGCCCATAGCAGGCGATGCAGCGCCCAGCCGCCGGCCCAGCCGCCGACCACCCCGTGCTCCATCCACAGCAGCGAGAAGACCACGAACGGAAACGCCGCCCCGTCGTTGAATCCAGCCTCACCGGATAGTCCGTAGCGCACCCGATCCTTATCCCGCGCGTCATTCACCGTTACCATTCCGGCCAGCACCGGGTCCGTCGGTGCGAGGATCGATCCTAACAAGAATGCCGCGGCCCAGTCGAAGCCCAGCCCGTGATGGGCGAAAACCGCCACCCCCGCGATCGAGGTGAGCATCACCGGCCCCGCCAGCCGGAACGCCGCGCTCCACGCCGGATGCGACAGCGGCAGGCGCAGTTTCAGCCCGCCCACAAACAACGAAATGATCACCGCAATCTCCGCCAAATGCTCGAACGCGACTTTTTCCCGGATGAAATCAATCCTCACAAGATCCAGCCACGCAGGGCCCAATGCCAGCCCCAGTGCCAGATAGATCCCCGCCGATGTCACTGGCAGCCGCCGCAGGTAGGCCGACGCCAGCGCCATGATCAGCAACATTCCCCCCACCAATGCGATCCAGGTTAAAAAACTCATGCGGCTTGATTTCTAGCAGGCGGTATGTGCCATGACTGTTTATCTGCCGCCCCGCAGTTTTCCGACCAGCCACAGCACCGCCAGAATGACGGCGATGATCCAGAACAGGTGAAGGACCATTCCGGTGACGGCAAATGCCACCCGCAGCAGGACCCAGAGGATCAGCAGGAAAATGGCCAGGATGAGGAGTTTGCTCACCCTTCAGGCTCGCCGCCATTTCCGGAAGGGCAAACGATTTTTGGATCAACACCAAACGACTGAAGTGCGTTGAAAAGAAAATGGTGCCCTGATGAATTTCAGGCAAAGCACATGCTGCAAGGAATCCGGTCCAGAAAATTCCGACTCTAGCGCATTCTGATCAAGGCGCGGAAATGTCTGTTATTTCAGTCATGAAAACGAACAAGCATGGAATCAATCCGCAAGGAATGACCCCATGCATGCGGAGGAGCCGTCGACCGACGGCGAAAGTCTGCCATGTGGAATGCTTCGCGGGCGTTAGCCATCACGGTTCCTCCACCTTCACCCGCAGGAAGCGGCTTGGGAAAACGCCGATTTCATAGCGGTCCTCAACCACCACCGTCTGCATTCCCTCGGCATCCGGGCCGGTGGCGGATTCCAGTGGTCCGTCCACGTCGGAGTCTCCCGCCCAACCTGTCAGATCGCTGCCTGCCTGGGGTTCGTAGTGGATGCCGGTCACGTTGTAGCGGCGCTTGTAGGTGATCTTCAGGTAGTCGCCGGAAACGTCGGCTTTCGGCAAACGATGTGCATCCGAAGCTTCGGGATCGAAGCCAAAGGCATACTCCAACAGATTGTTCATTCCGTCCTGATCCGGATCCTCGGACTTCCCGGCGATGGCTTCATTCGCCGCATTCGCACCGAAGGTCAATGTCCTCCATGCATCATACTCCAGCCCGGGACCGTATAGGGTGGTGGCCGTCAGGACGTTGAGCGCGAGGCTTTCCTCCAACTCAGGACTTTCCCCGAAGGCACGAACCCGGATCCGATAGCTCGTCAACCGGGAGAGTCCGGAGATCGTGGCATCAAACGAGAAGGCGTTTTCCACCCGGAAACCGGTCGTTTGACCCGGGACGCCGTCTTCACTGTAGAAATAACCACTGCGGAAGGGTGCGCCTGCCGCGACAACTTCCACGATGTATCCTTCCGCCGGATTTCCTAACAAAGATGGATTCCATTCCACGGTGAATCCGGAGTGGGTGATGTTCGTGATTTCCTGCGTCGCCGGAGCATCGGGCGCGGTGGTGTTGACGATGCTTTCGAAGCGGTCGAGCCGCAGGATGTTGCCGGGGCCGCTTTTTTCATCCCCGACGCTGAATGCGGAGAACACCGAGTGATCCGTGAAAAACGCCGCGTTGCTGATGCTAACGGGTTCGCTCTCCATCAGGCGGCTCACAAAGCCTCCGCCGTTGACGCCCATGTCGTCCACCACGTAGCGAAGCACATATTGCCCGGTGCCCGAGCGCACGGCCTCGAAACTCACCCGCAGCCAATGACCGGCGGCCGGGGCGTTGTTCAGGGTGAGTTTTCCACCTTTCACCTCGCTGCCACCGGAGCCCCAATAGAGTTCGGCTTCAATGTTCCGCTGTTTCTCGCTGCTGCCGGTTTCCTGCTCGATCTTGAACTTCACGCCGATCGACGCATGGGTCTTGTTGAGTGTTTCCTGAGGTTTGATGGCATTGAAGGTGTTCCCGCCCATGAAACCGAGACGCAGGTCGCCCTTGTCCTTGCCGGTGGTGATGGCGAGGATCTCCGCGGCATTGATGTCGATGGAGGTGATGAAATGAGCCGCCGAGCTGGCGTCAAAAGCCGTCGGTCGTATGGCCACGGCAACCCGGTCCGCACCGGGGACGGTTCCTTGGAAGGCAATTCCGCCGGTGTTGGCTGTCCCGCCGGCCGCTTCGTGGACCAGGGTGGAAGCCGTGGCGGTGACCGAAATGTCCGCCAGATCTGTGGCAGTGGTGAATTCGAGCACCGGTCCGGGATCGACGATTTTCACCGTAAAACTGCGGCTGAAGGTGGAATTGTTAGCAGCACCGTCGCTGACGGTGACGGTGATAACCGCGTTGCCCACGACGCCGGGCTGCGGCTGATAGCTGAGGCTTGCACCACTCTCTGGGGACGTGTAGGCGACGGTGGGGTTGGGAATCAGTCCGGGATTCAGCGACACCGCGGTGACCGTCAACGTCTGGCCGTCCTCGCCACCGCTGCTGATGCCTGATAGAACAAGCGATTGTGAGGAACCATTGATGGCGATGGGAGCGGGATTGGGAATCGCAGCGAGAGTCGGTGGCGCGTTCACGCCGGTCGCGAGGGTCGTGACGGCGATCTCGGCGGAAGGCTGGCTGTCACCATTGAGATTGCTGCCGATGAGCCGATAACGATAGCCGCTGGCTCCGGTCAGTCCGGTGATCCTCAGAAACAAGCCGGCGGAACCACCAACGTTGATTCCTGCGGCCTGACCGGGTGTGCCATCCGCGGCGATGAAATTTCCGGAGGTGAAAGTAGAACCGTCGGGGATCACTTCCAACCTGAACTCGGAAGCTGCGACCGGAGTTCCGTTGCTCCAATTCGCGCGGAAGCTCCCCGCCGTGACGAGATCCGCTGCGAGCGCGAGCGGCGCGGATGGGATCTCGGACTGCGCCGTGGAGGTGTGCTCGTCGAGTTGCAGATAGGTGAGCCGCTTGTCGATTTTTCCGGAATAGGCGGCGTGCAGGCTGGTGGCCTGGCCCAGCGTTTCATTCACGAAAGGAAACACGGCGGATTGAAGGACGACCACGGGCGTGTCGGTCCCGATCGCGCCGAGCGATTCGATCTGATAGGACGCGCCGTATCCGTTTCCGCCGGTGGGCGTGAGCGTGAAGGAGATCCGCAGCCAGTCGTTGGTGTAGGGGCTGTTGATCGCGGTGGTTTTGCCCAGCTTCGTCTCGGTGCCGTTGAAATTGCCAATCAGTTCGGCTTCCAGCTGGCGGTCCTTGCCATCGGTCGGCTTGTGTTCGCCTTTGAAGGACACGCTGATGGCGTTGTTGGTTTTTTTCAGGAACTCATCGGGCTTCCCGGCGTTGAGGTTGAAGGTGGAGGTGAAACCCAGAAAAAGTTCCAATTTCGCCTCACTTGAATCGTCGTCGAGCTGGGACATGTTGACCAGGAGCGAAGTTTGCAGCTGCGTGGCTCCCTGCCGGGTGTGACCTTGCTCGCGATACGCGACGAAACCCCGGTCGCCGGCCGTGACGCTCCCGCTGGAGACGATGATTCCATTGCTGGCGGGACTGCCGGCACCCGCTCCCGCGAAAAACGTGTGGGTGACCGTGCTGTTTGTGGCGACCGTGAATTCATCGAGATCTTCCACCTCCTCGAAATCGACCACGGCGGGCACGTCTCTAACGGTGATGGTGAAACTCCGGGTGATCAGGTGGTTGGTCGACTGCCCGTCGTCAGCGGTGACAGTGATGGTGGCGCTACCTTCCACCCCGCCGAGGCTAACAAGCAGGGTGCCGGTGCTGTCCGGAGAGGTATGGGAAACAGCGACGGTGGCAATGCCAGGGGCACTGGAAACAGCAGTGACGGTCACCGTCTGATCAGGCTCGCCACCGCTGGAGATTCCAGTGAGCGGCACTTGCAGGGATGGCACGGAGGTTTCCACCGGTCCGATGTCGGCCAGAGGATCCAGCGTGGGCGCGGCGTTCTGATTTGCGGCGAGGGTCTGAACGGCGATGAAGTTGGACGGCTCGCTGACGCCGGTCGCATTCACCGCGCGGACACGGTAGCGATATTCGGTGAGAGCGACCAGTCCACTCACCGCGAGCGCGGTCTCCGGTGCGTTCACGGTGATTCCCTGCGTCTGCCCGGGAGCGCCCGTTACGGAAATCAAGGTGCCCGGAGCGAAGTTGGAGGCGGCGGTGGAGATCTCCAACAGATAACTCGCAGGACTAACACCGGTGGCGGCGGGTTCCCAATCGGCCGAAAAGCCTTGGGCGGCGACGCTGCTGGCCGCCAGCGCGACCGGCGGCTGCGGTGCGACGGCTACGATTGCGAAAGAATGTTCGTCGATGAAGGCCGAGGTGACACGAGACTTTTCCGTTTTGACCGCAAAGCCCGCGAAGGCACCTGCGGTGGCCGCCAAGGTGCTGTTAGCCAGTGAGACCGGTGTGGAAGAAAACACCTGCGTCGCGGCGGAAGTGCCGTCCGGTCCGAGGGACTCGAGAGTATAGCTCGCGGTGAAGCCGGTGGCTCCGGAACGGACCAGTGTCAATGAGACGCGCAGCCAGTCGTCGAAGTTCGGACTGTTGTTGACCGTGAGCTTGTCGAAGTTGGTTTCGGAGGTGACGCGGTTGGTGATTTCGCATTCCAGATAGCGGGTCTTGCCATCAGTGGGTTTGTGCTCGGCTACGAATTTGAGGCTGATCGAGTCGTTGCTCTTGTGGAAATATTCCCAAGGTTTGCCGGAATTCACCGCATCCGTCGCCGCAAAGCCGATGCGGACTTCCGCCTTGTCCGCTGTTGGATTTGCGTCATCCATCTGCTTCGGATTGATGAGAATGGACGTGGTCCAAAGTCCCGCTTCCGGACTAACCGTCACGGCCTTGCGGGCGACGACTCCGCGATCCGTGTTAGTATTCGGACCGGAGTAACGCAGTCCTCCGGTGGCGGGCGAACCCGAGCCAACTCCGGGCTCCTGGTTGAGAGTTCCCACGAGGTTGGTGATCGAATACGCCGTCAAATCAGCGGCCGATTCGAAGCTCACGGTTTCCGCCGATAATCCGGCGGTGAGGATGGCGAAAAGCCAGGCGATGTGTAGTTTCATGATGGTTCGTTAGAGATTGCCCTGGTCCGAGAAGGCGATGCGGAAGACGGGTTTTCCCGCGCTGTTGGTTTCCTTGAGAATGAGCGAGCGCACCCAGCGCTGGGCGAGTACGACGTCGTCCGGGTCCGAGTGGCCGGGGCCCGAGTTTTCCACGCCATCGCGCTTCTTGCCGCGGTCCTTGATGGTTTGGACGACGATGTAGGCGGTGAAGGCATTCGCCGACGTGCCCGCCTGGTTCGCGAGCAGGGCCATCGGCGCATGATAGAAAACACCGGTCGCGTGATGCCCGCCGGGGAAGGACGCGCCGTCGAGTTTCTCCGCGATGTCCTTGTCCGCAGCGGCATCGCTGATAGAAAACGCCGCGCCGATGCCGGGGTTGAGCGCCGTTTTGAGGCGGAGCCACTCGCTGTCCTGGCTTTCCTGATGGAAGTCGATCGCGAGGTCGCTGCGGAAGTGGCGCACCGGAAGCAGACTGAAACGGGTGGCGAAATGCGCAGGGAGGATGAATCCGGAACCACCTGCCACGGATTTCAAATTCTGATCCGCGGCAAACCGTCCCTTCAGCTTGCCCTCGTTCTCGTTTTTGTCGTCCTTCCGTCCGTCCGTGCCGAATGTTAGGAGGCGGCCGGCACCCGGCATGTCCGATCCGAAGTCGATCCATGGATCCGCCCCCGCGCCATTCCCCGGCTGCCACGAGAAGTAACCGGGGCCGAAATAGGAAGACAGGCTGTTCCCCACTCCCCACCGCAAACTCTCGCCCGCGCGGCCCGGCGAGAAATCCCCGCCGACAATGCCGGTCCACATGTCCCACGGGCGGGAAAACGCCGCATACGGACCCGAACGGCGGTCCAACAACTGCCCCGGATTTTTGTCCGCTAGATTTTTCGCTTCCTTGCCGCGATAGGCGTCCGACCCGGTTTCGCGGCGGGAAAACCCGCGGGCGTTCGGCAGCCACACCGCCCGCGCGGTCATGCTGGACGGATCGATTTCCTTTTTCAGTTCAACCCCGTCGTCGCCTCCTTCGCGCAGCGACATGTATTCGTCCTGAGCGATGGTGGTGTTCACATTCCATGCCTGATTTCCGGTGGAAGCCACCTGGAACAAATCCAACAGCATCCGCATCGGCGGGCCGTTCAGGGGGCAGTTGAGCTGATTCGGCGTGCGGCCTTCTTCAGGTCCGACCAGGATCGGCATTCCGGGAAATCCCGAGTGACAGAATCCGATTTCCCCCACTGATGAGAAATAACGCTTGGCCGGAGCGGAACAGAAAAACGAGCGCGGGCCCTTGCCGATTTTCACCAGTTCCTTCGCCATATCGGAACCCTTGGCCACCTCCAGATCCACGTTCTCGACCTTCGTGGCGCTGTCGATGATCACGGTCGTCGAGACAGGGCTGCCGGAAAGCTTTCCGGGAGATGCCGGTCCCTCGACGGAAGGAATCCGATAGATCGCTGTCAGAGTGTTCGAAGGTTCGATCTTCACTTCGTCCCACGGATCCGGATCTTCCGCGTCTTTCTCAATCACCTTGTTGGGGAAGCTCAGGCGGTGGGTGAGATACTGCCCGCTGAAATTTGCTAGAACCCGGAGTTCCGCTTCCGGCACCGGCCACTGGACCGAAGTCGGGACTAGCTTTGTGGAATTCTCCTTCTCCACCACGACACTGGCGCTGCTGGATTCTCCCGATTGCACTCCCCACGCCCTGCCACTGAGATTGATCCGGCCTTGCTCCGTCTCACCGATGTAAACCACCGGTTGCGGATCGATCACCCGCTTCCTGCGCCACGGATGGCCCTTCGCCCCGTAAAAATGCCCGGTGCCGAAAACCCCGAGAATGCCGGGATTGAGCGTGCGGTGACCCAGCACCGGATCGATGCAAACCACGCGCTCCATCACCGAGGTCATCGGAGTCCGCTCGAACCAGGTCGCCACCTTGTTGGCGGTGGCGGGCGTCGCGTCGTCGCTGGATGTCCAGTCCTCGACACCGAGGCTATCAGGCAGAATGGCGTCGAGCGTTTCCCGGCAGAACCAACCGACCGAGCGCGGAGTCGCCCCTTCCTTGTAAGCTCCGAGCGATCCCGGGTCCGACCAGGAGGAAAGTCCGGATTTATCGGGACTGCCCGTGTTGTAGTTCAAGTTCTGCGCCATCCGCCACCAGTCAAGCACGCCACTGGATCCGGGATGCCGGACCGGGACCTGGTGCCAGAGCTGGCCGTTCCGATAGATCTTCCAACCCTTGATCTTCAGGCAGGTTCTAAACTTGTCGTCGTTGAGAGCCGCCACCGGGAACGTGCCCAGCCGGATGTTCACGGTGTGACCGAGCGGTTGCAGATCCTTCGCATCCTTGCCGGCCTGCGGATTCGCCGTGAAATGACCGGACAGCGTGGCCCGGAAAGGACCGGATTCCACGACGGCTCCGGCGGGCTTGGTCCCCCAGGTGACGTCGAAAACGATTTCGCCCTCGAAGGGTTCGGTCTCGTAGGGATTCGGATTCACCAGTCCGACACAGAGATCCACCACGGCGTGGGTGGCATAATGCTGAAGACGTTTTTTGTCATAGGTATAGGCAAAAGCTCCGCTGCCTGTCTTGGCTAACAATACCGCCGGGTTCTCCCGGTCCGCTTTCGGCAACAGCCAGAATGCGCTGCGGGCGCGGGTGCTGATTTCCGCGACATAGGGCATCGACCGGGCACCGACGATGCCGGTCGCCGTGTCGATGAGCGGCGGCACGCTGTCCGGCTGCGCGGCCTCGGCGATGTTGACGAGCATTTGCAACGCGGCGGACTGGCCGTTGTTGGAAAATGGAGCGAGTGAATCAAAAAACGATTTCTTCGGTGTGCCCGGATGATAGGCGCGCTGATAGCCCGCGTCGCCGAGGCGGGACCACAGCTTGCTGCTCTTGATCGCCGCGATGGAAACGGGAGTCGAGCGGTTACCGGTGGCGCCCTTTTGAAACTCCTGCAAATCGATGCGTTCGAAACCTAGCGGATCGAGATTCTCCTCAGTGCCGTGGAATGTCATCGAAGCCGCGACCTGCCGGGCTTGGTGCATGGCTTCCTCGTCACCTTCCATTTCCTTCTCGAAATTCACAAACCACGGATGCGCTGGCCGCTCGCGGGTGGAGGCAGCGGCAAGCGTGGTGGCGAGCTCCTTCCCGACGGTTAGATCCACATCCGCAGAGCTCCGCCGTGGAGACTCGAAGAAACTCCAGTCGATCACGCCTTTGATCGCGTCGGAATCCAACCATGCGTCCCGGGAATCCTTCGCGGCGGCGGCGGAGAATCCGGGACCAGGGTTCCCGTTCCGCATCGACGCGGAACCCGAGGGAAGCAGCGATTCCATTTTTGCGAGAAGTTCGCGGGAGGAGTTTCCGCCGTCCTGGTCGAAGTGTTCGCTGCCGCCATCGACCGCCCCGGACTCGCCGACGAGACGGGCGAACTGCGGGATGTCGCGCGCCGACACAAACGGTCTATCAGCACGCAGTTTCGTGTTTTCCAGATCCACCCAGTAGGCATAACGCCCGATCATCGGATTCGACGCGGACGCCGGTTTCATGGGATCTTTCAACACGGGAATCCACTGCACCCACACCGGCCGCTCGGCGGACGTCGCGCCGGATGCCACGGTGAAATCGTCCTCCGAACCCTGGCGGGCGCGTTTGCCGGAAATCTCGCGGCGGACCATCGCCTGACTGTCTTCCGCGACGGCGGAGATCCACGTGGTGCCGGGTGTGAAGGGATTTTCGGCAGTGTTGATGTTGAACGCTTCGTAAGGATTGTAGTCCGGGTTCCGATCGCGGGGCGAATCCTGTGAGACGGATAGATGCTTCAGACGAGGTGCGAACGACTTCCAGGAAAACATCGGAATCCAGCGCGGATTGGCGGCTTTTCTGTCATATTCGGAGGCGAATGGCTGCAAGAAAGGTGATGGATCGTCATCCGTTCCCTCGAAGGCATTCGAACCGGTTTTGCTTCCCCGGTTGAGTGGATCATCGAAGCGGCGCACCTCCAACAATCCCGGCATCGCGGCGACATGCCCCTCGCGGCCGCCCGCCGGACCCGACTCCACGGCGAAGCCTTCGCCGAGTTTCGCGAGCACCTCGCTGGTCGCCGAGGCTAGCAGGTCATCCGATGTGGTTTCGTCCTTTCCGACACGTGCCTGGGTCTTCGACGCGGTCGCTGTTCCGAGGAAGGTCAGGCAGACCACGGCGAGGAAGCCGCACAATAACAGAACCCACAAAATGGCGGAGCCACGGGGAGCGCGTGATCGGGAAATTCTCACAGGTTGATATCGCCGCCGCCTCCTACGGGCAGGAAGAAAACCGAGTTGGATGATTTCTCATGCAGCTCGCGGATGCCGTCGCGTTTGCCCTCTTCGCGACCGCGGGTGGTTTCCAGTTCGACTCTAACCGCCAAGGGTGGTGCCGCTCCGTTGGACCATTGCCTGGCGGCGGTGGCCGGGTCATGGGTGATGGATTCCAACCACGTTGCCACGAGGCCCGTGATGCCGGTGCCGATGACCGTCTCGACCTGCTTGCCGTTTACGGTGCTCGACCGGGTGAGCGATCCGGTGGCCTTGCTCCATGCGTAGCCGATCTGCTGCCACCCGCTGCCACCCGGGACCCGCAGTTCGAGTTTCCATAAATCGTCCGAAGCCGTGCAGGCAAGTTCCGAGCCGCCGGAATCCAACCGGACGATGGCACCAAGATCTTTCATCAACGCGTGGCGCACGGTCTCGGTTTTTTCCGCCGCCGCCAGTTTTCCCGAGTTGCTGTGGACGGTCTCCGAGGTGTGACCCGCGATGCTGGCGACGACGAGCATCACCACCAGCAGCAGCCCGATGTTGACGATCATTTCCAACAGCGTGAATCCCGAGCGCTGTTGATGGCGACTGGAATGTCCGGGCTTCATCTCGCGGCGATGCACATGCGCTGGATCACGGTCTCATCGACCTTCCTGCCGGTGCGGGATTGGAAAAACGCGGCTTTCACCTGCTCCAGGTTCGAGCTGCGGAAGGCGCTGCTCTCACAGGCTTCCATTCTAACTTCCATCCACGCGGAATCTTTTTTCGCGGGATCCAACAGAGTTCCCTGACGGTCGAAATACTGGGTGGCGTTCCACTTGGCGGACGGAGCGGCGGCATCCGTGCGGTGGGCGGGCCATTCGGGATTCTGGAGTTGCAGGCGCACTTCCTGCCTCAGCGAGTCGCAGTTCCTGCGAGTCTGGGCGTCACCGGCGTCCTTCACGCCTACGGCTAACAACCCGAGGATCGGCAGCACCATGGCGGACAGCAGACCCATCGCGAGCGTGGTGTCCATGAGGGTGAACCCGCGGGTGAATTTCTTGCGCTGGCTGGTTTTCATTCGATCCAGGTTTCGGCGTCGTGAGTCCGGAGTTTCACGATCCATTGTTCGGTAGTGGAGCCATCGTTGCTGAAGCGGAACTCCAGCTCGTCTTTTTCCCGGTTTGCCAAACCGCCGTCTGGCAGAAAATCCAGTGAAGGCAGCGCAACGCGGTCGGCGCCGGGAGCGGACGGGCTTCCTTCCAGCCACTCCCAATGCGGCAACTTCTGGTCTGCCCAGACGTCCTCGACCGACACGCTGCGCCCGCCGCCGATTTCAAGCGACCCGCTGTCCGGCAGTGGGCCGGTTTTGAGCACCCGCATCACTTGATAGGGACTTAGGGAGAAATGTCCGGGATAGACCGAGAACGGATCCTCGTTCGTCGCCACATCCCTGCGGGTGCCCCAAGTCCGGTCGGGCTGATATTGAAAATCCCTGGTGACGCCGTTGTTCTTGAAGGCATCGGCTAGTTCGCCATCAAGCCGCACCTTTTTATCCCAGCGCACCCAGTGGGGACGTTCCGGCGAAGCCGCCCAGTCCCCGACCAGGCTGGGAAACCGGGGCATTCTCGCGACCGGCATGAGTTCCTCGAGCCCGGTTCCGCCGGACGCCAGCAACGCGGTTTGCGGCAGATTCCGGGAGGGAACCCGGAACACCAGAATGCGGCACCCCGGCAGCGGTTGATTTCCCTCCGTCTTCACCCCCGCGGATTTCAAGGCAGCGGCGGCCTCCGGGAGGATGAACGTGATCCTAACGGGAGCTTTCTCGCGGCGGGCGAGGCTGCTGGCCTCACGCACGATCGCCTGGAACTGCACCGCCGCGTCCTTCGCCTGTTGGCGGGAGGCGAGGTGATTGAATGCCCCGGCCAGCGAGGCGGCGATGAATCCCATCACGCCAATGACCGCCATCACCTCCACCAACGAGAAGCCGGCGAGGCCGGATCGTGAGGATTGGATGCGGTCGGAGTTCATGGGAAATCAAGCGGTCGCGGGAGAAAACGAAGTGCCGTGGTTAGGCGCGATCACCGGAGCGGCGGCATGGTTGGGAACAGGAATCGCCGGGCCTGGCAGGGCATTGGCTCCGGTGCGGGCAAGCGCGGCCGTCAGCTTTTCCGCCAGATCGGCGGGAAGAGTCGGGTCGATGGTGAACTCAAGGCGCTTCGCTTTGTTCGCAGGAAATTTTTTCAAATCCCCGATGATTTGATTCACGGCGGCGGTGGCGTCCACGCCGGGTCCCGAAATGAAGACCATCCACCGCTCGCGCTCCAGATCGAGTGACGCGAATTTCTCCAGCGGGCAGCGATAGCTCCGCAGTCCCTGTGCTTCTGCCAGATCCGCCGCTGCGTCCCGCATAGCGGGATGGCCAAGACCGACGAAAGTCACTGACGAGCCGGCTGAGGTCGGATCGTCCCCCGCCACGTTGCTGGCGCGCTTGACCGCCTTGCGGTGCATCATCCAGCCGGACGCGACGAGGAAGGCGAGGCCGAGCCCCTGACTGTCGATCCAGATCCAGCGCCATTGCGGAGCGATGAATTTTCCGAAATGAATGTCTTTTAAAATCTCACCGATGTTTCCACCTCCCTCGTGCGCGATGAACGGGCAGGAAATCGCGATCAGCCCCATGGTGATGGCCAGCGCCATGCCCAGGTTGGCATGCCACTTGCGGTTCAGGGCCTTCCAGTTCATCGCCATAGTTAGAGACGGTTAGTGATGCTCCTTGCCGTGCTCTTTTTCGGCGTGTTCCTTTTTCTCATATTCCCCGTCTTTTTTCATTTCAGGAGGAGCGGCCATGAGTGTGGACCACGTGCCGTTCAAATCGCGGGAGAAGATCCCCTCCTTCTTGGAGACGGCGACCACCACTCCGGACTGGCCGATAGTTACTGCGTGCATGTCACCGGATTTCTCAATCGACCAATTGCCGTCCCGCAGCAAGTGCAGGCCCTTTTTCCCCGCCACCCAGACTGTTCCGTCCGCAGCGCAGGCCACGGATTTTGCTTCATCCATTGGGAAATCCGCGACGGGCTCGGACCTGCCGTCTTTTAGAATCGCCAGGCCTGCCTTGCTTCCGATGTAGAGCTTGCCATCGGCGGACCAAGAGGCGGTCCTGACCTCGGACTCACGGTGTTTGTCCATTTCGCTCTTGTTCTTTTTCATCTCGCCCTCGGCCTCCTTGACGACCTTCTCCACGGAGACCTTTTCGCCTGCAGCGAGGGTTTTTGTCGCTGCAATCAGATACGGAGCCGCGGCGACTCCACCAATTGCCAGAACGACGACGAGTGCCGCCCCTTTGCCCCACCAGCCCGACTGAGAAGATTCGTTTTTCATGTTTCCAAATAGCTTGTTTACTGCGACGCAATCTCAGTAACGCGAAAGTTGTCCCACCTGCAAGGGCTTTTTGGAGAAAATCTGCTTTGGGCCACCGAGTCGGGCGTTTCGAAAAATCCGCTGGCAAAAGATTCATTGGGATGGCGACACTAGAGCTTCGCGGGTGATGGTTTCCCTGCGACTCGGAATCATTTTCTCAGTGGGGATTCATTCGGATTTGCGATCGGGCGGGTATGCTTCATGCTCCCTGAAATGGAAATGTTGACTGATCTACTGGGCCGCGGGCTTCGCGATTTGCGGATTTCCGTGACGGATCGTTGCAATTTCCGCTGCCGTTACTGCATGCCGATCGAGGTTTTCGGGCCTGGATATGCGTTCATGGAACGGGAGGAACTGCTGAGCTTCGAAGAGATCGTGACGCTAGTGCGGTCGCTGATTCCGCTGGGGATCGGGAAGATCCGCCTGACCGGTGGTGAGCCGCTTCTGCGGCGCGGGCTGGAAGATCTGGTGGCGATGCTGGCGGCGGTCGAAGGCGTGAAGGACATCGCGATCACGACCAATGGCGTCCTGCTGGCGCATCACGCCGAGGCCCTGGCGCTCGCCGGTCTGAGCCGGGCGACAGTGAGTCTCGACGCGCTGGATCCGGCGATTTTCGCGAAGATGAACGGCGTCGGAGCCAAGGTGGAACGCGTGCTTGCTGGAATCAGCTCCGCCCAGGCATTCGGCCTGCCGGTCAAAGTGAATGCGGTGATCCAGCGCGGCGTGAACGAAGGGGAAATCCTGCCGCTGGCCCGTTGGGCGAAATCGGCTGGCGTGGACCTGCGCTACATCGAATACATGGACGTGGGCGAGACGAACGGATGGAAACTCGATGAAGTGATCTCCGGCGATGAAATTCTATCCATCCTCGGCAAGGAATTCCCGCTGACCCCGCGCGATCCAGCCTATCGCGGCGAGGTCGCGGCGCATTGGAGCCACGGCGACGGGGCGGGGGAGATCGGGCTGATCCGCTCGGTGACCAAGCCGTTTTGCCGCGACTGCCAGCGCCTGCGGTTGTCGGCGGACGGCAAGATTTTCACCTGCCTCTTCGCCGCGGAAGGTCACGATCTGAGAGGAATTCTCCGCAGCGGCATGGCTCCGGAAATCCTCGCTGAGACGGTGCGCTCCATCTGGCAGGTGCGGGCGGACCGCTATTCCGAAGAGCGCGGCCGGATCGAGCGGCCGAAGGCGGAAATGAGTTATCTGGGTGGGTAAGCAGGGCATGCAATATGCTGTTGCACTCGGTAGAGCGGTTTCCTAAATTCCGCGCTTCGCTACCCTTCGCTCCAGCATGAAACCTTCCCACCTGCTTTTTGCCACCGCCACCTCGCTGTTCAGCCTGATTTCCCTCCCGAGCTGCAAGTCCGGAGGCGGTGACACGATCAAGGTCGGCGAATTCGCCTCGCTCACCGGAAAGGAAGCGACTTTCGGCACTTCCTCACATGAAGGCACTGAGCTCGCCATTGAGGAAATCAACGCCGCCGGCGGCGTGCTGGGCAAAAAAATTGAACTCCTCACCGAGGACAACCAGTCAAAAGCCGGGGAGCCCGCGAACATCGTCAACAAACTCATCTCCCGCGACGGCGTGGTCGCCATCCTCGGCGAAGTCGCTTCCAGCCGTTCGCTCGAAGCTGCACCGATCGCCCAGGCGGCGCAGATTCCGATGATTTCCCCGGCGTCCACCAACCCGAAGGTTACCGAAGTCGGCGACTACATTTTCCGCGTCTGCTTCATCGATCCGTTCCAAGGCACGGTGATGGCCAACTTCGCGGACAAAACCCTCAAGGCGAATAAAGTCGCCGTCCTCACAGACGCCAAGAGCGACTACTCCAAGGGCCTCGCCAAGTATTTTAAAGAGCAGTTTACGAAAAATGGCGGCACGCTCGCCACCGAGCTCGACTACAACGGCGGCGACAAGGATTTCAAAGCCCAGCTCACCACCATCAAGGGCGCCGCGCCCGACGCGGTTTTCGTCCCCGGTTACTACAATGACGTCGCGCTCATCGCCATCCAGGCCAAGGAACTCGGCCTAACCATCCCGCTCTTCGGTGGCGATGGCTGGGAGTCGGAAAACCTCCTGCAAGTCGGCAAGGACGCCGTGGAAGGTCACTATTTCTCCACCCATTGCTCTCCGGAAGACACCTCGCCGAAGATGACCTCGTTCGTCGCAGCCTACAAAAAGAAGTATAACAAAACTCCCGACGCCATGGCCGCGCTCGGTTACGACTCCGCCTACGTGCTCGCCGAAGCCATCAAGCGCGTCGGCACCACCGAAGGCCCCAAGCTGCGCGATGCGATCGCCGCCACGAAGGATTTCGAAGGCGTGACCGGCAAGTTCTCACTCGATTCCAAGCGCGACGCGGTCAAGTCCGCCGCCATTCTCCAGATCAAGGACGGCAAGTTCAAGTTCCTCGAAACCATCGCCCCTTGATCGGATAGCCCGCGCGCATCGACGATGATTTCACGAACGACTCCCGCCGACCGCCCGTGAACGAGATTTTCCAACAGCTCGTCAACGGCCTGGCCCTCGGCGCGGTTTACGCCCTTATCGCCATCGGTTACACGATGGTTTACGGCGTGCTTCGGTTCATCAATTTCGCCCACGGCGATGTCTTCATGCTCGGGTCGTTCGCCGGGTTTTATCTCGCGCCGCATGTCGCGAAATGGTTCCCGCTGCCGGGTTGGGGCGCGTGGACGGTGGTGATGATCCTGACGATGATCATCTGCGCCGCGATCGGCATCATCATCGAGCTGCTCGCCTATCGCCCGCTGCGCAATCGTCCCCGGCTCACCGTGCTGATTACGGCCATCGGCGTGTCGCTGCTCATCGAATACACCTGCCAGCACAAGGCCTTCTTCGGTGCTTCGCAAAAGGCATTTCCAAAATTGCTGCCAACGGGAAATTTCAACCTCGGCGGCTTGTCGTTCAACTCCACCCAGTTCGTCGTGCTCGGAGTGACCTTGGTTCTGCTAGCGGTGCTTACCTTCATCGTGAAGCGGACCCGCATCGGCATGGCGATGCGCGCCGTTTCCCACAACTCGGCGGCCGCATCGCTGATGGGCATCAGCAACTCCTTCATCATTTCCTTCACCTTTGGCCTCGGCTCCGCATTGGCCGGCGCGGGCGGCATCCTCTACGGC
>JBGSTM010000099.1:0-15614 GCA_041736495.1 Akkermansiaceae bacterium
ATGGAACTCGGCGCGGACGCCGTGCTCGTCAACACCGCCATCGCCATCGCCAGCGATCCGATGCGGATGGCGATCGCCTTCATGCAAGCCGTGCAGGCCGGCCGCGAAGCCTATGAACTCGGTTTGCCGGAACCCTCCGACCATGCCCATGCCACCAGTCCGTTGACCGGTTTTTTGGGCTGACACATCTCGCAGGTCGTTTCATTCCTGCTCATTTTCATCGACCCCGACCCTCCGCTGGATCAACTCCCGGTCGGATTGAGACAAGCTAGTTCCGGGAGACATCGGATCGCCCCGGTCTTACCTCGCATCCCCTCAATCGGATGTCCCCCAGCCTCGAACCGATACGCCATTTCCTCGATCCGATCTCCGGCATCTCCAGTTCGACATCACTTTTCCTCACTCTGATCTCAGATACCTCCAACCTGATCTCCGTTTCCCGCAAAACGATGTCGGATTGGGGTAATCTGACATCGGATTTGTCCGGTCCGGAATCATCCGGACGCCGGGAAATGTCAGATTTTCATTGATTACAAGCAAGTTGAGGAAATTTGCCAGCCCCTCAGCCCAAGTTCGCCGGTCACGGCTACCGGCAGGAATGCCTGCATCACGCGAGGCCGCGTCCGGCCAGCAACTTGTCCACGTACTTCGCCAGCATGTCCGTCTCCAGGTTCATCGCCTGGCCGATTTTCGCGTGGTGAAGATGGGTTTGCACCCAGGTGTACGGGGTGATCCAGAAAACCGCGCCGTCTTTCTGTTGAACAGCCACTGTTCCCCGGCCCGGCCCGGAAATCACTCGGCGAGAAGGCGGTAAAACGCGGCATTGTCCGGCGAGGAGAATTCAAACTCCAATTTGCCGTCACCGGTGATCGTCGTTTGGGGAGAGGTCATCGGGAATGGTGTGAAGTTCAATAGGTCCGATGATTTCTGGATCCCGATTTGCAGTTTGAATAGGCCGGTCGTCGGATTCTTGGTGAGTTTCGGAGCCCCCACTTGGAGCCCTTGGCCGCTGCCGAGTCCGCCTGCTTCGGTGTTCGCGAAATAGACGTTCACCATGGCTGCCTGGCTGACTTGCCAGTCGAATCCGAGCGCTTCCATCTGGAACTCTGCCGCGTCATTGAGTCCATCCCCGTCGGTATCCAGTGTGGACGACAGCCCGGTCCCCGACAGGGAGATATCGTAGGGGCTTTCGTCTGCATCGTTGCTGGAAATGTGTAAGGCGGCTGACCTTGTGCCCACGCCCGCTGGAGTGAATGCCACGGTGAATGTGGTTGAACCCGACGGCCCGGACACCGGCGCGGTCGGCAGACTTGGGAGGCTGAATTGCCCCGCGTCAGGCCCGTCAATGGTAATACCCAGCCCGGTCAGGTCTGAGTTGCCTGTATTCCTGATCACAAACGTGAGAAGCGCCGGGCGCATCGCGGTTGCCGGGCCGAAGTCCTTGCTACCACTATCGCTGATCGCGATGGCCGACTGGGTGACACCGATTTCCGGAGCCGGCGAGAGCCGGGTGACCGAAATCGTGTAGGTCTTGGTGGTGACGGCATCCTGCGCGGTGACCGTCACGTTGATCGTGTTGTTTCCCGGAAGAAGGAAAATCGGCGTGCTGGCTGAACCGGAAAACACAGGGGCTCCGTTGACCTTTACCGTGGAAGTCGGAGTCGCCACGGTGGGCGTCACGGAAATTGTGTTGGTCGTGCTGGGGACGCTGGCGGTGTAACCGGTCGCGGCACTGGAGAAACCGGGACTTAGCGCGCTGGAACTGAGGATCAGATTGGACAGGTTCGCATTGAACCCGGATGTGGTGAAAATCACGTTGGCACTGCGGATCGTTCCGCCGGAGCTGGTGCCGTTGATTCGGTAATGGTAGGTGGTGCCCGGGTTGAGGCCGCTGATCGCCGCGCTCACCGAAATGCTGCTGGTTCCTGAAACTTGACCGGGTGTACCTGCAATGGTCATTCCGTAGTTGCTAGTCAGACCATAATCAAAGGAGGGAGCGGTGGAACTGCCATTTGTGTTGACGGTGCCGTTCAAGACCGCGCTGGTTGCCGTGATCAAGGAGGCCGCCAAGGTAGTCACAATCGGCGGCGGAGGAGACGCGACGATAGCCAGTCCGTGCAGGCCCGTGGATCCGCTCCAGCCACCTGCGAAAAACTCGCCGGTGAGCAGGGCGGACGAGTTCACAGTCACCGGCACATTGCTCGGGCCGGCCCCTCCGGAACCCAACTCGCCATCGCGATTGTAGCCCCAGGACACGAGCGTCCCGTCCGTGCAATAGGCGATGTTGTGCACCGCTCCCGACGATATACTGGAGACCGTTTTTCCAGCGAGAGCCCCGCTGGCATTAACTACCACGGGAATCAGGCTCGGGTTGTTGCTGCCGTCTCCCAACTCGCCATTGCCATTGAATCCCCACGCGGCCACGGTGCCATCGGCACAGAGGGCGAGGCTGTGATAGTATCCGGCGCTGGCGGCAGTGATGGTTTTACCGGTAAGAACTCCTGAGACGTTCACCAGGACGGGAACACTGCGCGAGTCGACTGAATTGTCGCCGAGTTGCCCGTAGCCGTTGTAACCCCAGCCCGCCAGTGTGCCGTCCGTGCAGAGCGCGAAGTTGTGAAACGATCCGGCAAATACGGACGCGATGGTCTTCCCTGCCAGAACGCCGGTGGCGTCGACGGCGACGGGCAGCGGGCTGAAACCGGTGCCGCCATTGCCCAACTCGCCGTTGCCATTGTAGCCCCATGCGGCAAGTGTGCCGTCCGAACACAGCGCGAAACTGTGATAGGTCGCGGCAGCGATGGCGATGATCGTCTTCCCGGTGAGCACTCCGGTCTTGCTGACCGCCACCGGGATGGAACTGTTCGAGGTGAGTCCGTTGCCAAGCTGGCCGTAGAAATTGTATCCCCAAGCCGCCAAGGTGCCGTCCGTGCAGAGCGCGAGGTTGTGAAACTGTCCGGCAGCGATGGCGATCACGGTTTTGCCGGAAAGGACGCCGGTGGTCGTCACATTCACCGGCACAAGGCTGTCCACAGTGGTGCCGATGCCAAGTTGTCCGAAGCCATTGTAGCCCCATGTGGCGATTCTTCCATCCGAGCTCAGGGCGATTGTGTGGTTGCTGCCAACCGCAACCGAAGTGATGGGTTTTCCGGCAAGCGCGCCTGTCGCATTCACCGCTGTGGGAATCGGACTGTCCGTGATGGCATTGTTGCCCAACTGGCCGCTGCCGTTTGTCCCCCAGGCAAGCAATCGGGTGTTCGCCCATTGCAGGACCAGGTCGTTGCCGGTGCCTCCATAGTAATTGGCGACGAACTGATAGTTCACACCGCCGTAGCTCAAATTGAGTGTCTGCCCGTGGGTGAGATTGCTGAAACTGCCGACGATGGGCGCGAGGCCGGTGTTGTTGACAAGCGTGAGGTTGGTTCCGGGAATCGGGGCGAAACTCAATGCGACGGTGGCGCTGTTTCCTGTGGCCGTCAGGCCGTTCACCGTCACCGGAACATCCCCGGCGGTATTGTAGGTGGTAACGAGCGCCTGCCGGGTAACGACCAACGTGTAGGTTTTGGTAGCGGCATTTTGCGCGGTGACCAAGATGGTGAGAGTGTTGGTCCCGACGTTCAGGGTGATCGGATTGCTGGTGGACCCCGAGGCTACAAGAGTTCCGTTCACTCTCACGGTTGCCGTGGAATCTGCCACTGTGGGTGTGAGCGTGAGGTTAGTGACGGAATACGCCACGTTAGAGGTGTAGGAAGTCGTGGCGGCGGCGAATGCGGGCGCGAGCGTCCCGGCGCTCGGAATCAACGACGCCAGATCTGCATTCGCACTCAATCGCGTGACCGTCACATTGTAGCTTTTCACAGTGATCGCGTCCTGCGCTGTGACTTCAACGGTGATCACATTCGGCCCCACTGCGAGGTCGATCGCCCCGCTGTAGGTTCCGGAGTTGACGATGATACCATTGACTCGAACCGATGCCGTCGTGTCCGCCAGAGTTGGGCGGATGGTCGTGGTCAGCGTGGTGTTGGAAACGCTGGCGGCATATTCCGTCGTGTTTGCATTGAAACTCGGGGTAAACGAGCCGGTGCTCAGAGTCAGACCGGACAAGTTGGCGTTGTTGCTCGCGGCGACGAAGGTGGCGTTCGCTCCAAACGTCGTGCCCAGTGCGTTCACGGCTTTCACCCGGTAGTTGTAGGTGGTCCCCGCCACCAAGCCGGTGATGTTCGCGCTTACGGCGGTGTCTATGTTTCCAATGAGCGGCGACTGGCTGGCCGTTATGGTGCTACTGTAAGAACTAGCAGGGTTTGCAAATGGATCGCTGTTGGCGAGACCGTATTCGAAGGAGACCGCGGTACTGTTGGATTTTGCGCTTACCAAGCCGTTGAGCGTGGCACTGGTGCTGGTCAGTGCGGTGGCACTGGCGGTCTCTGCCTTTGGCCAGGGTGGTGTGGCGACCAATGCCACGGCATGGGAAGTTCCAGCAGTAATCCCCGGAACCCCAATAGTGAATTTCTCTCCAATTGGTAAAACAGATGATTCGACCGCAACCGCCGCGTATGCGTTTGTTGTGCTGTTGTTGCCCAGATTGCCGTAGCCGTTGTATCCCCATGATACCAGAGTTCCGTCGGAGCATTGAGCGACGCTAAAGCTGGTGCCTGCGATCACGCCGATTACTGATCTACCTGCTAAAGCAGCGGATTGATAAATGCCAACAGGAACATTACTGGTAGTTGTCGAATTGTTGCCAAGCTGGCCGTTGGAGTTTTCTCCCCATGATGCCAGTGTCCCGTCGGAGCAAAGCGCCAGACTGTGGTATTCTCCAGCCGCGATAGACACAACCGTTTTCCCGGAAAGAATGCCAGTGCTGGTGACCGCCACCGGAACAAAGCTGCTGAAAGACCCATTGCCTAGACTTACGTTACCGCTACCCCAGGCCAAAGCTTGGCCAGAGGCACATGCCAAGCTGTAATGGCTTCCTGCAGCGATCGACGACAAGGCTTTGCCAACCAATGCTCCAGCCTGCGGTATAACAATCGGAACAGGACTGCCAGTAGTGCTGTTATTGCCAAATTGGCCGCTGCTATTGTTGCCCCACGCTGCCAATGTCCCATCCGAGCAGAGCGCTAGCACGTGCGTTCCGCCTGCGGAGATTTGGACCACTGTCTTACCAAGAAGCGCACTGCTGACAGTTACGAGGCTTGGGATGTAACTGCTCGCAGTGATATTGTTTCCCAACTGTCCCGAAGCGCCGCTGCCCCAAGCGGCAACTGTGCCGTCTGAGCAAAGGGCGAGACTGAACGAATTTCCCGCTGAAATTGCGATCACGGTCTTGGACGCAAGAACGCCCGTCTGATTCACCTGCACAGGGACGTTGCTATCAATGGTGCTGTTGTTTCCCAATTCGCCAGCTCCATTGTCGCCCCATGCTGCAACTGTGCCATCAGAGCAAAGCGCGAGACTGTGATCGTCACCTGCCGAAACGGAAATTATCGTTTTTCCAGCAAGCACACCGGTAGATCTAACGATGGTAGGCACAGAACGGCTGGTGGTGGTTCCGTCCCCCAGTCGCCCGGAGCTATTGTAACCCCAAGCCACGACACGATTATCTGCCCGCTGGAGCACCAGATCATTCCCCGTCCCCCCGTAGTAGTTTGCCACGAAATTGTAGCCGACGCCGCCGTAGGTGAGCGCGACTTTCTGTCCCTGAGCGAGATTGCCGAAAGTCCCCTGTATGAAAGGCAATCCGGTGTTGTTAACCACCGTCAGATTCGTCCCGACTTCCGGAGCGAAGTTGAGCGTGAGGTTCACCGTGTTGCCGGTGGCCGTGTAAGAGGCGGCAGTGACCGGCACGTCGGCGGCGGAGTTCCAAGTGGCATTCACCACCGCAGCCCGGGCGGAGAGCAGGAGCAAGGGCAGGGAAACGAAGAGCGCGCGGAGGGATTTGAGCGAAATCATAAGAACGGCGGTTAAAACCAGACCTTGTTAGCCCGGTTTCGGGTCCACCGTCACGAATTAAATTCCGGAGGCATCCGGCTATCACCCGCTTTTTCACGCTGGCAGACCCGCCGACGCGGTAATTCCGGGTGAGGGGAAATTGAGGCAGGGCGGAGACGGCTCGGTCGGCCACTGTTCTGCCCGCATGGGCGGGACGACTGTGCGGAGGAGGGGAAGGGGAAGAAATGTGCTGTTCATCAGCCCTCGCGTTCGTGATTCACCCGCGCGGGCATCCAGGGCGAGACTGCCTGGCCCTGCCTTGGTTGAACTCACGTCCTAAGGATGCTTCTTGCCCGTTCATCAAGGCGAACGGGAATGGAGTCGATCGGGACGATGATGCCTTCATCCGTCCGAACCACATTGGCTGGGCGAAGATCGAAGACAGCGACATCATCGCGAATGAATGCGAGAGAGTTTGCATAACCGACGGAAAAGCACGGCGGGAGGATGGAAAACCCGAGTTCGGTCGTCATCAGATGGATGATCTCGGCAGGATGGGCCTGTTCGCCGGGGATATCCGGCTGGCGGGTGATGATGGATGGCCGGTAACGCTCTCCGCCGATTCCGACAAAGGTCACTTGGTCCTCAAAGATTTCGTTTTGAAGCGCGAGTCGTTGAAGGTATTCAAGGGGAAGTCCCGGCTCCAATGCCGGTGTGCCGGAAGCAAAGGAAACGACATATCCGGCGGCGGAGGGTTTGGTGAATTTCAGCCAGGTCCCGGTGAGAGGATCATGGGACAGGTCGTGTTCGCGCCCACCTTCTTTCAGCGGTTGGAGACCTTCGAAGAAGCGTCCGGTTTCACCGGCCCAAGCGAGGAGTCGGCGGAAACTTTCATCGTAAACCGACCATTCGTCGATGTCGCCATACGGTCCACCTGGGCATACGCGTCTTGCGAAGTCCTCAATGACTTCGTCGAGCGGACGGTCGCGATCCGGGAGAGGTAGGTTGGCTTCTTCATTCAAGTTGACGACAAGCTACCCGGTTGGAGTGTGGATTTCCAGATGAAATATGGCGTGTTTGTGCGGGAAATGAAGAGCAGGCAGGAATGCCTACATCACGCGAGGCCGCGTCCGGCCAGCAACTTGTCCACGTACTTCGCCAGCATGTCGCTCTCCAGGTTCATCGCCTGTCCGATTTCCGCGCGGTGGAGATGGGTTTGTTCCCAGGTGTGCGGGGTGATCCAGAAGACCGCGCCGTCGGGTGCGAGCTCGGCGAGGGTTAGGGAAATGCCGTCGAGCGTGAGCGAGCCCTTGTCGATGCAAAGGCGGTGGATTTCCGGCGGCAGCGAGACGCCGACGATGTGGTCCTGGCCACTGGCCTCGAGGCGGGTGATTTTTCCGGTGCCATCCACGTGACCCTGGACGAAATGCCCGCCGAAGCGGTCGTCGACCATCATCGCCCGTTCCAGATTGACGAGCGATCCCGCCGAGAGTCCGCCGAGCGAGGTGACGCGCAGGGTCTGGGCCAACAAATCGAACGCGGTGCCGTTAGGTGTCAGGTCCGCGACGGTGAGGCAGCAGCCGTTGATGGCCACCGAGTCGCCGAGAGCGAGCTCGCCGGCGAAGGGGATGTCGAGGGTGAGTCGTGCTTGTTCGCCCTTGGATTCGAGGCTGAGCACGTTGCCTGTGGCTTCGACGAGACCGGTGAACATCGGGTCAGGGAGTGGGTTGGATCTGTTCGATGGCCGGCGGAGTTTCCTGAGGGAGATGTTCCTTCGCCGGGCCACTCGGAAGTAGCAGGAAACAGAGATACACAACGACGGTGGGAATCAAAGCTCCGAGTAACAGGCCGAGCGGTGAGATGCCGTCTTTGAAAAACTTGGACAAGATGCTCTGTCCCGCCGGGTTGGGAGCATTGGCGATGACGGTAAGTCCGCCGCCCGTTACGGCTCCCGCCACGACGGCGTGTTTCGCGCTCATGCTGATCCCTTCCACCTGCGCCGCCAGATAGGTGATGGCGGCGTTGTCGTTGAAGGCGGTGAGCACGGTGGCGCCGAACATGAGCGCCTGGTCGGGCAGCGCCATGATGACCGGTGCGATCCACCACGCCTGGAGACCGCCGTGGATCACCAGTCCCGCCAGGAAAAAGCCGACGAGCATCGGGCTGCGCATCGACACCACGTTCTGGTGGTGGCGGGTGGCCATCACGAATGCCAGGAAAAAAAGGAACCCGCCGACGAAGAGTACCGGAAAATGCGCCGTGTAAACCGTCCATGCGAGGAATGCGAGATGGACGCCGGTGACCCAGGCGGGGATGGGCGTTTCACGTTCCTGCCAGGACTCCGAGTGCTGGACGCCGTCTTCCAATCCATCGGTCTTGTCGCCAATGCGGAACAGCTCCTTTCGGAAAAAGAGAAAATACAGCAGGCTGGAAAGCACCACCCCGGTGACGGCTTTCCAACCGAAATGCTCCAGCATGAACAGCGTGTCCCAGCCCCAGACGCCGGCGACCATGAGCACCGGCGGCGCGGCGAAGTGGGTGAGCGTGCCGCCCACCGAAATGTTGACGAACAACAGGCCGATGGTGGCGTAGGCAAGCCTCGGCGGCGGATTGAACCGATAGAATTTCTTCGCCAGCAGCATCGCGCCGATGGTCATGGCGGCAGGCTCGGTGATGAAGGATCCTAGGATCGGCGCGATGATGAGCACGCTCAGCCACCACGCGGCCGGACTGCCTTTGCCTAACGACGCGGCCAGCGACATCATTCCCTCCGCCGCGCGCAGCACCGGGCGGCTGGCGGCGATGGCCATGATGACGACGACGAACAAGGGCTCCGTGAAATTCCGGTCCCGGTCCAGATAGAGTTCGAAATCCAGCCAGCTGTGGAAATAGGTGGCCGCTCCGGCGAGAGCGATGACCCAGAGCCCGAAAATGGCCTCAACCTCGCCGAGGAAATGGAAAAGCGTGGCGACGAATGACACCTCGGGCACGCCGTCGGGATGCGCGTCGTCGCGCACCCCGCGGAGCCGGAGCGCCTCGTCGTGGAGATGTTCGTATTTGTGGGCGAGCCTCGTGAGAGGTCCTGCGGCGAAGGTGTGGAGGATCGCCAGGATGAAAATCACGGTGGCCGCGACATTGAACGGCTCCGCGGCGGCGCGTGCCTTGAGCGTATCCATCAGGCCACCCTCGACTTTGGGATAGGTTTCGAGGGGTTTGGGGAGAACCGAGTACTGGGTCGCGCCGTTGCCAAGCTTCGGATAGGCGGGTTCGTGCCCCCCGGTTCCACCTGCGGCGCAGACGGTGCCGGGAATCAGAAAAATAACGGTGAGGAGGGTGAGGAAAAAGTGTTTCATGGGGGCGCGGCAGGCGGCATCTCCTTAAGGAATCCGCCATGGGCGGGCAAGGGTTACTTGCCTTAACCCGTCCGAATGGGCGACCGGAAGGAAGATTTTCCGCATTCGCTTGACGTTCGGAACAACGCGGGAAGATTCAGCACGTCTGGATTGTCCTTTTTTGAAACTGGAAACGGGACCAGACCGCCCCCCGCGCAAATTTCATCATGGAACTCACTTGGTTGATTGGCGGGCCGTTCCTCGCGGCCCTGTTCGCTCCCGTCCTCGTCCGTCTGGCCGGGGGCAGGGCTGCGGGCGTGCTGCTCTCGCTGGTGCCGTTTTCCCTCGCCGGCTGGCTGCTCGCGCGTGCTTGGGGCGGAGCGGATGGCATGCAGTGGTCGGTTCCCTGGCTGCCATCGCTCGGGGTGGAATTCGCCCTCCGGCTTGGTGGATTCGAGTCCTTGTTTCTGCTGCTGGTAACCTTCATCGGCGGGCTGATCTGCATTTATGGCGGCTCCTATCTGGCAGGCGACCGGCAGCAACCGCGGTTTTTCGCGATTCTGCTGTTGTTCATGACTTCGATGATCGGCGTCGTCCTGGCGGATGACATCATCCTGATGTTCGTCTTCTGGGAACTCACGAGCATCACTTCGTTTTTGCTGATAGGCTACAAACACGAGGACGAAAAAGCGCGAAAAGCGGCCTTGCAAGGGCTCCTCGTCACCGGCGGCGGCGGACTTGCGCTGCTGGCCGGGCTGATCCTGACCACGCAGATCACCGGTGTGACGCGGATTTCCGAGCTCCCACAACATGCTGCCGCGCTGGGAGCGAGTCCGCTTTTCATACCGGCGTTTTTGTTGATTCTGCTCGGCGTTTTCACCAAATCCGCTCAGGTGCCGTTCCATTTCTGGTTACCTAACGCCATGGCCGCGCCCACTCCGGTAAGCGCCTATCTGCACTCCGCTACGATGGTGAAAGCCGGGGTGATTCTGCTCGCGAAATTGTCCCCGGCGATGTCGCACACCGATGTGTGGCTCTGGGTGGTGGCGCCGGTGGGCGCGCTCACCATGCTCACCGGCTCGGTGATGGCGGTCATGCAGCAGGATCTCAAGCGGCTGCTCGCCTACTCGACGATCGCGGTGCTTGGGATGCTCGTGATGCTGCTGGGCTTCGGCGATCCGTTTTCACTGAAAACCGCTCTGTTCCTCGCGTTCGTCCACGCGCTCTATAAAGGCGCGCTCTTCATGGTAGCCGGCACGGTGGATCACTCCACCGGTACCCGCGACATCGGATCGCTTTCCGGTCTCGGCCGGGCGATGCCGTTTCTTGCTCTGGCGGCCGCCGCTTCAGCGTTGAGCATGTCAGGCGTGCCACCGACTCTCGGTTTCATCAGCAAGGAGCTGTTATACGAGGCCAAGCTTTCGTTTGGACCGCTGCGGACCCTCTATTCCATCGCTGGCGTGGCCGCCAGTGCGTTGATGGTCGCGGTGGCGCTGATTGTCGGAATCCGCCCGTTTTTGGAAGGCAACGAAACGACCCGCATCAAGCATCGGCCGGGTTGGGGGCTGGTCGCTCCTCCGTTGATACTCTCGGTGCTGGGATTGCTGCTGGGATTCGTCCCGGGCCTGCTTGACCGGACGCTCATATCACCGGCGGTCCGCTCGCTCGGGGGCGATCCGACGGTGGCAAAGCTGGTGCTCTGGCACGGCTTCACTCCGGTGCTGGCTCTCAGTGCGCTGACGCTGGCTCTGGGCTTCGCCGCCTATTCGATGCGGGTCCGTCTGCGGCTCTTTGCCCGGCATTTGGAAGACGTCGGGGGGATCACCCCGTCCTCCATCTATCACTCGGTGCTGGCGGGCGTGCTGGGACTCGCCGGTTTTCTGACAGGTTGGATCCAGAACGGGCGGCTGAGCGTGTATGTCCGGGTGACGCTGGGAGCAGCTGCGTTGTTAGTCCTGTATGCGGTGTTCCTTTCCAGTGGCTCGTTTGAGACCGCCACCCGCATTCCTGCCGGATTGTTCGACACGACCGTAGTGGTCCTGATGAGCGTGTCCGCAGTCGCGGCGGTGTTCGCGCACAGCCGGCTCAGTGCCATCCTGTGCCTCGGCGGTGTCGGTTACTCGGTCGCGCTGATGTTTGTGGCTTTCGGCGCGCCCGACCTGGCGATCACCCAGCTGCTGGTAGAGACGCTCACCGTCGTGTTGTTTTCGTTCGTAATTCTCAAGTTGCCGCAGATCCGGGTGATCGCCCGCAATCGGGAGCGCCGCCTGGATGCCTTCGTCGCGGTGATTTGCGGGCTCGCGATGACGCTGGTGGTGTGGAAGACGATGCACGTGCAGCTGCATGAGCCGATCTCGCCGGGGCTTGTCGAGCGCTCCGTGACGGAAGCATTCGGACGCAACGTGGTGAACGTGATTCTCGTCGATTTCCGGGCGCTCGACACCCTCGGCGAAATCACCGTGCTCGCCCTCGCCTGCCTCGGAGTGACCGCGCTGGTCGCCCGCAAGAAACGCTTCCGGCGCAAGAGTTCGGATGGGGAACTCTCCGAACGGCATGCCGCCGCACGCAAGGAATCCCGACGCCTCCGACCATGAAAGATTTTAAGAACAGCATGCTTCCCTCCGCCGTGCGCCTGGTCATGCCGGTGCAGTGCGTATTCGCGGTCTATCTGTTATTGCGCGGTCACAATCTGCCGGGCGGAGGATTCATCGGCGGGCTGGTGCTTGCCAGCGCGCTGGTTCTGCGGGTGATGGTGAACGACCGGCGGGTGATGAAGCAGGATCTCATCGTCCTGGTCGGTGCGGGCCTGCTCGTAGCCCTCTCTGCCGCGGTGATGCCGATGTTCGTCGATCGTCCGTTTTTCACCGGCCTGTGGGCGGGCGAAATCTGGCTGCCCGCCATCGGCAAACTCAAACTCGGCACGCCCCTGTTGTTTGACACCGGCGTTTTCCTCGTCGTTACCGGCGTCGGTGCGAAAATCCTCCTCGTTCTGCTCGCGGAACACCGCGCGGCCCGGCAGCAGTCCCAATCCCGTTGAATCATGGAAAACCTTCTTCCCATCGCCATCGGCATTCTCTTCGGCTGCGGCTGCTATCTGGTCATGCGCCGCAACATCGTGCGGGTTCTGCTAGGCATCATGCTGTTCAGCCAGGCGGCGAACCTGCTCATTTTCGCCGGCGCAGGCCTCACCTGGAGCCGCCCGCCCATCATTCCGGAAGGCGCGGTCGACATCGTCGGGCCGTATGCGGATCCGCTGCCGCAGGCGCTGGTGCTCACCGCCATCGTCATCGGCTTCGCGGTCCTCGCCATCGCCATCGCGCTGGTGCTCCGCGCGTATGAAAAAACCGGCAGCGACGATTTGGACACCTTCAGGAATTCCGACAGCTGATGCCCACTGATTCCCAATGGCTGGCCCTGCCGCTGATCCTGCCGCTAGCAGCGATCGGAGTCCTGTTATGCCTGGTCCGCGCGGGAGAAAACCTGCGCCACGCGGTCAACATCCTCACCTGCGCGGCGATGACGTTAGGTGCTGCGGTCCTGTTTTCGAAAGTATCCGCACACGGCGTGCTGGTCCTGCGGACGGGGAGCTGGCCCGCGCCCTTCGGCATCACGCTGGTGGCGGATCTGCTGTCCGCCACCATGGTGCTGGTCACGGCGGTGGTCGGACTGGTGGTGGCGGTGTATTCCGTCGGCTCGGGCACCGCGAAGTTCCGCGGCTACTTCACGCCGCTTTTCCTCGCGCTGCTGCTCGGGGTGAACGGCTCGTTTCTAACCGGGGATCTGTTCAATCTCTACGTCTGGTTCGAGGTCATGCTGATGGCGTCCTTCGTGCTCGTCGCGCTGCCCGGCGGACGCCCGCAGCTGGAGGCGGCGGTGAAATACCTGACGCTGAATTTCATCGCCTCCGCCTTTTTCCTCGTCGGTCTGGGAGTGCTCTACGGCATGACCGGCACGCTCAACATGGCGGACCTGGCGGTGAAACTGGCGACATTGGAAAACAAGGACCTCATCGGTTCCTCCGCGGTGTTGTTCCTCATCGCCTTCGGTGTGAAGGCCGGGATTTTTCCGTTCTATTTCTGGCTGCCATCGTCCTATCATGTCACGCCCACGCCGGTGGCTGCGGTCTTCGCCGGCCTGCTGACCAAGGTCGTGGTGTACGCCTGCGTGCGGGTCTTTACCCTGGTTTATGCGGGCCATCAGGATTTCATCGCGACCATCCTGCTGCCGCTGGGAATACTAACAATGGTGACCGGAGTCTTCGGTGCCGCCAGCCAGTTCTTCATTCCGCGCATCCTGTCGTTCCACATCATCAGCCAGATCGGCTACATGATCGTGGGCCTGGCGTTCTTCACCGAAGCCGCGCTGGCCGCCACGGTGTTCTACATCGTCCATCACATCCTGGTGAAGACGAACCTGTTCCTGATTGGCGGCATCATCGGGCGGAAACAAGGCTCCCAGGCACTTGGTAAAATCGGCGGACTCTATCGCAGTTCGCCGTGGCTGGCGGTGCTTTTCCTGATTCCAGCGCTGTCGCTGGGCGGCATTCCGCCGTTGTCCGGGTTCTTCGCGAAGTTCGCGCTGGTTCGCGAGGGCATCGCGCTCGACCACTGGGCGGTGGTGACCGCGGCGCTTGCGGTGGGCTTGCTCACGCTCTATTCGATGGTGAAAATCTGGAACGAGGCGTTCTGGAAGGCGCGGCCTCCGGGCGATGCACCGGACCACGGTCTGGTGCCGGTGACGATGGTCCTGCCGGCGGTGGCGCTGGCCGCTTGCACGGTGCTGATCGGAATTTTCCCCGGCGTCTTCTTCACCTTCGCCGAGCGCGCGGCGGATCAACTGATAGAGCCCGCCGGATACATCGAGGCGGTTCTGGGCAACCCGAATCGAACAGCACCATGAAGTTGTATCACATCATCCACTTCGCCGTCCTCTATCTGTGGGAAGTGATCCGTTCCACTGCCAATCTGGTGTGGTTGGTGCTGAGCCCCAAGCTGGACTTGCATCCGCATTTCGTCGATGTGCCGCTGACTCTGGAGGGGGAATTCCCGCGGTTCCTTTTCGCCTGTCTGGTGAGCATGACTCCGGGCAGTCTGAGCGTGTCGCTGGACGCGGAGCGTGGCATCCTGTGTGTCCATCTGTTGGACGTCCGGAATTCCGGGGCGGCGGTCGCGGAACTCAAATCGCGCATCGAAGCGCCGCTCCTGCGTATTTTCCCCAACCCGCCCCCGCAACCATGATCTATACCATTTGTTTCATTTGTCTGGCAGTTGCGCTCGTCCTAACCGCCTTCCGCCTGTTTCGCGGACCGTCGGCTGCGGACCGGGTTCTCGCCATCGACCTGTTGGCGGTCACCACTGCGGCCGCGGTGCTGCTGTATGTGCTGGTAACCGGCGAGCGGGTTTTCGTCGACGTGGTGGTGGTGCTGGGAGTCATCGTGTTCTTCGGCACCGTCGCCCTGGCCCGGACCATTTCCCGTCAACCCTGACCGCCATGCCTGAAATCATCATCCAGCTTTTCGCACTTCTCGGCTCGTTGGCCGTGTTGCTCGCCGCGTTGGGAGTGGCGCGGTTCCCGGATTTCTTCACGCGCGCCCATGCGGCGACCAAGGCGAGCGCCTTTGGAATCGGATGTCTGCTGGTGGCGGTGTGCGTCGCGTTTCCCTATCCGGCGGTGATCGCGAAATCGGTATTCGCCCTGATCGCGCTTTTCCTCACTCTGCCGGTCGCCTCGCAGGCTTTGGCAGATGCCATGCGGGACCAAGCCGAGGAGGATCCGGAGGAGAAAAAGTAGTGGGGGACTTCAGTCCGTTCTTCTCGGACTCGCGAAAAGCGGACTGAAGTCCACGACTACTTCGGGGGATAACCACTTTTCCCGCCGGAACCAGGTTTCCTGGCGCTTGGCGTACTGGCGGGTGGCGGCATTGATGAGTTCCTCACAGGTCGGCCGGTCGATCTCACCGGCCAGCAGCGCGCGGATCTCGCGGAAGCCGATGGCCTTTTCGCAGTTGGTGGAAACTCCGGTTAGGGAGGCCACTTCATCGAGCGCCCCGCCGTCGAGCATCGTGCGGGTGCGCCTGGCGATGCGGGCGTGGAGGTCCGGGCGGGTGCGCTGGATGACAATGCCGCGCAGCTGGGAGGAAATTTCCGCCGTTTTGGATTCCCACTGATCGCGCAGGTCGGAGGCTTTCCGTCCGCTGAGGAGACAGATTTCCAAAGCCCGTGAAACGAAACGGCGGTTCTGCAAGGCGGTGCGCGAAGCCTCGACGGGGTCGAGCTGTTGCAGTTGGGCGACGAGGTCCTCCAGCGGTCGCGCGTCCATTTCCGCGCGCAGCGCGGCATCGGCGGTGGGCAG
>JBGSTM010000130.1:0-64750 GCA_041736495.1 Akkermansiaceae bacterium
AACCTCATCCTCGACGGCTCCACCGAGGGAACCGGCGAAATCTCCGGCGTCATCAGCAATAACTCGGCGGGCTTGCGAACCCAGGTCATCAAGAACGGCAGCGGCACCTGGACGCTCTCCGGCCTGAACACCTACAGCAACAACACCGCCGTCAACGCCGGATCCCTGATCCTCGCCTCCACCGGCCAGCTCACCTTCAGAACCGGCGATACCAGCGGGACCGGCAACAACGTGCTCAGCGGTGCCGGAACCATCACCCTTAATGGCAGCTTCGTTATCGACACCTCCGTCACCGATGCTTCCGCCCTCACGAGCGGCTCATGGGTCATCGAAAACGCCGCCTCCCTTCCCGGTGCCTATGGTAGCAGCTTCTCCGTCGTCGGTTGGAATGACGAAGGCGATGACACCTGGACCAAATCCGTAGGCCTCAAGAACTACACCTTCAATGAATTGGACGGAACCGTTAGCATGGTCGAAGTCTCCGCCGATGCCTACACCAGCTGGATCGACGGCTTCACCCCCAACGTCCTGCTTCCGGACGCCGCGTCCAAACTCCCCACCGCCGATCCCGACAACGACGGCATCACCAACCTGATGGAGTTCGTGCTTGGAAACGGCAACCCGGTGGTCTCCTCGCAAGCCATCCTTCCCACTCAGGCCACCGTCGGTCCGAATCTCGTTCTGAGCTATACGCGGAATGACGACTCGGAGTTCCCCGCCACCGGGCAAATCGGCCAGTGGAGCACCGATCTGAGCATTTGGAACGATGTCACTCCGGTCCTGGTGAATGAGAATGGAGCCGCCCCGGATGATATGACCGTCACCGTCGCAACCAGCAACGAAGTGGCTGGCAAGCTCTTCCTTCGCCTCAAGGCGGTGAAATAAGTCATTCGTGTTTTCGCCTATTCTGAGAGGCGATTTCGGACGGGGCCCGGTGATGGTTTTCGGGTCTCGTCCATCTTCTCAAGCTGGATTCGCAGCATGACGAAACCATCATCCTCTACAATAATATCATCCCTTGGGGTTATTGCTTCGGGAGAATTCCTGGCATAGGCTCAACAAGTAAACATTCAGACTCCTGAATTCCCCTCGCCAAACCCTCTGCGATGGAATTCCGCAGATCATAACCCAGACTGCTCACCAAATCAACTCCATGGAAAAACGCTCATTCCTCAAACACGGCTTCACTCTCGTAGAGATGCTCGTCGTGATCACGATCATCATTGTTTTGGCTGGCGTCCTCTTCCCGACGATCAGCCGGTTGAGAGACAACGCCGCGGCCACCGGCTGTGCGTCAAACATGCGGCAATGCATCGTCATGGGCAATATGTTTGCCGCTGAAAACAACGGCAGCCTGCCGCGACTCCATATTCAGAATTCGATGATGAGCAGCCACACCGGCAAGACACCGCTTCCCATGGAAGAACGCATCGTCAACAATGCCAGTGCCAATTTCTGGCCCGATCAACTCACCACCTATGCCGAAGGTGCCTCGATGTTCTCATGTCCGAAATTAAAGACCCCTGCAACACGGGGAGCAGGGGGCGGCAAAAGCGACCGCATCCCTCTGGGTATTGGCATCAACTGGCCCGCCATGGCTCCTAACAACGGTTCAGTCGCGGATGGTGCGGCATCCTTCGCCCGCACCCGACTTTCTGCGGTTCCCGACCCGAGCAAAGTCGTGTGGTTCGCGGATGCTACCGCCGAAGTGAATGGGGATTGGAAAGACCGGGTCGATCTGCCCAATGCCGGAGCCTGCTTCGTCCGTGGCAATTCCATCGACGGCACCTGCGCCATCGCGCGCCACGGCGGCAAAATCAATGTCGGCTTCGTCGACGGCCATGTGGAACTCGTCAATCCCACCGACATCGACTGGGGTCCCCGGGACACCAGTCGGACCTACACCGGCTACACACTGTTCACTCTGGCTCCATAGACCGTTCCGGTAAAGACATCAGCAATCTGCCAGTGTGAGTCAGCAATAACTGAGCGCTGCCCGCCCACATGACCCTCACCGTGCCGCATTTCAATGGGGTGTCCGGCAAGTTCTTCCTCCGCCTCAAAGTGGAACAATGATTCTTGGAATAGGCAAAACGCTGTAAAGCAACCGCGAGCTCCTCTTTGGGGTTGGGGAAGCTCCCGGAATTAGGTCCGTGCATTCACAACGGGGGGGGCGCAGCAGCTCAACACCATGTCGTCCTCGTTGCCGACCGCCTCCCGGATATCATCCACCCGGGTGATTGTATTCATTTCTCCTCCCTGCTAATGTATTCAACTTGCGGAGCGAACCCATTGCTTCAACATCTCCCGCTTATCGGAGTTTTTCCATTCCCACCGTTCATCCCCGGAAATCCTACCAAAACTAAAAACCCAACATTTCCATGAAACGTAAAACCCCGTACACTCTCCTTGGTGGAGCCGCCACCTGTCAATCCACCGTAGTCCTCGCCGCAGCCGTTTACGCGATGCTGGGTAGCCAGGCCCTCCATGCCGTCGACATCACGTGGTCGGGTGAGACCGCTGCGATCAATACTGCGAGCAACTGGGTCGGTGGAGCGTTGCCGAACAATACGGCAACCGCAGATCGCTGGGTCTTCGGAGCTGCAGGAGCGGGCGGCACCGCAATCACGGGTGCGAGGGCCTTCGGCGGGATGCTCTTCAGTCTGGGTGCGCCCGCTTACACCATTGGAACTTTGGGCGACAACTCCACCTGGCAGGTAACCAGCAGTGCCGTCACCAACAACAGCAGCACCATCCAGACGATCAATTACAATCTCGCCATGGGGACGGCACGCATCTTCACAGGCAGTACCGCAGGCGGAGATATCGTGGTAAACGGCAACCTCACCGGTGGCGGGAATGTGACGAAAAACGGCACCAACAACCTGACCATCACCAGTGCGGGCAGCACGCTCACCAACAATTTCACCGTGAACGGAGGGAGGCTTGTCTTCGGTGCGGTCGGAACCGTCGGCGCGAAAGTCGTGGGAGCCTCGGGAGCGAGAATTTTCAATATCAATAACGGGGGAACACTGGCCGCGGGGCCGGGGGTGACCCTGACCGCCAACAGCAGTATCCAGAATATTTTGATGAAAACCGGCTCCACCTTCACGATGGCGGATGGCTTCTTCAATACCTTCGAAATCACGGGCACCGCCGACCTCTTCCAAACCACGGGCACGGCGCCGATTTACAACTTCAATGTCGGAGACACCGCGAGCGCGGATGTGCTGGCATTGACGAGTGCCCCGACGTTCTCCTTCGCCGGGCCTAAAATCAACATCACGCCCGTCACTGCGCTTACCATTGGAAACACCTATACCGTCGTCACGGCCCCCAGCGGATTGGACAGCGCCAACGGCTTTGTCCTGGGAACGGGCTTGGCCACCTTTGGCAACACCACCTACACCCTGAGTATCACCAATACCGCGACCACCACCATCATCGGTGTGACCTCTGCAAACCTCGCCAAAGCCTTCTATTCCGGCAGCCAGGGCACCACCCTGAATGCCGGCACCCCTGGCGTTTCCAGCAACTGGCTGGATGCCGCGGATGGCGGCACGGACACACTGTTCCAGCCCACGGCCGCCACGGAAATGCACTTCGCGGCGACTGGTGCCACGAACACAACCATCGCCACGCTTGGCCAGGACTACACGGTGGTATCCCTGAATTTCAACGACAATGCAGGGCCGGTTTCGATCAATGACACCGGTTCCAACACGATCACCGTTGGAACGGGCGGCATCAACGTCGCAGCGGAATCCCATTCGATCAACGTGCCGCTCGTCCTGTCCACATCAGCGACTTTTGCGAACAGCGGAGCGGGGCTCCTAACGATCGGTGGGAGCGTCGACAACAATGGCAACATCCTCACCGCCGGCGGCACCGGCAGCATCACCGTCGATGGCAACGCGACCAACTCCGGCGGGATGATCAAAGAAGGTACGGGGACGGCCACGTTCGCAGGCACCATCAGCGGCAGCGGTGGCATCATAAAGAATGGCACCGGACTTCTGGTCTTGAATGGTGCCAACAATCACTCGGGAGCTACGGCGATCAATCAGGGCACCATCAGCGTCTCCTCCTTCGCGGCCTTCGGGACGGACACCGGCCCGATCTCGATGGGAGTTTCCGGCGCGGCGGGCATTACCTACACCGGGACCGGAGAAACCACCACCCGCAACATCACCACTTCCGGCGTCCTGCAAAACACCGCCACCTTCACCCAGGCCGGCACGGGGCTGCTGAAAATGGCCGGTGATCTCACCGTCGCTACCGCCAACAACCGCAACCTCATCCTCGACGGCTCCACCGAGGGAACCGGCGAAATCTCCGGCGTCATCAGCAACAACTCGGTGGGCCTAAGAACCCAAATCATCAAAAACGGCAGCGGCGCCTGGACGCTCTCCGGCCTGAACACCTACAGCAACAACACCACCGTCAACTCCGGAACCCTGATCCTCGCCCCCACCGGCCAGCTCACCTTCAGAACCACCGAAACCAGCGGAGCCGGCAACAACGTGCTCGGCGGTGCGGGAAACATCACCCTCGACGGCAGTTTCGTCATCGATACCTCCGCCACGGATGCCTCCGCCCTTACCAGCGGTTCATGGCTGATCGAAAACGCAGACACCCTTCCCGGAGCCTATGGTGACAGCTTCACCGTCGTCGGTTGGAATGACGAAGGTGACAACACCTGGACCACCACGGTGGGTGAAAAAGACTACGTCTTCGACGAAACCACCGGAACGGTCACCCTGGTCGGATCCGATCCCTATCCGGCCTGGATCGAAAGCTTCACTCCCAACGCACTGCTCCCCGACGAGGCCTCCAAGCTTCCCGGAGCGGATCCCGACGGAGACGGCATCAGCAACCTGCTCGAATTCGTTCTAACCGGCAGCCCGGTTGAGTCCTCGCAGTCCGTCAATCCGACACTCGCCAACGTGGGCGACAACCAGGTTCTCAGTTACAAGCGCAGCGACGAGTCCGAATCACCCGCCATCACCCAGATCGGGCAATGGAGCGCCGACCTCGCCATCTGGACGGGAGTGACGCCCGTGGTGGTCAATGAAAACGGCGCGCTGCCCGACGACATGACCATCACCGTGCCGAACTCCAACGAGGTGGCCGGCAAGCTCTTCCTCCGCCTCAAAGTGGAGAAATGATTTTTTGGGGTTAGCAAAAAGCAGTAAGGCAGCCGGGAGCTTCTCTTGTGGATTTGAGAAGCTCCCGGAACTGCGTCCGGAATTTTGTTAGTAAAGGGTTTCGCAGGTTCGGGTTGTGCAATCCAAGTCCCCGGCCATCGCCGAATATCATCCGCTCGGGTGATTGTATTCATCCTAATTCCCTGCCAGTTTTTCCTGACGGTTCAGTCAACACATCGATCCGCCACACTATATTCTTTGTCGTGTTTTGCGCGACCGATCATCTCCCTAAGATTATAGCAAAACCAAAACCCAACTCCTCCATGAAACCGAAATCCCGCTTCGCTCTTGTTACATCCACCGCAAATCGCCAGTCACCTCTCTCGTTAGCAGTGGTAGTCTCCGCCCTGCTTTCCAGCCAAGTCTATGCACAGAAAACTTGGGACGGCGGCGGTATGAACACAAACTGGACCAACGGTGATAACTGGAGCACCAACGTCGCCCCAGTTGCCGGGGAAGTTCTTACATTTGCCGGCACGGTCCAAGCCACGAACACGAACGATTTAGCCGCGGATACGACCTTCGGCGGATTCAGTTTCACCAACACCGGAAATGGTCAAAGCTTCAATCTTTCCGGCAACCGCATCACCCTCGGCGGCAGTATTACCACGACCCTGGTTACCGCAGGAAGTTTGATAGCTGATACGATCGCCTTGGATATGGTTCTCAGTGGCAATCGTACTGTAACCACAGCCCTCAGACACGACCTGAGAATCTCAGGTGCCATCAGTGAGGATGCTCCAGGGCGGACGTTTACAAAATCTGGCACGGGTCTTCTGATTCTTGAGGGAAACAACTCCAACACGGGTGACATCACCGTTAACAACGGAACACTTCGACTCAATCGCAGCGGTGGCACAATTGCGGATTCCGCCAAGCTGAGGGCTACCACCGACACTGCAATCCTGGAAGTTGCGCAATCCGACACGGTCGCAATCCTCGAATTGGCGGCTGCAGCGACCGTGTCCGGAGCCGGGACGCTGACCGTATCCAACGCAATTATTCCCAACATCGCGCTCAATAAAACCAACACCATCGGCGCATCTCTCGCGGGTGACGCCTATCTCCGGAAAACCGGCCAAGGCACCACGATCCTCTCCGCCGCGAACAGCTATACCGGCGGCACCATTGTACGTGGCACCAATAGCAAGCTGACAATCAGCGGATCCGGCACCTTGGGCAGTACCTCGGGCGCGCTGTCAGTCGAACACGGCACCGCGATCCTTAACCTCGGCGGCACCTCCCAGACGGTTGGCTCGGTGAGCTCGATCGGGTCGGTCACCAACGGCACCCTCAACGTCACGGCCCAGTTGTCGGCGGGGGTCAGCAACATCATCCCGGCGGATGCTCCGGCCACATTGATCCCCATCGGAACCGGGACGTTCAACAACCTGAATATGGGGACCGGCTCGATATTCAACTGGGATATCGACGCTGCGGTCGCCCAGACTGCTGGGACCGGGTATGACAACATTGTCGCCGCCTCGTTCGGCGGGCCAGATGCCGCTGTGTTCAACGTCGTGCTTCAGGGAAGTGACACCTTTAACTCCACTTTCTGGGCCATCACCCGCACGTGGGACAACATCATTAGCACGGACGGAACCGCCGGTGGTGCGCTGAATCTCGCCAACGTGTTCAGCGGCTTCACTTACAACGGTTCCGCGACAGCTCCTTCCACCGGCGCATTTGCGTTCACCGATGGCGGGACCTCCTTGACATGGACCGCCGTGCCCGAGCCCACCAGCGCGCTCGCCGGCTTGTTGCTAGGAGCCGGTCTGCTCCGCCGCCGCCGTGCCTGAATGCGAATTTCCCGGACGTTTTGGGTTTCGTTCCGGTAGATTGGGATGCTGCGGGTGCTACCCCGCAGCATTCTTTTTCCATGACAACCACCCATCAGACATCAGCTGTTAAAGACATGAAAACCATTGCACACGCCAAACCACGCCGAACTCTTGGCGTCGGAATCCTGAGTTTACTCATCGCGCTGCCAGCCATCGCGGCGGACGCGGAATGGACAAGCCTCTTCAATGGCAGGAATCTCGACGGATGGGAGCGCCACAGCGGTACCGCAGAATATCGTGTCGAGGACGGTGCCATTGTCGGCAAGACCGTGGCGGGCAGCCCGAATACCTTCCTCTGCACCAAGCGGGAATACGGCGACTTCATCCTGGAATTCGAATTCAAAGTCGCAAACGACATGAATTCAGGAGTTCAGTTCCGCAGCGAGTGTTTTGCCGATGCGAGGACCATCGAGGTCAAGGGAGAGTCCAAGAAGCTCCCTGCAGACCGCGTTCACGGCTATCAGTATGAGATCGATCCCTCGAAGAGATCCTACACCGGCGGTGTTTATGACGAAGGCCGCCGCGCCTGGTTGTTCGACCTCAAGAACAACGAAGCCGCCCGTGCCGCGTATAAGAAAGGGGAGTGGAATCAAGGGCGCATCGAATGCCGGAGCGATCACATCCAGACCTGGATCAACGGAGTCAAGGCTGCGGATTTTAAAGATTCCATGACCCTCAAGGGAATCATCGGATTGCAGGTGCATGGCATCGGAAAATCCAAGAAGGCCCCCGGCGAGGAAGTGAGTTGGCGCAATCTGCGAATCAAGGAGTTTGCCAAAACCAACCCGTGATGCTCCTCCGTCCGGTCCTCCGAAATCACCCGGGATGCGTATTCCGCTGCTACTATCAGTCCTCATTTCCCAGTCCGCCTTCGCGGAAGACGCCACGTGGAACGGCAGCAACGATGCGCTTTGGTCCACGGTGGGCAATTGGAGCGCCACGCCATCCCCGGTGCCCGGAACTGCCCAAACCGCCACCTTCGACAACTCCGGCAACGGCAGGACAAGCATCGATCTGGGTGCCGGAATCACAATCAGGAGCATCGTCTTCAACACTGCGAGTGCCGCGCCCTACACCCTCGGTGCGGGGGCGCTCGACAGCCAGCAGATCCAGTTCGACCAGACGGGGGCATCCATCTCCCTTGGTGCCGGCGTTCTCTCGGACCAGCGGATCCATTCAAGGTGCGTGTTAGGAACGACCGGAGCCACGGCGGCCGCCCTAACCATCACCAACAACAGCCCGTCAAGCTCGCTATATTTCAACGGCACCCTCCAAGGGGGAACCGGTGGAAGCTCGGGAAACAAATCGGTCGCCGTGAACGGTGCCGGGAGAATCCACTTTCTCGATGTTGTTAGGGGTGGCGCGGCCCGGGTCCAGTTTACCTATTCCGGCTCCAGTCTGATGACTTTGGGCGGAACATCAGACAATATCAATACGACCTGCGCGGTTAATTCCAGCACCGGCGGGGTGGTCCTGTTGGATAAGTCCAGCAGCTCCACGGTTCGGGCACTCAACCCCAGCGTCAGCACCATCATCACCAACGGCACCCTGCGACTGGGCGGCAGCGGCGGAAACCAGCTTCCCGACACGCTCCCGCTGGCCGCGAACGGCGGGTTCTTCGATTTGAACGACCGATCCGAAACCATCTCCGGCCTGACTTCCATCACTGCGGACGGCATCATTCTCAACAATGGCGCGGCGGTATCCATTCTAACCATCGGCCACGCCGCCACCGGGTATTCGTTTGCAGGAAACGTCATTGATAGAAACAACATCGGCACCGGCACCGTCGCCCTGAACAAGATTCTGGCGAACACTCAGACGCTCAGCGGATCCAACACCTACTCCGGAAGCACCACCATCAGCGCCGGCACGCTGGCCTTAAGTGGCAGCGGCTCGATTTCGAATTCGCCTGTCATCTCCGTCGCAAATGGTGCGGTTTTCAGCGTGTTGTCATCGGGTTTCCCCGTTGGTGCGGGCAAGGTCCTCACCGGAGCAGGCGCTGTCACCGGCGGCACCGTGACGGTGGAAGGAAATCTCGCTCCTGGAGACGCCGGTCCAGGCATTCTATCGTTCAAGGGCCTCACCCTGGCCGCCGGATCCACCTTGCATTTCGAGTTTCCGGCGGTGGGCGAAAGCGACAGGATCCATGTCACCGGCAGCGGTGGATTTGCCATCCATGGCGGCTCGATCAGCCTGTTCAATGCCGGAATCACCGCGCCCTTCAGCCAAAACGGCACCTATAAACTGTTCCAGCATGCTGGACCCATCGCGGGACGCGGCACCGACGCGTTGAGCGTTGCCAATCCGCAATTCGGAAAAACCTACGCCTTCGAAAGCAGCGGGGGATTTGTCGAACTTACGATATCAGGAGCGGAATCACCACCGACTGAAACCAACAGCTCCTTTGATGCCTGGCCGGAGAACTGGACGCAGAACACCGCGGGCTATTCCATCAACTCCACCGGCGGCCTCGGCGGAAGCCCTGCACTCAATCTCAACAACACCGCGCCCATTTCATACACCGGCCAATTTCTATCCGGCGGATTGAATGGCAGCACCGGACTCAGCGGAATCAACGGCAACCGAGGGATCATCGCGGTTGGCACCTATTTCAGGATCCCAGGCTCCTTGCCCGTTAGGATCGATAGTCCGGGCTCTGACGCACTAATCCAGCTGGGCCTCAACCTCGGACCGGCGGGTGGGAACTTCACCGGCCTTCCCCATATCGATCTTCGTTACGCCGGACCCGGTGTTTTCGAATTGTCCGATAGCACGGCCGGTGTTGCCAGCCGGCCGTTTCCGCTTGAGCCCGATTCCTGGTATCATCTCCAGTTTGTCGCAACCAACGCCGGCTACGTCGCGGAACTGCATCGTTCCTCTCCCTCCGGCCTCATCGGCAGGGAAGTCGCCGTGCTTCCGGTCAAATCCACCACCTTCACCACCGCTCCCGCCAATAGCGACAATTACGGTGGTGTCCGCAGCTTCTATGCCTCGGGGACCGTCGTCATCGACAACTTCCGCGTCTCGAACACCGGCAATGCCCGCAAGGCGGAAAAACTCCTGCGTCGCACTCCGAACATCCTCATGATCTATGTGGATGACATGGGTTTCAACGATATCAGCTGTTATACCTACCCCGGCAACCTCGCTGCCGGCAGCCAACCGCCACCCTATCCGGCAGCCAAAGCCTATGCCGCACCCAACCAGGCGGTTGCGACCGTCGGCGGGAATCCGGTTTCACTGACTCCTAACATTGATCGCCTCGCCTCCCAGGGCGTGAAACTCACCAACTATCACGCTCCCGCCTCGGTATGCACCCCGTCCCGCGGAGGTTTCCTTACCGGCACCACTCCCGCCAGACTGGGCCTGTCAGGTGCGATCGGTCCCGCCAACACCTATGGCCTTGGCACCCGGGAAGTCACGCTGGCGGAGGCGCTCAAAGGCAACGGCTATACCACCGCCAACATCGGCAAATGGCATCTGGGCAACCTCGTGCAGCACCTTCCCACCCGCCATGGTTTCGACCGCTTCTGGGGAATCACCCGCAGCAACAACCAGTCGCCCGAGCTCTACGATCAGGAAATCCAGATGGACACCATTGGTAACAACAATCAGGCGGACCTGCTGGAACGATTCACCCACAAGCTTATCAACTTCGTGGAAGAGGAGCAAACCCGTCCGTTCTTCGCCTACTTCACCCCTCATGCGCCCCACACGCCGATGATACCCCACCCGGACTTCGTCGGCAGCAGCACCGCCTTGCTGGGCAACCGCACCTATCTCAATGGCGACGGAACGACGAACACGACCAGCATCGCTGCCAGCCCGTTTCACGACGTGGTCCACGAACTCGACCATCGCGTCGGCCAGATCCTCACGAAACTCGACGAACTCGGGCTTTCGGAAAACACCATCGTCGTCTTCACCTCGGACAACGGGCCCTGGCATGGCTGGCCCGCCGCGACCAATGGCATTGGCGGCGAGATCGGCACCGGCTTCCCCTACCGCGGAGGAAAATTCGACTATTGGGAAGGCGGCACCCGCGTACCCGCCATCATCCGTTTCCCTAACGTCATTCCCGCCGGCGCGGTGTCCCACGGGCTGGTTTCGGGAACCGATTGGTTCAAGACATTCGTAAAACTCGGCGGAGGAACCATTCCCACCGATCGCACTCTGGATGGCGAGGATCTGTGGCCTTTCCTAACCGGTGCGCCTGGGACCCCATCACCCCGTTCACTCTATTACCATGTCGTCAACTCGCCGGGAACCGTGCAATCCGCCACCAACGGCGTTTTCAAGAAATTCGCCAGCAACGTGAACAACGCACGGCTTGCGGACTTGCGGACGGATTTCTCGGAACTCATCGACACCCAGGGCGCGAATCCCGCGATCAACACCCTGTATTCCCAGCAGATCACCCAGCACGCCGCGAGCCTCGCCGCGGAAACCCGGGGGAACGAACCCCTCGCAACCCGTGAAATCGTGGTGGATATCGGGACCGGACGATTTGTGGAAGTCGATGAGGGTGGCAGCGCCGCGTTCACCGTTCGCTTGCTGAGCGCACCGACATCCAATCTAACTTTAAGCCTGAGGAGACGGTCTGGCTCCACGAATCTATCCGTAACACCGGCCACGCTCACCTTCACCCCTTCGAACTGGGCTACGCCGCAGACCGCTACCATCAGCGCCGCTCCTGATAATGACGCGCTGAACGACTACGCATCGTTCGAGATCGAAGGGCTTTCCTCCATGCCGATGAGGGAGGTTTTCGCGCGCTGTCACGACCGAACGCCTGAATCATTCTCATCATGGATCGCCGATCCGATATGGGAACTCGCACCAGCAGATCATGATCCCCATGCGAACCCCGACGGTGACACTTACAACAACCTCATGGAATACGCTCTCTCAGGACGCGACCCGGATCGAGGTGGCGAACCGAACCAGCCTTTCGTGAATGCCGACCGCTCCTTCTCGTTTTTCCTCAACTCGGAAGCATACAGCTTGATCCGCGGATTCGAGATGTCTGAAACCCTGGCTCCCGGTTCCTGGTTACCGGTGCCTCCTTCATGGCGCACCTTCTCCATCAGCAGCAGTGCCGACGAGGTTCACACCATCCATCTTCCGCAGGGCAGTCCGAAGCAATTTTTACGGCTAAAAGTGACGGATTCCGAGCCGTGACGGTGAAGCTCCTGCCCGCAATTCCCGCAGTGAAGACGTCAGCCATCATTATTCTGTTGGCTTCGATGCTTCATCGGATGGCGAAGTTCCTCCGTCCAAGGCAGTCTTTTTGTGTTTGCCTCGACCCACTGCTTAAGGGTAACTATTTCAAGCGAACGAAGGATTTTCCGGGTTCGTAAAGGGGTTCTATCGAAGAATCATCCCTAGGGGTTATTGTCCGGATTTCCTTTGCGAAAGAGAGTTCTTCCATTCGACATTATCGGAAGCTCGCCCGAGATCCTTTCCCATGAACTCTCGCCCCATGAACCGCCGGGATGCTGTGAAACTCATCGGTATGGGAGCGGGTGCGCTATGGCCGGGGTCGGTCCGGGCGGGCGAAACCGCCGCGTTCCCCGTGCGGACCATCACGCGCGGGCCGAAACACCATTGGTTTGGGTATTACGACAAGCTGCAGTTTGACCCCACGCAGCGGTATGTATTGGGGATGGAGGTGGAGTTTGAGCATCGCTCGCCCACGGCCGGTGACGAAATCCGCATCGGAATGGTGGACCTGAATGACAGGGACAAGTGGATCGATCTGGGCTCAAGTTGCGCCTGGGGCTGGCAGCAGGGATGCATGCTCCAGTGGGTGCCGGGATCCACCGAGGAGATCATTTGGAACGACCGGCAGGACGGGCAGTTTGTCGCGCATGTGCTGAACGTGAAGACCGGGAAAAAGCGCACGTTGTCCAAGGCGGTGTATGCGCTGAGTCCGGACGGTGCCTGGGCCATTGGCACCGAGTTCTCGCGCATTCAGAAACTGCGACCCGGCTACGGCTATGCGGGCGTGGCGGATCCCCATGAGAACGTGAAGGTGCCGAAGGACGTGGGTTTATATCGGCTGGAACTTGCGACAGGACGCGCGGCGCAGTTGTTTTCCCTGGCCGACATCGCGGCGATACCGCACGAGGGGAAGTCGGTGGTGGACAATTTCCATTGGTTCAACCATCTGCTGGTGAACACCGATGGTAAGCGCTTCACATTCCTCAACCGGTGGCGGGCCGCGCACGGGGACCGTCAGGAGATGGCGGCGCGCGGGTTCGTGACCCGGATGTTCACCGCGAACGCGGACGGATCGGACATGTATTGCATCGACGCGTCCGGGGAAACATCCCATTTCATCTGGCGCGATCCGTCGCACATCACGGCTTACACGCGCCCGGCCGGGAAGCCGTTTGGGTTTTATGTCCTACAGGACAAGACGGGAAATTCCGAGCGGGTCGGCGAGGGCAGGATGCTCGAGAACGGGCACCAGACCTACCTGCCGAAAGGCAGCGGTCGCGAATGGATTCTATGTGACACCTATCCCCAGACGAACGCCCGCTTGCAGACGCCCTACCTGTTCCACATCCCGACCAACCGGCGCATTGACTTGGGGCGTTTCCCTTTGCCGAAGGAGTATTCAGGCGAGTGGAGGTGCGACACGCATCCGCGCTTCAGTCCCGACGGCAACCTCGTGTGCATCGACTCGCCCCACGGAGGCAGCGGACGACAGTTGCATGTCATCGACATCGCCAAGGCGTTCTGACCACCCGTTCCGCAGTGATGTGGAAAGCGGGGTAACCTAGTCATGGGCCGGCTCCGCCAATGCCTAAACCTGCCAGGCTCGGCTGCTATGCCTGACCCACCACCTCTGGCCCTCATGAAGTTTATCAGTTGGTTGAAAAACTATCCGGACCCCGAGCCCTCATGGCCACACGCAGCTGGACTGTTGTAAGAGAAACGCAAGCTTATGATGCCTGTATTGGGCACCGTTGAAATCCGCCGCCCGCGTGAACCGATGGGATGGGGAGATTATTTTCGAAAAATCATCCCTAGGGGTTATTGTCCAAATTTCATTTGCGAAAGAGCATCTTCACAATCGACTTAGTCGGAAACCCGCCCGAGATCCTTCCCGGAATTTTTTCCCTGCCATTCACCCACCCATGAAGTCACTGCTCCTTCTTCTCAGTCTCACCATACCCATGATTGCCGCCGTCCCCCGTGCCCATGAACTGCGCTGTGAGTATCATGCCGGCCCGCTGGCCATCGGAACGAGCAAGCCTCGGTTCTCCTGGAAACTGGCCGCCACCGACCCCGCCGCCCGAGGGCTCCGCCAGTCTGCGTATGAAATTCAAGTCGTCGGGGCAGGGGAGGGGTTCGATGGAAAAGCACTTTGGTCGTCCGGAAAAGTCGAGTCGGCGGCCACCGACCAGATCGAATACGCGGGCAGTCCGCTTGCATCCCGCGACCGCGCGCAGTGGCGCGTCCGCGTCTGGGGCACCGAAGGCGAGGCTTCCGCGTGGAGCGAACTCGCGTCGTTCGGCGTTGGCTTGTTAGCGGCGGAGGATTGGAGCGCACTGTGGATCAGCTCGAAAAATGACCACTCGTTCGTCACCAAGGAAAACATCCAGAATTTCATTGGCGATCCGCAAAAGGGACAAATCACGGTCACCCCGGCCAAGTATTTCCGCAAGGAATTTGAAGCTCCGGCCATCGTCCGCGCCACCATCCACGCTACGGCGCTGGGGGTTTACACGCTGGAGGTGAATGGCAGGCGGGTCTCCGACGAGCGGCTCGCGCCCGGATGGTCCGCCTATCAGCGGCGCATCCACTCGCAGACCTATGACGTCACGCCACTGGTTCGCGAGGGGAAAAACGCCATCGGCGCGACGCTCGCCGACGGTTGGTATTCCGGATATGTCGCCTACGGGCTTCTCACCGGGCAGGAAGGCCTCGTCCCGGGGATCAACGGCCGTTACTGCTACGGCATCTCGCCGGCCGTCCGCGTCCAGCTGGAACTTGAGTTGTCGGACGGCAGCCGCCAGAGGATCATCACGGATCCCAGCTGGAAGACTTCGCTCGGCCCCATCACCGAGAGCGACATTCTCATGGGCGAGTCCTACGACGCCCGCAAGGAGCTCACCGGATGGACCAACGCCGGCTATGACGATTCGAAATGGGAGTCCGCGGTTTGTAAAACCGGATCGAACGCCAAGGTCGAGCCTCACCCCGGTGTGCCGGTCAGGCCAATCGAGGAAATGGCGGCGAAAACCGTGCGCGAGCACCAGCCGGGCGTTTTCATCTACGACCTCGGCCAGAACATCTCCGGCGTCATCCGCCTCAAGGTCAAAGGCAAGGCCGGGGACAAGGTCACCATCCGCTACGCGGAAATGCTCCACAACGACGGCCGCCTCAGCACCGAGAACCTCCGCTGCGCCCGCGCGGTGGACACCTACATCCTCAAGGGCGAACCCGCCGGAGAAACGTGGACGCCCGAGTTCACCTATCATGGATTCCAATACATCGAGCTCACCGGATTCCCCGGCACGCCCGGTCTCGACGCCGTCACCGGCATCGTCATCCACTCGGACACCCCCATGCACGGATCCTTCGAGGCCTCCGACCCGATGCTCAACAAGCTCTATCAGAACATGGTCTGGACGCAGCGTGCGAATTTCTTCGAAATGCCCACCGACTGCCCGCAGCGCGACGAGCGCATGGGCTGGACCGGAGACGCCCAGATCTACGTGCGCGCCGCCACCTTCAACGCGGACATCGCCTCGTTCTACACCAAGTGGCTGCGCGACCTCAATGACGACGCCTGGGACTACGGTGCCTACGCAGCCTACGCGCCACGCCCGCTTGCCCGGCCTAACGAACACCACGCCGCCGGCTGGATGGACGCCGGCGTGATCTGCCCGTGGACGATCTGGCAGGTTTATGGCGACACCCGCGTCATCAGCGAGCACTGGCGGAAAATGAATGACTTCATGGACTGGCGCATTGCTCGCGATCCCGGTCTCAAGGGCGCGGTGGACGACTGCGGCTTCGGCGACTGGCTTTCTGTTGGAGATGTCAAGACGCCGATTCCGTTCATCGACCTTGCCTATCACGCCTATGACGCCCGGCTGATGGCGGAAATGGCCGCCGCCATCGGCGATGCCGCGGACACCGCGAAATACAAGGCGCATGCCGCCAAGGTGAGCGCCGCGTTTCAAAAGGCCTATCTGAAAGAGGACGGCAAGCTCTCCATCCACAATCAGACCGCCTATGCGATGGCCCTGTTCTTCGATCTCATCCCGGCCGGGCAGCGCGCCGCCGCCGCCGGCCATCTCGCCGCGCTGGTGAGGGAAAACGGCAACAAGATGACCACCGGCTTCCTCGGGACGCGGCCTTTACTACCCGCTCTATCAGCCGCCGGCCACCATGACCTTGCCGGCATCCTCATGCAGCAGCGCGAATACCCGAGCTGGGGTTACGAGGTGGACAACGGCGCCACCACCATCTGGGAACGCTGGAACTCCTACATCAAGGGCAAAGGCGTTCACGAACCCTCCATGAACTCGATCTCCCACTACGCGTTCGGTGCCGTCTGTGAGTGGATGATGGGCGAGCTTGCCGGCATCGACCGTGCCGCTCCTGGATTCGACCGCGTCAAGATCGCCCCGCGCCCGACCGGCACCATCACCCACGCCTCGGGTTCCATGGAGACCCGGCACGGGAAACTTGCCTGCTCGTGGAAAATTGAAGGCGGGAAATTCTCCGCCGAAGTCACCGTCCCGCCGAACACCACGGCGGAGGTGATTCTGCCGGTGAAAGGCGCGATCGAGGAGGGCGGAGCCGCGGCCAGCGGACGTCCCGGGATCCAGTCGGTCAAGGGCAACACAATGGTGATCGGATCCGGTATCTATCATTTCAGCGCGTCTTTCTAACGTGACTCTCCCATGAAATCCGGCGGCCTGCTGATCTCATTGCTGGTTCTCATTCCGTCCATCCGCGCCGGAGCGGTCGCGCTCCGCCTCGAACGCTTCGACGGCCCTTCGCCTGCATTCACCGAAGCCGCCGGGGTGGTGGAAATCAAGGGGCCCATGTCGGTCCTTGCCACCCCTGCCAGCGCACCCGCGCGGGACGAAACGGTGCTCGAGTTTGACTATTTCTGTGCCGGCGGCGTTCCATCCTTCGCGGCTCTGCCGGGTCCTCCGTTCTCGGCGGCGACCGCCCGCTGGTTCCCGCCGCTCGGTCACAGCGAGGCGTGGACGTCTTATGCCACCCGCATCGCCCCGGCCGGGAAACCGCTGCCGGCCGGTTGGAAGCAGCTTCGCTTCGACCTGCCGATCCCGGCCGACCGCGTTCTCCAGCTTCGCAACGTCCGGCTCAGGTCGGAACGCCCGGGCGAGTTTGATGCCATCGCGGCGAAGGCCTCGGCATCCGCCACCCAGGAAGCGCTTCGATCCTATCTCGACCGCTCCTTTCCCTCCGCGATCACGGATGTCTCCGTGAGCAAGGAATTCGTCCGCATCAGGGGGACGGTGGCTCCGCCGCGAAATGGGGTTTTTCTGGCAGACATCCCGATGGATCTGCTGCTCGATGATCCGCGGAGCTGGCAGTCGCTGGTCGCGGTGACGCCGGATGCGAACGGCGCGTTCCTCATCGACGTGCCGCGCCAGCGCCAGCGAGAAGGGCGCGACTACGACCGTCTGACTTCCCGCTGGCAGCTCGTGCGCCAATCGGCCGGAGAATACGAACCGTTGTCCCATGCCCGCTTCGCCAGCAGCGTCGAATCCCGCGCACCCGCGCCGCCCGCCCTGCGGCCTGCCCACAAAAAGGGCCTCGCCGGCTGGAATCCGGCGCGCTTTCCCAACGAACTGCAGGAACTCGGCATCTCCGCGGTCACGGTGAACATGATGATTCATTCACTCGTCTCGCTGAAGCCCGGACAAGGCACCGAGCCCTTCCAATGGCAGGGCCGGACCTATCATGCTCGGATGGACGTGCTCGCCGATTTCGATTCGAAATTCCTCGCCGCGCAGAAACATGGAGCCATGGTTTCCGCGATTCTGCTGGTGGCGAATCCTGCGAAGAGCGCGGAACCGCTGGTCCGCCTGCTAGGGCATCCGGATGCGGTGAAACAGGGTGTCTTCGCCATGCCCAACGTGACCTCCGCCGAAGGGATTTCGCTCTACGGCGCCATCCTCAACCTCATCGCCGAGCGCTGGTCGCGGCCCGACGGGAAATACGGACGCGTCCACCACTGGATCATCCACAACGAGGTCGATGCCGGCTGGGTGTGGACCAATGCCGGGGAAAAGCCGGACATCGTCTACATGGACCTCTATCAGCGGTCGATGCGCTTGATGGACCTCATCACGCGGCAATACGATCCGAATGCCCGCTCCTTCATCACCCTCACCCACCACTGGGCGGAAGCGGGAAACAAGAACTGGTATGGCTCCAAGCGCCTGATCGAACTGCTGTTGGAATTCACCCGCGCCGAGGGGGACTTCCCGTGGGCGCTCGCCTATCATCCGTATCCGCAGAACCTTTTCAATCCCCGTACCTGGGAGGACGACCAGGCGACATTCGATTTCAATACCGCCAAGATCACCCCGAAAAACCTCGAAGTGCTCGACGCCTACATGAAGCAGCCCTCGCTGCTCTATCAGGGAAAAGTCCGGCCGGTGCATCTCTCGGAAAATGGATTCAACTCGAAGGATTACTCGGCGAAGCAGCTGGAAGACCAGGCTGCGGGCATGGCGCTGGCCTGGAAGAAAATCGCCGGGCTGTCGTCGATCGAATCCTGGCAGTACCACAATTGGATCGACAACCGCGGCGAGGGCGGTCTGCGCATCGGCCTGCGGAAATTTCCCGACGAACCCGGTGATCCCGCCGGACCCAAGCCCATCTGGCACCTCTACAAGGCGCTCGGCACGCCCGAAGAAGACCGCAGCGCGGAACCTTATTTGAAGACCATCGGCATCGGCTCGTGGGACGAGATTCTCCACCGCGGACCGATCCGCTGATGCCGCCGCTCCCGTGAATACGGGATGCCGGGAATGCATGGTTGCCCGCCTGATGGGAATGGTTCAGCGTTTCGGTCATGCATGGAATTTCCAACCTCCGGATCGGCCCCCCCGGGTGGGCGGAGCGGTTTTCCGGATGGTTCCGGGTGTGTGCGTTCGCGATGGCGCTCACCTCCGCCGCCGAAGGAGAGGGATTCGATCATTGGCTCGCGCAGCGACTCAGTTCCCGACTGCCGGTGGTCGAGCAAAGGCTCGCCGAAATCGCCAGCCAGGTGAAGGACCTGCCGGTGCTCCCCGATCTCGACTCGCTCGGAACCCACGGCTTCCATTCCAATTTCACCTCCGGTTCCGAAGAAAACTGGTTCGCGATCGCGTGGACCGCGCCACAGACGATCGACGGCATCGCGCTGCTGCCCACCCGTCTAACCACCCAGAGCGGGGACACCTCGAACTATGGTTTTCCCAACGCCCTCAGGGTCGAGGCGATGGTTCCGGGCTCACAGGATCCCGTCGTGCTGGCAGAGCTGGAGGACAGCCATCTCAATTTCCGGCGAGGGGATCCGGTGTTTTTTGAAATCCCCCCGACCGAGGTGCTCTCGCTGCGTTTCATTCCCATCGATCTGCCCAAGCTGCCCGGCAAGCAGGTCCGGTTTTTCTCGGTGTCGGAGTTGATGGTGTTTCAGGGTGAGCGCAACATCGCTCCGGATGGAATGCTCTCCGCCGCATTCAGCATTGATGCGGAATTCGGGTGGAATCTCCGCTATCTGGTAGACGGGCAGTCGCCCCTCGGTCCACCCGAACTCAAGCCGCCGAATCGCAGCCTCGGCTGGCACACGGATCTGGCGGAAACCGGCAGCTCACCCACCTGGGCGGTGATCGATCTCGGTGAGGAACTCCGGTTCAATTCAGTGAACATCGTCGCGGCCAGGGGCGACTCACCGGTGAAGGGGCCGGGCTTCGGGTTTCCCGTGCGTTTTCAAATCGATGTCAAGGGAGCCGGTGACCTGGCCGAATGGCGGACCGTGTGGTCCAGTGGCAATCAGGAATTTCCCAACCCCGGCTACAATCCCGTCACACTCGATTTCCCGCCAGTCAACGCGAGGCATGTCAAACTGGTGATTTCCAGACAGCATCAACCTGACCGCCTCACCGCACCGCGGGTGCTTCTATCGGAAATCCAGGTCCTCGATGGACTTACCAATCTGGCACTCGGTAAACCGGTGACCACGCCGGATCGCATCACATCGCGCCCGCACGACGGTGCCCGGGTCTGGAGCGTGGAAGGCCTCACTGACGGCCATTCGTCCACCGGCCGACTGATTCCGCTGCGCCGCTGGGTGTCCGACCTGTCCCGTCACTTCGATCTGGCGCTCGAACGACGCGCCTTGCTGGCCGAGCGCGCCACGATCCTCGAACACGCCCGGATCTGGGGGCTTTCCGCCATTTTTTCCCTGCTTTCGGTGGTGATCATCGGGTTGGTTTTCTGGCAGATCCGCCTTCGCCTCGCCGGTCGCCGCCAGGTGAAAGCCCTGCGCCACCGGATATCGAGTGATCTCCACGACGAGGTCGGCTCGAATCTGGCCACCATCGCGCTGTTAGCCGAGGTGGCGCCGCCGCAGGATCCTTCCGAGCGGTTCAGCGACATCAGCCGGATGGCGCGCGAGTCGTCACTCTCGCTCCGCGAAATCGTGGACCTGACGATCACCCCGAACCGCGCGCGCAAGCCCCTGCCGGAACGCCTGCGGGAAATCGCCAGCCTCATGCTCAAGGAGCATGACTGGCAATTCATCGGCGACGTAGCCCCAAGCCTCGATCCCGAGCAGCGCCGCAATCTGGTGTTTTTCATCAAGGAGGCCCTGCACAACATCTCCCGGCACGCGTCCGCCCGGCATGTGACCATCCACTTCGATGCGGACGATTCCCAGGTGACTCTCCGCATCGCCGATGATGGTCGCGGCCTGCCGCCGCCGCCACCCGGCGGCCAGCCTCGCTTGCGCGCCCTTGAACAACGTGCCGAGTCGCTCCATGGTTCCCTTGCGGTCGAATCGGAACCCGGCCACGGCACCACGCTGACCCTCCGTTTCCTGCTCCGCAAACCCAGATAACAATGTCGTCTCCCAAGCCATGCATCTGCCTCATTGAGGACCATCAGGACTACCGTCGCGTCCTTCAGCTCGCCATCCAGCAAAGCGGCCACCTCACCTGCGATCTCGCGTTTTCCTCGATCGAAGCCTGCCTGGATCAGGTGATTCCCTCGGTGCAGGTGGATGTCATTCTGTTGGATCTCGGTTTGCCCGGCATGCACGGCGTCACCGGCATTCCCACGCTTCTCGAGCGTTTCCCCACCGCCAGGATCCTCGTCATCACGGTGTATGACCACAAGCCGGTGGTGCTCCAGGCTCTCGCCGCCGGGGCCAGCGGATACCTGCTCAAGGCGGACCACATCGACACCATCCTGCGCGGCATCGACGAAGTGCTCGCCGGCGGAGCTCCGCTCAACAGCCACATCGCCCGGATGATCCTCACCACCTTCAACGCCGTCACCCCGACGACGCCGGAAACCGATCTAACCGACCGGGAGCGCGAGACGCTTTCCCTGCTGGTGAAGGGTTTCATCAAGAAGGAAATCGCCGATCAGCTCGGCGTCTCCTACCACACGGTGGACACCCACGTCCGCAACATTTACAGCAAGCTCCAGGTCCACAACCTTTCCGGGGCCGTCGCCAAGGCGATGCGGCAGGGATTGATCTGAAAGCCTCCCGTAAATGCGGTTTTGCCCGAACCTGCGGGGCGTGCCAATTTCACGAAGTGATGGCTTGGATCGAAAACCCCTTTTTCCGCGTGGCGAGGTATACCAAAGTGTTTGCGTGGGTCCTGGCTTCTCTCACCGTTTCCCAGAAATCGGCGGCCGTCAACTACGAGGTGTATCCCGGATCCGCGTTCTATCTAAGCCAGATGCTCGACCGCTCGCTATGGTCCTACGTCGCGACTCATAGCAACGGACTCTATCACCATCCCGTCGGATTCAGCGAGTTGGATGTCCCGCAGGAGACCACCTACACCAGCCACTTCACCAACCGCTTCGCCATGGTCGAGGGCGACATGGGCAGTGGCTCGACCACCGGCGACGTCGCGAATCTGCAACTCATGACGGGTTACGGGCTTGCTCCGGTGGCCGCGTTTGTCAACCGGCCCTCATCCAATCTGGCCACTTGGAAACAGCTCGTCCGCAACAACGCCGCCCAGGGAGCGCCCACCTACGAGATGCTCGCGCCCCACCGGCTCGACGACACCCCGCTCGGCTGGAACGACCCGCTCTGGAATTATGCCCGGTCCAACATGGGAATCGCAGGCTGCATCGGCAGTGGCGTGGACGCGCCCGTCAATCTCTTCGTCAACCAGGGAGCCGCCTATCGCCAAAGCATCTACGACATGCGCGACTGGACGGTGGCCAACGGCAGGAAGTTCAACTATCTGATATCCCCGAACAACAGTTACAACGCCGCCCTGCTCGCCGATACCCAGGCCACCGTCCGGGCGATGGAGGACACCGGGCATGAGCCGGACGTTTACGGGGTGGTGCTCTATGGTTTGCGCCCGGTGGATCTCACTCCCGAAAAAGTCACGGTGAATGGAGTCGATCAGGCGGCCACCACCATCACCGGACTTGCCTACTGGCTGCTCAAGCACCGCGACGGCGAGCCCGGTACGCTCGACCTCAGTGCGATCCGTAGCGGCACCACGCACGCCGCCGGAGTGACGAATCCCACGCTCGCGGATTCCGCCCAGGTCATTCCGCTTTCGACCACCGCCAGCCGCACCTACACGCTGCGCATGAACAACACCAGCCCCTGGCTGGATTATGCAGGCGTGCTCCGCGCCCGCACCCAGGGCAGCCTCCAGGGCTGGACTATCAGCTTCGCCAAAGGCGGGCAGGACATCACCGCCGCGATGGCTTCCGCCGATGGAAAACTCTTCGTGGGAGCCGACCGCTGGATGCCCGGGAGCCAGCACGAAATTTCCGTCACCATCAGTCCTAACGGGACACCCGGTCCGCTCAAGCTCATCATCGAAGCCCTGCCTCACGCCGGGGTCGATCACGCGCTGGACGTCATTTCCTTCGAGTCCGGCGCGGTCGGCAACACCCCGCCCACACTCGCCCTGAGCACCCTCCCGCAGATCACCCGCGAGGCGCTACCCCTCGGGCCGCTCTGGTTCACCTGCGGCGATGCGGAAACTTCCTCTGTGGATCTAACGGTCACTGCCGCTTCCTCGGACACGCTGCTGGTTCCCACTGCCAACATCACCCTTGGCCAAAGTGGAATCCAGCGCTGGATCCGGGTCGCCCCCGCTACCGGCAAATGGGGCACCGCCACCATTTCCGTCACCGCCAGCGACGGCACCGCCAGCGTCACGAAAACCTTCACCCTCGCCGTCGAGCGGACCACCGTGCTGCCGGTCGTCAAGGCGAACAATGCGCTCAACCTCGAACTCGCCAGCAGCTGGCAGGGCGCGGTGACTCCCAGCGTCACCGACCAAGCCGTTTGGGACGCCACCGTCACCGGCCCGAACTCGGTCAACCTGGCCACCAATCTTGAAGTCGGCGGACTGCGCCTCACCAGCCCTGGCGGCGATGTCACCATCGCCGGCAACGCGCGGCTCACCCTGGGCACCGCGGGTGTCGATCTATCAACCTCCACCCGCAGCCTGTTTCTCGACGCGCTCATCCATGTCGAGGAGTCGGCCGCCTGGAACATCGCCGCCAACCGCCTCGTGCGCGTCACCCAAGGCGTCGGCGGATCCGGCGCGATCCACAAATCCGGCAGCGGACGCCTCGAACTGCTCGGCGGCGATTCCTTCACCGGCCCGCTCTCCGTGAGTGCCGGAGAACTCGTCAAATCCGGTGCCGGGACCCAGTCTGCGACCACCATTTCCAGCAACGGCGTGCTGCGCATCTCCCACAGCGCGGCCCTCGGCGCGGGCGGTCTGTCCATCACCGCCGCGAACAGCTCCACCGGCCGGCTCGAACTGACAGGCGGCATCGCCGTGCTCGCGGGCAAAGCGGTCGCCATCAATTCCCGCTCCGGCAATACCGACGCCATCACCAGCATTTCCGGCAACAACACCCTCGGCGGAAATATTTCGTTAGGCACCGGTGGCAGCCTGTTCGCCTTCAACAGCGCCGCCGGCCTGTTCAGCCTGTCGGGAGATCTAACTTCCGCCGCCACCGGCAGCCGCAACTTCACCCTCCGCGGCACCGGGGACGGGATCATGACCGGCGAGGTCTCCGACGGCGTCGGCATCGTCGGCTTGATCAAGAGCGGCTCCGGCACCTGGACACTCGCCGGAATCCATTCCTTCAGCGGCCCCGTCAGCCACCAGCAAGGCACGCTGAAGATCCTGTCCGCCCTCCCTGTCCAGGACGTGACGGTTTCCGCCGGCGCAACACTATCCGGCTCCGCCACGCTGGGCGGCGCGGTGTCTGTCAGCGGCATCCATTCACCTGGCGACGGCGTCGGAAGCCAGTCCATTTCCGGCCCGCTCATCTATCAAAGCTCCGCCAGCATCCGCATGGAACTTGCCGGCCAGTCGCTCGTCGCGGACACGATCCAAGCCGCCGACGTCATCGTCACCACCGGCGCACGCATTGACCCCGTCACCACTGCCGTGGATTTCCTCCAGCCATTCTGGCGCGCCCCCCGCCAATGGCCGGTCCTCACGACCAACTCACTCACCGGCACGTTTTCCCTCGGGACCAGCACGGTCGATTCCCTCGGCAGACCTTCAACCCCTTTCGGAGAATTTAGCCTCGGCCACTCCGCCACCGGCGTGAACCTGCTGTGGACCCCCGCTTCCGCATTCCAGGTCTGGCAGTACGAAAATTTCGGCAATTCCTGGAACGACCCTCTCACCGCCGGGCCCGACAGCGATCCCGATGGCGATGGCTGGTCCAACGAAAACGAATGGATCACCGGAACGTTTCCCAACAGCTCCACTTCCCGTCTCGCCGCCGCCATCACCCCCAACTCGATTTCATTCGAGCGGAAGGAAGGCCGCACTTACCGGATCGAAACCTCCACGCACCCCGCCAGCGGCTGGACCACTCATTCGCAAGTTCCCGCCGGCTCCGGTTCCATCAGCATTCCCATTTCTCCCGGCAGCGCTCCACGGACTTTCTATCGGATCGCCGTTTCCATGAATCCCTGAGCCCGGACTAACTTCCCTTGTCGACGCGGCGCTCTGCGGCACTTGCCATAAGGAGTGGCGACACTCCTGTCGCCACATTCCAATCAGGTAGCCCTGATTGGATGAAGTGATCGACGTGGAATGGTGAACCGAAAATTGACTTTGCAAGGATCGCTCCGGCATTCTAGACCCGGCGCGAAATGTTTTCCCAAGACCCGATTGAATGGCCCGAAAAAGTGGAGATCCTCGTCGATCGCCTTGAGAGCGAAGCGTCCGAGCGGGCTCTCAGCCGCGAGGAACGTGCCCTGATGGACGTGTATGAGACCGTTCCGCTACTGGAAAGCGAGGACGGCCTGCATGGCTTCTGGCAGAGCGGGCTGAATCACCAGCGCATCATCAACTCCTTCGAACTCATCGGTGCGACCACCCTGGTCGATCCCCTCAATGCCAGCCGTTGGTGCGAAACCCGCAGCGAGGACCGCCACGACTACAGCGAAACCGAAGCGGACTACCTCGCCACGATTGAAGAAGAACTCCCCGCCGGGCTGGACGAACTCGTCGACCTCGTGCTTGAGTTCATGGAGGATGAACTGGCTTAGCAGTGGGGGCCTGGATAGGGAGCGGAAACAAGACGTGGAGGCGGGATTAGGGTCGGTGTCCTTCGACATCCAATGTGCGACATCCCATTCCTCTCAGTCCTTCGCTCAGTCTTCTCCCCAAGTGCCGGGACTTCGACGGTGGACCAAATCCGCGGGCGTATCGATCCCTCTCGAAAGTCTGCACCTCGGGATCCGTCGCTCATCGCATGCTTCTCCTCCCGTGTTCTCGGGATGCCAGATCACTCGCGAATCTTCCAGAAATCCTCCATAATATCCCCCTAATGAAACCCCGACGCATGCTTCAGGCCCTTTTCTGCTTTCTCATGCTCATGTCCGCCCCGGCCGTGAGTGCCGAAAAAGCGGTGGCCTGGCCGTTTTTCGCCTTCGACAACGGTGTCGGCCGTGGAGCTTGGCCGCCGTCCAAACAGGCGGAGACAGTCAAGTCGCTGGGTTATGAAGGGATCCACTACAACTACACCAACCCCAAGGATTTCGCCGCGAAGATCGCCGCTTGCAAGTCGGCGGGCGTGCCGATCCAAGCCATGTATATCTACAGCTTCGTCAACAAACCGGGAGCCTCCTACGACCCGGGCATCAAGGAAGCGATCCGCATGCTCAAGGGGTCTGAGACGATCATCTGGCTGACGCTCCGGGATGGCAAAACCGGCCTGCAGGACAAGGAGGCGGTGCAAGTCGTTCGTGAAATCGCCGGCATGGCTGCGGATTCCGGACTCAAGGTCTCGCTGTATCCTCATGCCGGATTCTACGTCGCCACCGCGGAGGATGCCGTTCGCGTGGCCAAGGCGGCCGACCTCCCCAACGTGGGAGTGTCGATCAACCTCTGCCACGAACTATTCGCAGGCAACAGCGAGCGTCTGGGCGAAGTGGTCAAAGCCGCGGCCCCTTACCTCAACCTGGTTTCCATCAACGGCGCGTCACCCATCCCCGGCAAGGGCCCGAAAGCATGGGAGACCCTGTCTCTCGGTTCCGGCACCTTCGACACGGGAGGCTTCCTCCGTCTCATCCGCGAAAGCGGTTACCGCGGCCCGATCGGCCACCAGTTTTTCGCGGTAGCGGGCGATGACATGCAGAAGCTAACAAGGGCCATTGAATCATGGAAAACCATGAAGCCCCAGGTGCTGAGGGATGAAACCCTGCGCGCGTCGCATTGAAAATTTTCCGGAGTTAATGGGTTTTCTTCGGAATCCAAGGGGTCGTCGATTGGAGGTCGACGGCCCCGTTTTGCGTTCGGGATGCCCCGGGTGGATTGGCGGACTAGGGGAAGATCCGGCAGGTCGGCTGCGGGGAAACCAACTTCGGGGCAAAGATCGGTGAAGAAAGCGGTTGGCTCGAGCCGTATCCGACAGGTTGTTGATTGGGATCCGTCGCTGCTTCCATGCGGGGAATTTCCTTCAATCGATCCACCCGAGCCAACCTCATGTCATCCATCCACCGCCGCCAATTCTTGAAACAAACCGGACTTGGTGCCGGTGCCCTTTTTCTCGGTGCTCCCGCCATCGTGCGCGGGCAGAACCTCAACAGCCGGATCAACGTCGCCTGCATCGGAGTGGGCGGAAAAGGGGACAGCGACGTGAAGGAAACCGCCGCCGCCGGTGCCACCATCGTCGGTCTCTGCGATGTGGACTCACGCATGCTGGACAAAAAAGCCGCCCAGCATCCCGATGCCCGCAAGTTCGTGGACTTCCGCCAGATGCTCAAGGAAATGGGCGATTCCATCGATGCGGTGACCATTTCCACTCCGGATCACCTGCACGGCATCGCCGCGAAGATGGCCATGGACATGGGCAAGCATGTGTTCTGTCAGAAACCCCTCACGCAAACCGTCTTCGAGGCCCGCGAGTTGAGCCGCCTGGCGAAGGAGAAAAAACTCGCCACCCAGATGGGAAATCAGGGCAGTGCGGGCGACGGATTGCGCCGCGCGGTGGAGGTGATCCAGTCCGGCATCATCGGCAAGCCGCTCGAACTCCATGTCTGGTCTAACCGCCCGATCTGGCCGCAGGGCATCGAGCGGCCCAAGGGTGAGGATCCGCTTCCCAAGGAGCTGGATTGGAATCTCTGGCTTGGCCCGGCGCAGCTTCGGCCCTACCTAAAGGAAATCTATCATCCCTTCAACTGGCGGGGCTGGAACGACTTCGGCACCGGTGCCCTGGGAGACATGGCCTGCCACACGGTGAACATGCCGTTCCGCGCGCTCAAACTCGGCTACCCCACGATGGTCGAGTGTGAGATGGCTTCGAAGATTTTCCCGGAAACCTATCCGCTCACCTCGCGCATCCGCTTTGAGTTTCCGGAGCGCGACGGCCTGCCACCGCTCAAGTTCTGGTGGTATGACGGCGAGCCGACCAAGGACAACACGCCGCTGCGGCCTTATCCGGATATTGTCAACGATGTGGTGAATCTCCGTGGGAAACTGCCGATTTCCGGGTGCCTCATCATCGGCGAAAAAGGCAAACTGTTCGCGCCGGACGACTACGGCGCCACCTTCTTCCTCAAGCTCGAGGGCGAGGAAAAATTCGTGCACGGCGACAAACACGAAGCCGTCAAAGCCGTGGAGCAAAGCATCCCGCGCTCGCCCGGCCACTACAAGGAGTGGATCGAGATGATCAAGGGCGGCGCACCTGCCTATTCGAACTTCGAAATCGCCGGCTACCTCACCGAAATCATTCTGTTGGGATGCGTGGCCCTGCGCGTGGGCGAAGGCGTGAAAATGGAATGGGACGGCCCGAACATGCGCTCGCCCAACTGCCCGCAAACCGAGAAGTTTGTGAAACGCACTGAGCGCACCGGATGGTGAGTCGGTCACTCGCCGACCCACAACCTCACCGGGCCTAACAATCCGGAGGGTTCCAGCGGCGTGTCCTTGGTGAGCTTGGTGATGTTGGTGCGGGTCCGGCGTTGGGCTTCCGGCAGTTTGGCGTCGCCGATGATACGGTTCGCCCAGACGTTCACCACCTTCACTTCCAGTTGGTTTTTACCCGCCTTGAGTTTTCCGGTGACATCGACGCGGAATGGCGCGCTCCACAGCACGCCCAAGTCGTGCCCGTTGAGCTTCGCCTCACACAGGCTTTCCACCATGCCCAGATCGAGAAACACCGGTCCTTGAACGGCTGGAACGCTGAAGGTCTTTTGATAGATCGCGCTACCGGAATAGTAGCGGATGCCTTCCTCCGGCCGCGCTGTCCAATCGGTGAGCGACTCGAAAGTAATGGACTCGGGTCCGCCCCATGCGGGATCGAAGGATACTTCCCACGGGCCGGTCAGTTCCTGCGCGGGGAACAATCTCGGCACATTGGGAGCACGCTTGACCCCGCCTGCCGGGACCGGCTTGCGAAACAGCACGAAAAACGCCTGTTCGCCGTGCATCGGATAGGGAATCACGGTGGTGCCGTTTTCCTCGCGGAAATCCGTGGCATCCCTGCGCCCGCCGGTCACCGGATCCCAGAATTCCGGCACTCGTCCGGTGGCGCGGAATCGCAGTTCCACATTTTCCGCCCGGTCGTTGCGGTTGGCCACGAAGTAGATCTGCGTGTCGTCGGTGCGGCGCTGGATGAAATCGATAAAGGTGTCGGCGTCGCCGCCGGTCCATGTGAAATCCTGCGGAACCTGATCTGCTAGCAAGACCTCGCGGGTGGTCATGCCCTCGATCACGCGGCCTTTTCCATAACGGTTCGTCCCGGACGGCGTCTTACCCCAGAGTTGGTCGCAAAGCGCGGAGAACCTGTTGTCAGCCGCTTGGCCGCCGCTGAGTGAGAATTGGCGTTTCGGACGCGGGCCGACCACCGTCGCGCCCTGTTGCACGAGCTTCGCCACATGCTCCAGCACCGGCAGGCTGATCGCGTCGTGCGGGACGAGTGATAGAATCCGATAGGACGTTCCTTCGGGAAGCACGATGTTTCCCGCGGCATCCACCGAGGTGCGTTCGACCAAGGCGCGCATGTCGATCACGTCGTAGTCATATCCCGGCAGGCACTTGGCAGGATCATCGCGCTTGAGCCGGACGAATGCCGGGACGTTCTCGCCATAGAAATGCAGCACGTCGGAGGTTCCAACACCTTGCTGGAGGAGGAAATGGCAGCGGTTCATATAGTCAATGAAAGCCTTGCCCTGGGTCCACCAGGTGACGTTCGGATTGAAATGTTCGCCCGCGAAATAGGCGGACCCCGGCATTCCCCGCTCTTTGGGCGAGGAGTCGAAGGTATGCCACATGGTGAGATTGTGACCCTCGCAGGCGGCGCGGTCGAAGGTTGACTTGAGCGAGCGTGGGTCGTGTTGCCAGTGCCGGCCGATGTTGGTGAACGCTTCTGCCAGCGAGACGCGCCGCCCGTAGGTGTGCGCCGCGGAGGTGGTTTGTTTGACATAGAAACGCTGGAAATCCTGCACCCGGTGGCGCGGAGAGGTGGACCAGAATTCGCCCATCGGCACATCGCTGATGCCGAGATTGCGCAGCGCGTCCATCGGGCCGGCATGAGGGCCGCCGGATTCCGGATGGATGCCGATGCCGAGCGCATGGGCCTTTTCGGAAAACCCCGCGTATTTGTTTTCCGCCATCAGATCGGCGAGCGTCCTGCGGAAATCGTTGAGGAACCGGGTCGACGTGGTGCGATCGCCGATGATGTGTCCGGCGAGCACGGGTAGGAAGGGTTTGATGTCATAGCCGCGCAGACGTTTGAACTCATCGGGCATGTTGCGGGTCCAGTTGACTGGGCCTAACTCCCAGGAGTCGGTGTGCAGGAAACGCAGGGATTTCCCGAGGTGGGGCTTCACCTCGGCGAAGATGGGATCGAGCGTTTTCTCCCAGTAGGAATCAAGCGTCGCGCGATCGAGATAGTCGATGCAATTGCCGCCGGCATTCTCGCTGTGGGTCGAGACATGCGCGCCGCTGGCGGTGTACCCCAGGCGCAGGATTTCCCAATCTCCCGCCGGGGCCTGCCAGCGCAGGCGACCATCTTGACTCATCATGGAGGTGACATCAACGACTTGCTCCGGTGTGCGGACCACGTCGGCGGGCGAGTCCGGCGCGTCTTCGATCAAGTGCCAGGATTCGGTGCCGGTGAAACTTCCGGGATAGGAAAAGTAGGCCTTCTGATCGAGATGCCGGATGTCGCCGCCGCCGGGCCGCCCTTCCGCCACGGCGTTGTTTCCGGAAAACAATCCGACTTCCGCGATCTGGACGTTGCGGGGTGGTCCAGGACTGGTATCCCATGCATCGACCATCACCATGCGGAAAGCCGAAGCCTCCACCGAGTCGAAGCGGATGGTGGCAGGGTCCTTCGAAGACATGTTGAAAGCGGCGATTTTCCGCGGTTTTCCTTCCTCTATCAGTTCGATCCGGCCGCGCTTGGGACCATACTCCGGGCGCGGAGTGATGACCAGGCGGTCGGCGCGGACCGGCTTGTCAAAGCGGAGCTCCAACCATTGGGGTTTCGCCTCGCTGGGGCCGTCAGCGGACTCCTTGGTTCCGCTAACCCAGAATGTATTCAGGTTGCCGTCCAATGCCTTTCCCGGATCCATCCCGGATTGGTTGGAACTTGCGATGATCCGCGCCGCGGTGACGGCCGGTTTTCCCAGAGGGACGGCCAACACCGCGACATCCCGATAGAAGCCGGCTTTTGATGGCGGCTGGGCGAGTGCCACATCGAGTGCCATGCCGCCGGTGACCGGGGTTTTGGAAAAACTGACCCGTTTGCTGGATTCTTCGATCGGCACATTGGGGCCACCGAGGTTCCAGCCGCTTTGAATGTTGAATCCGAGTTCCAGGCCAAGCCGCTCGGCCTCGGCCACGGCATGAGTGAAAAGTTCGCGCCATTTTTCCGAACCGAAATCCGGTCCGTGAGGCACGCGGCGGTTGCCTTCCTGATTGTCGCCACCGGCATCGATCACGTTGGCACCACCGATCCCATTGGCCTTCATCGCCTCGAGGTCGCGGGTGATGGTTGGCTTGTCGGTGTCGCCATTGAGCCACCACCACCAGACACGCGTCCGGGCCAGGAGGGGAGGATTTTTCCAGCCTTGTTCCAGAGGAACCTGCGCTCGCAGCGTGGCATTGTATTCGTCATGGATGGCCGGGAGGGTTCCGGCAACTATCAGCGAAACCGGGAACAGGAACAACACCGCGGACGATGGGAACAAACGGGCGGAAAATCGGATTTTCATGGCAGAAGTTTCAGCGTAAATCACGCGCGTGACCGGATGAAGCCTACGCTTGGCCGGCCAGTGAACTTTCCCCGTGTTCGCGGGAGAAGCGTTCAAATCCAGCGGGAAAAACCCCGTGTATGCGGGATGGTTTCCCGAATCGAATCGGACTCATACTCTCCAGCGATTCAAGGCGAGCCGAAATCATCGGTGCAGCAAACCCACCATGAAGACCCATACTAGAACGATGCTGCTGTGGGCGCTGGCATGGAGTGTCGGCCAGGCATTTCCCATTCCGCTGCCATCGCCGGTTCCGGCCAATGAAACTCCCTTTGCCAACCTGCAGCCGGGCCAGTATGCGGTGGTGAAGAACATCACCACCAACAATCCCACCAACGACCATAAAGCCTGCGCCATCCGGCTCTCGCAGAAGTTCGACAAGTCCGGCCAGGCAGCGGTGATCTATGTGATTAAAGAGGACATCATCCCACCCACCGACGGGCAGTGGAACTGGATTGATAAATATAACATCGTGCTGGTGAACCTCGGCCTTTGGGACGATCAACCGTTTTATACCAACGGGTACGACGAGGCGGACATCATGATCGACAACGGGATCATCCCGATGATGCAGGGTGCCCGCTATCTGGTGGAGAAATACTACAATCCCGATCCGGAAAAGCTCTACGTCTCCGGCTGGTCGGTCGGCGGCGATTTGTTCACCCTGATGTCCACCCGCCCCGAGTGGCGTGGAGTGATCAAAGGGGTCATCGGCACTCCGGGCGTGACCATCGCATCCGGCGATCCGACAGCCGTTCCCGCCGCCGAGCGCGGGTGGGTGAAGTATTTCAACGGCTGCGGTTCCAATGACGGTGCCGAGTGGTATTGTGAGGTGGCGGAGACCATGCGCCAGGCTGGAGTGAAGGCAAACAACACGGTGATTTACGGCCAGGGGCATTCCACCGGCGAACCCATTCGCGAGCCGGGCTATCTCTATTTCCGCGGCCGCGGCCTGAATGTCGAATACTGGGACGGAGCCAACTTCGGCACCTTGCTCTCAGGTGCTAACGGTACCCGCCAGGAAGCGTCGCTTGATTTCTCTTGGGCGGACTTGAAGACCTACGAATACGCACCGGCGTTGCAGCGGTTTTCCAATTACTCGATGCGTTTCACCGGCTCAATCCAGCCGCGCTTCACGGAAACCTATACCTTCCATGCCACTGCCGACGACGGCGTGCGCGTGTGGGTGAACAACACTTTGATCATCGACCAATGGCTGGTGCAGAGTGCGCCTGTGACCAGCACGGGCACGGTGTCTCTTGTCGCGGGCCAGGCGGTTCCCATTAAAGTGGAATATTTCCGCGCCACCGGTCCAGGCACCCTCAAGCTCGAATGGTCGTCCGCCACCCAGGCGCGCGAAGTGGTGCCCACCTTGCGGACGTTTTATGGTCCCGCCAGTTCCCTGCCCTCCGCCACCCCTAACAATGGAGCCTGGAGTAAAGCCGGCGGCATCGGCGCATGGCTGGACACCAGTTCATGGACCGGCGGCGTGACCGCATTCGGCACCGGAAACACGGCAACATTCACCAACGACATCGCCGCAAACCAAATCATCTCGGTGAACGGCGACATCACCATCGGCGGCATCACCATCAGTGACGACGGAGCCATCCCCGCGGTCCGCACCTTTTCCACCAGCGAGGACGGCCTCATCAACCTGCAGCCGTCCGGTGGTGCCTTCTCAACGTTCTCCGTCCGCGAGGGACAAACCGTCATGAACGTCCCGCTTTATGGTTCGCAGGGCCTTCTGAAATCCAACGCGGGGACCCTGTTGCTCAACGCGGATTCCGTCTATCCGGGCGCCACCCGCGTCGAGGGTGGCACCCTGCGGGTTGCGGGAAAATTCACCAGTCCCCGCGTTGAGCTTGCGAACAGCTCGGTGTTCGAGCTTTTCTCCAACAGCACCCTCAACTTCCACGCGCCCAACGCGGCGAAGACCACCATCACCGGCACGGGAACCTTCCGTAAATCAGGCACTGGCCTCGTGCAGATCTCCAACAACGGCCAGGGCTGCGTCCTCTCGCTGCAAGCCGGTTCCCTGCTAGAAATCACCGGCGGCACGTTGAAAAACGGAACCTTTGCCAACTCGGACTGGACCCAGAATTTCTCCTCACTCGCCCTTTCCACGGGCACCGTCCTCGACGTCTGGAACGGTGGCCCCATCCGGGTCGATGCTCTAACCGGCTCGGGCTCCGTGACGAATGGCCTCAACGGCGGCATCACCTCGCTCACGCTCGGCGTGGCGAATGGCTCGGGAACATTTTCCGGAACGGTGCGCGCCGTCGGGCTCACCGTGATTAAAGCCGGCACCGGCACCCAGACCTTGTCCGGACCCGCCGCAAGCGTTGCGGGTACGACGGTGAACAACGGCAAGCTGGTTGTCTCCGGAAGCGGGGCCAACGCGCTCGGCACGGTCAGCGCCACCGGAGCGGGGCAACTCCGCCTCGGCTGGCAGCTCACGGCTAACAACATATCCACCGGAGCCAATACGTTCAGCGCCGGGAGCTTCGCTGCCAACAACAACGCGGTGATCGACGTAACGCTCAATCCTTCTGCCAGTGCCGTGGCATTGAACAACGTTTTTTGGACGCAACCCCGCTCCTGGACGGTCCTCACCACCACTTCGTCCACCGGCACCATCGCTTTGGGAACCGTCTCGCCGGATGCCTCCGGACGGCTCGCATCCAACTACGGAACCTTCGCCGTGCAGACCGTCGGCACCAGCACCAACCTGACATGGACTCCTTTGCCGGTCATCACTTGGCGCATCCAGATATTCGGTGCCAACGCTTCGAACGAAGCCATCTCGGGCGACCTCGCCGATCCTGACCGCGACGGGCTGGCCAATCTCATCGAATTCGTCATCGGCGGCCAACCGGACCCGGCCGTGGCGGGTGCGAATTCCAATCATCTATCACCCACGGCGACGATCATCGGCGAGGATCTGGTTTTCACCTTCCGCCGCAGCACGGCATCGCTCAGCCAGCCGGGCATCGCGATCAAGGTCGAATACGGCTTCGAACTCACGGGATGGCAAACCGCAACCGGCGGTGTGAACGGCGTCACCACTACGACCGCCAGCGGAATTGAACCCGCCATCGACGAGGTGACCGTGCGGATCCCGCGCTCACTTGCACCTGGCGCGAAATTTTTCGTCCGGCTCAACGTAATGATGCCGTGACCCGCCGCATCAACTAACAATCATCCATGACGACCCTACACACCCTGCCGCGCCGCAAGTTTCTGGCCGCTTCCATTTCCGCACTGGGTCTCGCCCCGATGACCTGGCTGCGCGCCCAGCCGACATCTCCCAACGATGAAATCACCATCGGCGTGATTGGCCATGGTGCGATGGGCTCGGGAAACATGATCAATTTCCTCAACATGCCCGGAGTGCGCGTGGTCGCGGTTTGTGACACCGACTCCAACCGCCTGAATGAAGCCAAGGCAAAGGCCGATCAGAAATACGCCAACAGCGACTGCAAGGCATACGCGCAATACACCGACCTCCTCCAACACCCCGGACTCGACGCGATTTCACTCGCCACCCCGGACCACTGGCACGCCAAAATCGGCATCGATGCGGCGAATGCCGGACTCGATGTCTACGGAGAGAAACCCTTCACCTGGGGCCTGGCGGAGGGCCGCCTGTTGGTGGATGCGCTGAAGCGCAACAAGCGCGTCTGGCAGACCGGATCCTGGCAGCGTTCGTCGGGAGAGTTCCGCCGATTCCATGCCTTGATCCGCAACAACACCCTCGGAAAACTCTCCCGCTACGAATGCGGCACACCCTCCGGAATGGGCATTCAGAAACATGTTCCCGAGGACCAGATCGCCGGACTCATTGGCAAGCCGCCCGCCCATCTCGATTGGAAAACCTGGTGCGGCCCGGCCGGAGAATTCACCTATCATCCGATGCTTCATCCGTGGAACTGGCGCTGGCACGACCGGTTCGGCGGCGGGCAGCTGCTGGACTGGGTGGGTCACCACGTGGACATCGCGCTTTGGACGTTAGGGCTCGACAGCACCGGACCGGTCAAGGTGGAAGGCACCGGAAAACATGGAAACCACGCGTTCTTCAACACCTACACTGACTATGCCTATCAGGGAACCTTCGCCGATGGCCGCGTCATCGAAGTCCGCAGTGATTTCGGTGGTACGAAATTCACCGGTGAAAACGGCTGGATCCACGTCGATCGCGGCAAGCTTGAGGCCTCCGATCGCGAACTTCTGCGCAACCTTCCCGCCGATTTCGAAACCAAACCACCCAGTCACTATCAGAACTTCATCGATTGTGTCCGCGCCCGGAAGCTGCCCGTTTCCGATCCTGAGGGATCGCATCGTTCCGCTTCATTCGGGCAGCTTGCCCTCGTCGCGCTCGACTCCGGCCAGCCCCTCAAGTGGGATCCGGCCGCCGAGAAGGTCATGGACAATCCGGAACAAGCCAAACACCCGCGCCTCGGTGCACGAGTCACGCTATGACTACGCACTTTTTCATCGCCGCCGCCTGGCTCACAGGAGTCGGCATTTCAACCGCCGTTGAGGGGATTTCTCCCGACTGGACGCAAGTCGCCGCCGCGGACCTGTCCCTGATGGGAGACTATCAGGGTGAGTGGACCGATGCTCCGAAGGGGCATTACTTCAATATCAACAAGCCTCTCGCGGCCCAGGTGATCAATGTCCGCGTGGGTGAGTATCGGGTGCAGTTTTTCCAGGAACTCGACAGACGCGCGGATCCCTACCTCGAAACCGTTGGAAAACTCGAGGGCGAGGTGATCCGCTTCGAGGATAAAGGCTGGAAGGGCACGGTCACCAGGGATGGCTTGAGTGGCAAAAGCGGTCCCGGACACGGAAGCGCCGAGGGGGTGAATTTCCAACTCAAACGCGTCGTCCGCTCTTCGCCCACCCTGGGTGCAAAACCACCCGCCGGAGCCGTCGTGCTGTTTGATGGGAAAAACTTCGATGCTTGGGAACACGCGGATCGCCGCCCGGTGACCTGGCATCTGCTCGATCAAGGATGGATGGAGGTTGAAAGTTTTCTTTGGAAGGACAACCGCGAGAAGAAGCTCGGTGGTGACATCCAGACGAAAGAGAAATTCGGCGATTGCAAGATCCACGTGGAATTCCGCTACCCGGTGGAAGCCGGAAAATCCGGCCAGGGCCGCGGCAACAGCGGGTTGTTCCTCCAACAGGACTATGAGGTGCAGATTCTCAATTCCTATGGCTTGCAAGGTTGGTGGAACGAATGCGGAGCGCTCTACAAAACCAGCCCGCCGAAGGTGAACGCCGCCCGCCCGCCGATGGATTGGCAGACTTATGATGTCGAATACAAGGCCTCGGTCTGGAAGGGGGACGAAATGATATCCGCTCCAAGGATCGAGGTGCGTCTCAACGGCGTGACGATCCACCATGATGAGGAAATCCGTCACGCCACGGCGCACGCGTTCGCAACCCGCTTGATTCGACCGAAAGGTGATGGAAGCATCCGCCTGCAAGACCACGGCAATGCGATGCAGTTCCGCAACATCTGGGTGGTCCGTTAGTCGCCCTCCACTCGAACAACCTGCTGTCGGGTTCCGGACGATTAGATCTTCCACGGATCTCTATTGATGCCCGTCAGCAGCTTGTTCGCCTCGTCGTCGTTGGTAAAGCGTTCGGTTTCCGGGTTCCATTCGAGGCGGCGACCGCGCTGGATCGCGATGTGGCCGATCTGTCCGATGGTGCACGTGCGGTGGCCGATTTCCGCATCCGTCATCACCGTGGTGCCCTTTTGGATCGCGGAAATGAAGTCCGCCTTGTCGCCTCGGGTCGGCACGCGGGTGTCGGTTGCGCGGAATTTTGTGCGCAGGATTTGCGGATCGCTGGCTTTGATGCCGCCTGCGCTGTTCCAGTGAGCCTGGATCCAGCCTTCTTCGCCTTCGACTCTGAGGTAGGGGACATCGATCTTGTAATCGAGCTTCACCCCGTTGGCATACTGATAGTGGAGGTTGAAGGCGAGCAGGGTGTTCCACAATCCCGAACCCGGTTCGGGATAACGTCCGGTGCCTTCGACCGAAACCGGGCCAGTGCGCTCGGTGCCATTGATCAGACTGGCGACGTCGATCAGGTGAGTGCCCCAGTTGGATACCATGCCTTCGCAATAATCGAGGATTCTCATCCATCCCGGCCTCCCTGCCAGATCCTCGGGATGCACGCGGTCGCGCGTGTATTCCTGATAGGGTGCCGGCCCCAGCCACATTTCATAATCGAGATGCGCGGGAACCGGCATTGGCTCGGGGTTGCCGAGATAGCCTTCCACTTCGCGCGGAACGCCGACCTCGAAGCGGGTGATTTTTCCGAGATAACCATTCATCGCGAGGTCCGCGGTTTTGGTCATGTAGCTGTGAGACCGGCACTCGGTGTCGGTGCGGAAGACTACGCCTTTATTCTTTGCCGCGTCGGCGATCAGACGGCCGTCAGCAAGGTATCGCGTGAGTGGTTTCTCACAACTGACGTGCAACCCCTTGGCGATGGCGGCCAGGGAGATGAGCGCATGCCAGTGGTCCGGCGTCGAGTTCATCACCGCATCGAGATCCGGCATTTCAACGGCTTCGCGGTAATCCGTGAACAACCTGCACTCGGTATTCCCATAGTGCTTGTCGACCTTCACTTTGGTAGCTTCCGCACGGCGGCGGTCCACGTCGCACACGGCCACCACCCGGACGTCGGGCATCCCGAGCAAGGTCGGCAGATTGGTGTGATAGGACTGCCTGCCGGTTCCGATCATCGCAATATGGATTTTCTTCGAAGGCGCGTCCTGTCCGAACAGCCTCGAAGGAAGAATCAAAGGCGCGGCGGCGGCTGCCAGACATTGAACCGCATGGCGACGGGTGATTCGGGTTGGGTTCATGGGTGTTGGGTTCTTTCGGATCTTGTCAGGAGTGGTGAAATCAACGCAGCCAGCCATTCCGGGCAAGCCAACGCTGGAGGCATTCGTAAAACTCGGTGCGCACGCCCACATCGCGAAACGCATGCTCGCCGTGTGATAGAACATGCAAGTCCTCGCTCACCCCGGCCTTCCGGCACGCTTCGGCAAACTTCATCGAGTTTTCCGGCGGCACACCCTTGTCCTTCCCGCCGTGGATCAGAAATACCGGGGGTGTGTCATTGGAAACGTGCCGCTCGCTGGACAACTCGGGCCATAGCTCCTGCTTGTTGCCCGTTAGGTTGGCGCGCGATCCCTTGTGCACGAACTGGTCTTCGGTGAAGGTGATGACCGGATAGACCAGGATGGAGAAATCGGGGCGTGCCGATATTTTCGCGACCGGGTCAGTGGCATCCGGATCCCCGCCGTCGAGATGCGTGATCACCGTGGATGCCAGATGGCCACCGGCGGAAAAGCCCATCAGTCCGATCCGGTTAGGGTCAATTTTGAACTCCGCGGCTCGGAAGCGCACCAGGCGGACCGCCCGCCGCGCGTCTTCCATCGGCAGCGGATGGCGGAATCTCGGCGCATGACGGTAGCGCACCACAAACGCGGCAACTCCATTGTCTGTAAGAAATTTCGCCGCGTGTACCGCTTCGAAATCCATGGAGATTCCGCCATAGCCGCCGCCCGGTAAAACGACCACGGCGCTTCCTGTGGCTTTTTCGGGATCGGGCAAGTGCACGTCCATCGTCGGCACCGCTGGATCGCCCTCGGATTCCTTGCCCGCCGCGATGCTTCCCTCCGGCCACAACGGCAGGCGCATGCCCGCTCCCGGTTCTTGAGCGGGGCTGGTGAACGATAGAAGCACGTGGGTAAAGGCAGACACCATCACTAGGCGGGAACTGTAAAAAGCCATGAGGCGCCAGCCTACCGATCAAAGGAGTGGTTGTCGATCCCGGCGGTATCCCGCGTTCTCGGGACTGGATGGATCGCAAACGCATGACTACATCCGGGATCGTTGAGTGGCGAGTGCTTGGGAATTTATCTTCAGAGATACGTGTTAGTCGGTAAAATGCGACTCACCGGTTGCGGCGACGTGTCATTGTCCGTGGTGTGCCGCAGCGCGTTGCTCTTCGTTTTATCCGAAAGGTCCGAATGATGATTCGGGTATCGCTGACTTACCCATTTTCGTCCTGAAAATCCAAACCATGAATCGCATCACGCAAGCAGTCATCGCCTCGGGCATTTGCCTGACAGCGGGAGCACGCGCTGAGCGGGTGGATTATCGCAGCGAAGTCCTGCCATTACTTTCGGAGAATTGCTTCAACTGCCATGGTCCGGATTCCGGCACCCGCAAAGGCGGACTCCGCCTGGATCTGCGGGAAGACGCGTTGCGCCCGGCGGAATCCGGGGAAATCGCCATCGTGCCGGGAAATCCCGAGGCAAGCGGCCTGATCGCAAGGTTGATCAGCCATGATCCGGACGAAATCATGCCGCCGCGGGAATCGAAAAAAACCATTCCTCCCGCCGCGGTTGGCGTTCTGCGAAAATGGATCGAAGAGGGCGCGGAATACCGCACGCATTGGGCTTTCGACGCATTGGTCAGACCCGCAGTGCCCGAGCCATCTCCTTCGTCGTGGCTGAAGAATCCCATCGACGCTTTCATCCTCAATTCCCTCGTGAAGCACCGGCTCCATCCATCGCCGGAAGCGCCGAAATCCGCCCTGCTGCGCCGCTTGAGCCTCGATCTCATCGGTCTCCCTCCCACGCCGGAAGAACTGGCCGGCTTCCTCGCGGACGACACCGCAGGCGCATACGAGGCCGCAGTCGATCGTCTGCTGGCAAGTCCGCAATACGGTGAACGCATGGCGCTGCCCTGGCTGGACGCGGCACGCTACGCGGACAGCAATGGTTTCCAACAAGACGGCGACACCCATCAATACGTCTGGCGCGACTGGGTGGTACGCGCCCTGAATGACAACATGCCCTTCGACCGGTTCACTGTGGAGCAACTTGCCGGCGACCAGTTACCCAATGCCACCCTCGATCAAAAAATCGCATCCGCGTTCAATCGCAATCATCTTTTGAATGGCGAAGGAGGCGCGATTCCCGAAGAGCAGCGCAACGTCATCCTGGTGGACCGCGTGGACGTGACCGCCACCACCTGGCTCGGTCTAACGATGGCCTGCGCCCAGTGCCACGATCACAAATACGACCCGATCCCCCAACGCGATTTCTATCGGATGAGGGCGTTTTTCAACCAGGTGCCAGAAACAGGGATGCCCCCTGGTGGCGGGCAATATCGCATTGCCGACCCATGGCTTCATGCCGGATCGCCGGAGCAGATGGATCGGCTCGCTCAGTTGGAAAAACAAGCGACCGGCGCCGCGCAAACTCCGTCTGATGTGCTCGCTGCCCTCACCGAATGGGAAACCTCGCTGTCGCAAGGACCCGTCGTGGAATGGACCTCCTTGACCCCGACATCGGCAACCGCCGACTTGGGCGTGAGCCTCGACATCACTGCGGAAAAATCCATTTTCGCGAGCGGCAACGCTCCGAATCAGGCGGAATACCGTATCGAGCTGCCTGCCCAGACGATACCGGTCACCGGCATCCGGATCGACACGCTCCCCGATGCCCGCCTGCCTCAGGGCGGCGCGGGACTTTCTGATAGCGGGAACGCCGTGCTCACCCGCGTGAGGGTTTCGGCAAATGGAACGGAGGTGTCGCTCGCCAAGGCCACTGCTGATTACTCGCAGAAAGGTTTCAGTGCCGAGGGTGTTCTCGATGACGACCCGACGAAGGCCTGGGCCTTCCATCCCGACGTGGCCACTCCGCATTTCATCGTCGTGCAACCTGCCGTGCCGATTCCTGCCGGGCAGGCGGTGCAGGTCGTGCTCGAGTTCCGTTCGCCCCACATGCGCCACCTGCTAGGGCATTTCCGGATTTCCTCCACCAGCGCGCCGGATCCGGTGGCGCTGCAGCAATTCCCCGGAGCGCTCGCCGCAATCCTCGCCAAGCCCGCCGCGCAGCGAAATGCCAAGGAGCAGAAGGCGATGGCGGACTATTTCATCAAGTCCTCATCGCACCCTGCCGCCGTGGCCGCGCGGAAGACAAAGGAAGCGGCGGATTCCGCCCTGGCCGCCCAGCGCGACGCCTTGCCCAAGGTGATGGTGATGTCGGACGCCAAGCCCCGGAAAACCCACGTCCACCTGCGGGGAGTTTACACGTCCCTCGGGGAAGAGGTCCACTCAGGCACTCCGGAATGCCTGCCACCGATGAAACCTGAGTTGCCTAACAATCGTCTTGGTCTTGCCAGGTGGCTGATGAGTCCGGAGAATCCACTCACCGCCCGCGTCCAGGTGAACCGTTACTGGCAATTGTTTTTCGGCGTGGGCCTTGTCAAGAGTTCGGAAAACCTGGGCGTGCAAGCGGACCCTTCGAGCCACCCGGAGCTGTTGGATTGGCTGGCAGCCGAGTTCCGCGACAAGCAGTGGGATGTGAAGCACATGCACCGGTTGATCGTGACCAGTGCCACTTACCGCCAATCGTCGAAAGTCGGGCCGGAGTTGTTGGAAATGGATCCCGCCAACAAATTGTTGGCCCGCGCGCCGCGCTACCGCTTGTCCTCACCCGTGCTTCGCGACCTCGCCCTGGCAAGCAGCGGGCTGCTCAACCGGGAGATGGGAGGAAAGCCGGTGTATCCCTATCAACCACCCGGCATCTGGGACGGGCTCGCGATCACCAAGGAGCGCGATTTCACCTATCCGCAATCGAAAGGGGCCGACCTTTACCGGCGCAGTCTCTACACCTTCTGGCGGCGCACCGTGGCACCGGGCAACATGTTCGACGCCTCGTCGCGCACGATCTGCTCGGTCAAGCCTTCCTTCACCAACACACCCATTCACGCGCTCATCACGCTCAATGACGTCACCTGGAACGAGGCCGCGCGGGCGTTGGCTGCCAAGGTGATTCGTGAATCCAAATCCGGCGACACCGAAGCACAACTCTCCGGCGCCTGGCTGAGGGTCTGTTCGCGGCAACCGGACGAGCATGAATTGAAAATCCTGCGCCGCAGTTTCGACAAGGCGCACCGCGAGTTTCAAGCGGATCCGCAGGCGGCGTCGCGCTACCTTTCCCATGGCGATGGTACCCGCGATCTACCCGGAGAGCCGGCCCATGTCGCCGCGCTTTCGGCGGTCTGCCTTTCGATCCTCAATCTGGATGAGGCGCTGACACGTGAATAGCATCTAATCGAAATTATCATGGATCCCTTTCTCCAACATCAAAGACACCTCACCCGCCGCCAGTTCTTCGGCCGCAGTGCGGGAGGGATCGGCGCGGCGGTGCTCGCCAACCTGTTGGGCGAGGACGGGCTGGCGGCCAATGCGATGCCCTCCCAACTCAGCGACTTCGCTCCCAAGGCCAAACGCGTGATCCTCCTCTGGCAGGGCGGCGCACCGTCGCAGGTGGACTTGTTCGACTACAAGCCGAACCTCGAAAAACACCGGCTCCAGGAACTGCCAGAGTCGGTTAGAAAAAACACCCGGCTTTCCACCATGACGGCGAGCCAGAAGGGATACCCGATCCTGCCGGCTCTCAAGCCGTTCCGGCAATACGGCAGCAGCGGTCGCTGGTTGTCCGAGTTCATCCCGCACATCGGCAGCATCGCGGATGATGTCTGTTTCATCCACTCGATGCACACCGAGGCAGTCAATCATGCCCCGGGTGTCACCTTTTTGCTCACGGGAAGCCAGATTCCCGGCAGACCCAGCCTCGGGGCCTGGGCGAGTTATGGGCTCGGCAGCCTCACCAACGAGCTGCCCGCCTTCGTGGTGATGACTTCCTCCGACCGCGAAAAAACCTGCGGCCAGTTGTTCTTCGATCATTATTGGGGCAGCGGTTTCATTCCTTCGAAACACCAGGGCGTGCGCTTCCGTGGCGATGGCGACCCGGTGCTCTATCTAACCAACCCTGACGGCATGTCGCGCCCCTTGCGGCGCTCGCTTCTCGATGATCTGGCGGAACTCAATCATCATCACCTCAATGATTTCGGCGATCCGGAAATCGACACCCGCATCACCCAGTATGAAATGGCCTACCGCATGCAGGCCAGCGTGCCGGAATTGACTAACATCACGGGCGAGTCGAAAGCCGTGCTGGATCTTTACGGGCCGGACGTGCACCGCAGCGGTTCTTACGCGCGGAACTGCCTGTTGGCCCGCCGCCTGGTCGAGCGCGGCACCCGCTTCGTCCAGATCATGCACTCGGGTTGGGACCAGCACTCGAACCTTCCCACCCAGTTGGAAAAACAATGCATGGACACCGATCAGCCGTCCGCCGGCCTGGTGAAGGATCTGAAAATGCGCGGCTTGTTGGAAGACACCGTGGTCATCTGGGCGAGCGAATTCGGCAGGACCGTCTTCGTGCAGGGCGATGTGACCAAACCCAACCACGGACGCGATCACTTTGGCGCTTGTTATACCATGTGGGCGGCGGGTGGAGGCTTCAAACCCGGCCACGCTTACGGGCAGACGGATGAATTCTGCTACGGCATCACCAAGGACCCGGTGGGAGTTCACGACTTCCAAGCCACCCTTCTGCATCAACTGGGCCTCGACCACGAGAAGCTCACATTCCGCTATCAGGGGCGCAACTTCCGGCTCACCGACGTACATGGCTCGTTGGTTAAAGGCCTTCTGGTATGAAACGTCGCATCATTCATCCATCCTACGCCCTTGCACTAGCAAAACCCTGATTCCTTTATGAAACCTCACCTGTTCTCCCCTTGTTTATTGAAGGCAGGAATTGCCATTTCATCGCTTTTCGCGGCCGGAAATCTGGTGCATGCTGCTGACCCGCTGGCTGCCGGATTCGCCGAGCCACCTCACGATTCGAGGCCGGAGACATGGTTCCACCTCATCGGCGGCAATGTCGCCAAAAACGGTCTAACTGCCGACCTCGAAGCCGTCGCCGGTGCGGGCTTGAGGGGCATCCAACTCTTCCACGGCCAGTTCGGCGGACCCTGGCCGGGCGTGACGCCGCAGATCACCTGCCTCAGTCCGTCATGGGATGACATGATCACCCACACGGCCGATGAATGCCGCCGCCTCGACTTGAGCTTCACCATGCAGAATTGCCCGGGCTGGGCGATGTCCGGCGGCCCGTGGATCACGCCGGAAAACGCGATGCGCCACTTGGTCTCCAGCCGCACGGATGTCGTGGGTGGCGTCGATGTTTCCATCGCCTTGGCCAAGCCGCAACCGAGCACGGAGGACTGGCGCGACTACCGCGACTACCGCGATGTGGCCGTAGTCGCGTTTCCCACACCGGCGGATGACGACGGCAACCACCTGATCCCCACATCGGTGCGCGGAAGCGACGACAAGCAGCCATGGGCGGATCTGCTGAATGGGGTGAAAGACGCTTCTGTTGGATTTGCAAAACCAAGTTGGGTGGAGGTCTCATTCGCCCAACCGATCACGCTGCGATCCTTGGAACTGCCGCCGGTGGAGAAATTCTCCAAACGCCGGGGCTTCGATCCCGGAGTGGCGATCCGCGTTCAAACAGTCGGGCAAAACGGCCTGACTGAAATCGCCCGCCGCGAGGTTCCGCGCAGCAACTGGCAGGATGACCAACCGCTGGTGCTGGCCCTGCCGGACGCCACGGCGAGCACCTTCCGAATCTCGTTCGAAAACAAGTTTCCGCTGGAAATCACCAAGCTCCGGCTATCATCCGCCGCCCGCGTCGATGATTGGCATGGCCAGGCGGGCTATGTGTTGCGAAGTCTGGACCGCAGCCCGCCGCCGGTGCAGGACAAAGCCGCGTGGATCGCGCCCGCCGGCATCGTTGATCTAACCAAGCGCTTGGATTCCGAAGGCAAGCTCAATTGGAAGGCTCCCGCTGGAAAATGGACGGTGCTGCGTTTCGGTCACGTCAACACCGGTGCGAGGAACGGCCCCGCGCCGAAGGAGGCCACCGGGTTCGAGTGCGACAAGCTCTCCAAAAAAGGTGTCGACGCTCATTTCGCGGGCTACATCGGCCGCATTTCCGCGCCGGGCGGCCCGGCGGATGCGGGGCGCTTGCAAGGCATGGTCATCGATAGTTGGGAATGCCACACCCAGACCTGGACTTCGGCGATGGAGCAGGAGTTTTCCGGACTCCGTGGCTACGCGCTCCGCCCGTGGTTGCCGGCGCTGGCCGGACATGTGGTGGGTGATCATCTAACGAGCCAGCGTTTTCTCCGAGACTGGCGTGCCACGCTCAATGACCTGCTAGTCACCAACTATTACGAACGCCTCGCCACCCTCGGTCGCGAGCGCGGTATGAAACTCTCTTTCGAATCCGGCCCCGGCGATGTCCCGACGGGCGACATCCTCCAATACTATGGCAAGGCGGACATCCCGATGTGCGAGTTCTGGCACCTCAACGATCCGCACTGGGGTGGCCTCGAATGCAAGCCAATGCTGCCCGCCGTTTCCGCCGCACACATCTATGGGAAAAAGCGCATCGCGGCGGAGTCGTTCACCAACATCGACATCAAGTGGAACGAACATCCCTTCATGTTGAAACATCTGGCAGACCGGCATTTCGCCCAGGGACTCAATCATCTTGTGTTCCACACCTACACCCACAATCCGCGGCTCGATGTGGTGCCCGGCACCTCGTTCGGCGCACAGATCGGCACGCCGTTCATCCGCGGGCAAACGTGGTGGCCTTACATGCCGGAGTGGACATGCTATCTCTCGCGCTGCCAGTTCATGTTGGAGCAAGGGCAACCGGTGGCGGACGTGCTTTGGTATCTCGGCGACGATCTCGATCACAAGCCGCGCCAGGAACCGGTTTTTCCCGAAGGCATCAAGTTCGACTATCTGAATTCGGACGTCCTGATCGATCGCATCAGCGTCGCCGATGGAATTCTGAAAACTCCCGAAGGTGTCACCTGGAAAGCCCTCTGGCTGCCCGACGAAATTCGCCTCACCTTGCCGTCGCTCACCCGCCTGCGCGAGCTCATCCAACAGGGTGCGACCGTGATCGGCCGGCCATCCTTTCAAAACGCCTCGCTCAGCGGCGGCGCTGGGGATGATTTGAAATTCAAACAAATCATCGGGGAGCTCTGGAGTGACGCAAGCGGTGTCCGGAAAATCGGCAATGGCCGCTTGCTCTGGGGTGAGGGACTCGCATCCGCGCTGCAAAAGGCCGGTGTCGGGCCTGACGTGATCGGTGCGGGCGCAGCCACTTGGTGTCATCGGCGCACTGATGATGCGGACATCTATTTCATCGCGGCCGACCGCCGGTTTCCGCTCAACGCGAATCTCCAGTTCGCCAGCCAAGGCGTTCCGGAATTGTGGAACCCACTCACGGGCACCGGCCAGCCCGCGGATTTCTATCAAGCCTCCGGAAAGCAAACTGCTGTCCACCTCGACCTTCCCGCAGCTGGCTCGGTGTTCGTGATTTTCCGCAAGGGAAAAAACAAAACCAGCTTCACCCGGATGGATCGCAATGGAGAGACACTCGTCGATCTGATGGACCCGCAACGCGTGGACAAGAACCCGCCGCAGGCCGCGCAGGGACTCAAGCCCCGGGAGCTTCTGCAACCCGATGTGGACGCCCCGCCATTGTCTCCGAAAATTCTCGATGGCGGGCAACGCTTGCTCGCCTGGCAGGGCGGAAACTATCAGCTCCGGCGCGCTGACCACTCGATGGTCCAGGTCACCGTGCCGGAACTCCCGGCCATTCCGCTTGCCGGCCCGTGGAAACTGGCATTTCCGTCCGGTTGGGACACGCCCGCATCCATCGACCTGCCGGAACTCACGCCTTGGTCCGCCCTTACTGATCCCGCCACACGGGCGTTCTCGGGCTCCGCCACCTACACCTGCGCCTTCCAGATCGAAACACCCCCCGCCGATACCCGTGTCATGCTGGATCTCGGCCGCGTCTCGATGATTGCCGAAGTCACGGTCAACGGCAAACCCGCCGCCACCCTGTGGGCACCTCCCTTCCGCGCCGACATCACCCCGCATCTTGTTAGCGGCGCGAATGCGATTTCGATCAAGGTCACCAACACCTGGTTCAACCGCCTCGCCTACGATGCCGCGCTGCCCGAAGCGCAACGCAAAACCTGGACGATCAGGGCACCGGCCGCCAACTCGCCTTTGGAAACCTCCGGACTTGTCGGCCCGGTGCGACTCCAGTTGGGACGCATCGTCGAATTGCCCCGCTGAAATGCCGAACTCCCACTCACCGAACATGAACACTGAATTCCATTTCCTTACGAAACCCCTCTCCCGAATGCTCCGGTCTGGCCTTTGCCTGAGTGTGTTGGCCCTTGCCTTGCCATCGACCGCCCTCGCCGGTCACCCTTGCGCCCACGTCCTCATCTGCTGCCGGGGGAGCAACAACGGCACCACCTTCGAGATCAACGGCAAGATGATTCCGAATCACGATTACTCGGACATCGGGCAAACCCGTGACATCCTCCAGAAGATGAAGGACGCCGGCATCCAGACCGTCATCATCGACATGACCAACGCCTCGCAATGGACCAACCTCTGGCACACCTACGAACCAAAGGTGGATAACATCCGCAAGGTCACCCGGGAAAAAGGCATGACCTATTTTGCCTTCATCGGTGCCCAGTTCACCTCGGATGACGTGAAGAAACGCATGGTTCCCGGCGGTCCGTTCGGGTTCTGGAACGACATCGCCGGAAAAGTTTACGACACCTGGGCCAAGGACCCCCACTACCGGCGCTACGGTCACGGGGACGACCGGCCCATGCTGCTGGCCTTCAACGATGGAAAAACCTACTGGAAGCAATTCGAGCAAACCAAACCCGAATACAAGAACCACCTGGAGAAGTTCCGCATCGGCAACACCCAGATCAACCAGGTGATCCAAAACCCCCACGAGTCCGATGGCTGGGGCTACCGCAGCCAGTGGCAGAACAAATCCGGCTCGGTGCGCTTCGTCTCGCCCAACGGCGGCGTGGAACCCTCCACCTGGTACAAAATCAGTGCTGAGGAATGGGAAAAACAAGTTCGCTGGGCCAGGGAAGCGAGTGAATACAGCGTCTATGGTTCTTATGACGATACCTGCGATTCCATTTTCTGGGGCATTGCCGATGTTTCGAATTCCAAATCCGCCCACCACATTTCCCCCGACCCGGGGAATCCGCGCCTCTACTACGACATCCTCAAGAAGGAACTCACCGGGAAATAGTGTCAGGAATCATTCCAAGCACCTTGAGAACGGTCTGAGTCTGGGGGGGGGGGATTGATTCCCATCCCTTCATGGGTTTGCCGCACTTTACACCAAAGGTGTTTTTTCCTTCAGCCCAGGGTTGGCGTGAGGAACGAACGCCTACCCTGGGGAACTTGATTGTATGAAATCGAACCACAACGTGGTTCCGGCCCGTCGGGTGAGAGCAAGATTTTCTGCCCACGAATCCGACGAATCCTGCGACTCTTGATTTTCATGAGGGCTCGAAGTTGCGCCCGTAGAGGCTGTTTAGTCCGGAGATGAGGATCATCAACCGGAATTTATCCCGGATCCAGAATTCTCCATTCCGGATCAAAATCCCGCATACACGGGATGATTTCCGGCCGCCCCATCCTGTAACTTTTCACCGAAGGGTCGATTCATTCCCAATCGCCCGACACCGCCTTCTCCCGAAACCCCTAAGAACCCACCTCGTGAAAACTCGTTTTAACTCCCTTGTCAAAATCGTCGCGACTCTTTCCCTCGCGGGCATTACTTTCACTCAGGCTGCGGATCAATACTGGAATCCCTCCCCGCTTTCGGGAAACTGGGCGAACGCCGTCTGGTCGGCCACTTCCGGCGGCGGGTCATTGACCACTTGGAGTGCTGCAAACAGCGCCATTTTCGAGCAAACAGGCGCTTATACGGCCACCATCAACGCAGATCAGACGGCTACCAATATCAGCATCAAGGCCGGTGCCGTCACATTCGCCGGGACCAACACGCTTTCCGCCACCAACATCACCATCGACAGCGGCGCCACCCTCTCCGGCGCGGGCGACCGCTACCTGAAAAGCGGAACCACAACCCTCACGGTCAATGGGACTCTCGACTATACCGCCCTCGCCTCCACCGCACGCCGGGTCAGCATTGCTGGCGGCAATGGCTCGATCATCCTCGGTGCCGGCCTGCGCATTGGTGGAAACATCACCTTCGCCGGAAATATCAGCGGCGGGTCTGCGGGAGCCCTTGTGACGGACGCCGGTGGTATCATCGACCTTAGTGGAAACAACACCTACGCGGGAGATACTCTGATCCGTAGCAGCAATACCCTCCGCCTTGGAAGTACCACCGCACTTTCGGCCAACACCTTCCTTCGTTTCGGCGGGGGCACCAACATCGTCGAGCTCACCGGCACCAATTTCTCTCGCACGGTCGGCAGCACAGCGGGCACTGTGCGTTTTAATGCCGGTGCGGATGGAGCCGGAAACTCCGGTTTTGCCGCAGTGAACGCCGACCGGACAGTGGCGCTCAACGGAACTGTTTCCTGGGCAGCCGGTTTGTTCAATCCCACGATCTTCCTCCTCGGCACCGCAGCATCCACCCACAAGGTCACACTCACCACGGACATCAACCTGAATGCCGGCACGCGGACCATCAACGCCGCCAACGGCAGTGCCGCCATTGAAGCGGAAATTTCCGGTGTCCTCACCGGGGCGGCAGGCAGCAATCTCACGAAGACTGGCGACGGCGTGCTGCTGCTTTCCAATGCCAACAACTACCTAGGCATCACCACGATCAGCGGCGGGGTTCTCGGCCTCGGCAACGGTGGCACTACCGGATCGCTTTCTGCGTCCGGCACTATTGTCAACAACGCAAATCTCACCATCAACCGTAGCAATGACGTCGTCCAAGGCACCGATTTCAGCAGCACGGCCATCACCGGGTCTGGTTCATTTACCCAGGCAGGGGCTGGCACGACGACATTCACCGTCGCAAACTCCTATGCGGGCGCAACCGACGTGCAGAACGGTACACTTCAGCTCAACGCCGCCTTGGCCGCCACCACGGCACTCAATCTTGGAAACGGTAGCAACAGTGGGAAAGTGATTTTGGGCAACGCCGCCGCTTTGACCCAAACTGTTGCCGGCCTCACCACCACTGGATCTGGCACCACAAACTCAATCGTAGGCAGTGCAGCAGCCAATTCCACGCTTACTGTCAACCTTGTCAGCGGGAGCAATATATTTGGAGGAGTTCTTGGTGGAGGCGGCACCAATGAAAACAATCTTGCGATTGTCAAATCTGGGGCCGGCACGCTCACGCTGGCGAATGCCAACACCTACACGGGTGGCACCACTGTCACGGCAGGCACGCTTGCCCTGGGTAGCGCGGGAGCACTAAGCGCGACTGGCACAATCACGATGAACGGGGGGGGCTTGATCTTCTCTGCTGCCAATACCACCGACTACTCTTCCCGTTTGCTTCTTGCTGATGGAAAGGCGGCAACGTTCAACACCAACGGCCAGAGCGTGACATTTGCTTCCGCGTTCCAATATCAAACCCTGAATACGGCATCCCTCGTCAAAACCGGTTCGGGAACGCTGACTCTCACTCCAAACACGACGGCGAGCCTCGCGGGCATGAACACCTCGGGAGGCACACTTGAAATCACCTCTGGCAGTTACACGGTAACCGGCAACGCAGGAACCGGTGCTCCCGACAGCACGACCGGCTTCGTCGTTTCGAAGGGCGGCACTTTCCGCCTCAACGGGGGGAATGTGACCGCCACCAGTGGCACCTATCTGTTCACCGCGGGGAACACCGGGGGAGGGAGCAGCAACTTCATCCTTGATAGCGGAACTTTCAATGGCGGCAACTTAGAAGTCCTCAATGCCTATGGCGCGAATGGGACGACCACGATCAACAGCGGAACGTTAACCGCGGGCCAATTCCGGGTGTCCCAGGCAACTGGAATATTGAACCTCAATGGTGGAATCCTTCGCGTCAACAACCTGTCCACCGGGGGAGGGACATCCACCATCAATTTCAACGGTGGAACCGTTGAGGCAAAACAGGACAATTCGAACTTCCTTCCCACCTCTATCACGAACGCAAAAATCCGCGCAGATGGAGCCGTGTTCGACACCAGCACTTTCAACATCACCGTCGCCAAAGACCTGACCGAAGATGCTACTTCCACGGGTGGCGGTCTGACCAAGCAGGGCAGCGGTGCGTTGACTTTAGAAGGAGCAAATACCTACACCGGCGTGACGACGATCAACGCGGGAACGATTTCCATCGCGGCTCTTGGGGACGGCGGCGCGGCCGGAAATCTCGGTGCGGCCCCAGTCGCTGCTTCGAACCTCGTATTCGGAGGGGGAACCTTACAAATCTCGGCAGCCGGGGCAGCGAGTTCGAATCGTGGATTCACCATCAATGCAGCGAGTTCCGCGACCTTCAATGTTTCCAATGCAGCCGGGGACCTCACCATGACCGGGTCCGTCCCCACCACCACCGGGGTTCTTTACAAGACCGGTGGCGGAACAATGACCTTGGACCCGGGTGTTGTTTCCCAGTCACTGGGCGCGATTTCTGCCAATGGGGGCGAATTGATTCTGAAATCAGGCACCTACGCCACCACCGCCAAAGACGCGACTCAAGCCGCCTACAATATCGGGGCAGGTGCCCGAGGAGGCACTCTAACTATTGATGGGGCCACCCTGAATGTTGGAGGGGGAAACAATCTTAAAATCGCCGCCGCCGCCAACGGGAATCTCAGTATCAAGAGCGGCACAGTCACCAGCACCGAACTGGTGGTTGGCCACAATGGAACTGGCGTTGCGACGCAGACCGGCGGAACGGTGACCGTGGACAATCTGTATCACCAAGATGGCAATGGCGGGAACAGCTACACCCTCACGGGTGGCAGCCTGACCGCAAAAAGGATTTATAACAACACTGCCACCGCCGTTGATTTTTCTTTAAATCTGAATGGCGGAACCCTTAAGTCCGCGAGCGGCACCAGCAACCTGATTGACAATAACAACATAGGCACCCAAATCGCGGTCTTGCTGGGAACGGGCGACACCATCATCGATACAACGGCTTCAAGCGCGACCATCGTCCGTCCAATGGGTGACATGCCTTCCGTCGCGGGAACCTTCACGAAGGCGGGCACTAACACCCTCACACTCACTGCCGCTAGCACCTACACCGGCGGCACCACCGTCGCTGCCGGCACTTTGCTCGTTAACAACACCACCGACTCCGGCACTGGCTCCGGCGCTGTCAATGTCACTGGGACTGCCCTGGGAAGCATCGTCGCCACCCTCGGCGGCACCGGCACGATCGACGGTGCGGTCACCATCGGTGCCTTGGGCACGCTTTCTCCAACCGCGCAAGCGAGCGGCAGCAAATTGACATTGGGAAGCACGCTCGCTTTCGACAGCGGCGGCACTTCCATTTTCAACTGGGACTTGAGCGCTGCTGACACTCCGGATCCGGGAGCCGTCGCAAATAACGGCAACTACGGACAAGCCGCAGTTACGGGAGCCGCATCCGGCACCGCCGTTTTCAACATCGCCCTGCTCGGCGGTGCGGGAAAAACCACCAGTTATGCCGATGCCTTCTGGGACACGAACAAGACTTGGAACGACCTCTTCGCCTCATCCGGGATGACGGACCTCTCCAATTTGTTCACCTCGTTCACCGGCACCGGCCTCACTCCTAGCGGTTCCGGTGCCACTGCCATCGCCACCGCAGGAGACCGGGGATACTTCAGCTTCAACGGAAGCACCACCCTCACCTGGACCGCCGTCCCCGAGCCCACCTCCGCGCTTGCCGGAATCCTGCTAGGCTTCGGCATGCTGCGCCGCCGCCGTTGATTCCCATCCCTTCCCGCTCAAATTTCCGATTCGAAATCCCTCGAAAAAACACCATGAAACCCCGCTCAAACCCATTCCTTGCGATCTCACTCGCTCTTATTTCCGCCACCACCCTGCAAGCCACCACGCTCTATTGGGACGGCACCGACACCACCGCCGCCGTGCCCGATGCCAATGGCGGAGCCGGCACTTGGGATACCACCTTGACCAATTGGAACAACGCCGCCACCGCAGGCAGTCCTGCGGCTTGGCCATCCACTTCCACTCTGGACGACGACGCCTTTTTCGGGGTAACAGGAGGCGCAGTGGTCATCGATGCAGGCGGAATCACCGCCAACCAAATTACATTTGATGTGGCGGATTACTCGCTTTCAGGAGGAACGCTCACGCTTGACGGAAGCTCGCCCGGCATCGTTGCTAACGGCAACGCCACGATCGGTTCGATCATCAGCGGTGCCGCAGGCCTCGTTAAATCCGGAGCTGCGACCTTAACTCTAACCGCGTCCAACAATTATACGGGCACCACCAGCATTGGCGGTGGCATCGTCGCCCTCAGCGGCGGCACCAATCGTCTTGCCACGGGTGGCAGCGTGGGCTTTTCCGCAGACGGCACCTTGGACCTCGGTGGAAACCCGCAAACCCTCGCGAACCTTTCCATTTCCACCGCCGCTGCGAACACCAAAGGCACCATCACCAACGGATCCCTAACATTGGATGGTGCGGGCGCACTCACCCTTTCCCCATCGGTCACCACGGGTGGAAGAACGGCGGAAATTGATGCTTCGGGTCTTTCAAGCCTCGCGATTTCAAAAACCGGACAAAGTATTTCTGTCGGGGGACTCGCCGGAGGACTTGCACCTGGCACCTCCGGAATTTTCAAATTGAGCGCTACCAGCAACACGATCACTTCCTTAGCCGTCAATATTGGAACTACGGGCGCTGCAAACGCTGGTGGCAATATCAACAGCGGTCGCCTCGAACTGGGAGGATCCAATACGATCAACGCCGACAACTGGAAGCTCGGAACAACGCGGGACGGTGGCACCGTTCAGTTTCAATCAGCTTTAACAACTCCTTCCGTGACACTACGCGGCCAAGATGGAACAGCGGCGGTTACGTCAATCGTGATTGGAGAAAACAGTGCAGGCGGAACAGGGGTGGGGACTTCTCAGATGAACCTCTCCGCTGGATCCGTGGATATTCTCGTCACCACCTTGACACTGTCCCGTGGGGGAAGTGGCTCATCGACTGCAGCTGGACCTGGTGTCAACGGTTCATTCTCGATGGGAAGTGGTGCATTCACCGCGACCAATATTTGGCTCTCGAAAAACGAGAGCGGCGGCTTGAACGGAGCTTTGACAGGGCAGAGCAACACATCATTATTCACTCACGGCGGAGGCACAGTGAAAGTATCAACACTGACTTTCGGAGAAACCACGAGGACCACCGGCACGGTTTTGCCGGTTTTTAACTCACAATATACCCTCAACGCCGGCACGCTGAATGCCGGTTCGATCACTGCGGGAGCGGGTCTTTTCGCGACAACCAGTACCCGCCGGATCAATTTTAATGGTGGCACGATCACCCACTACGACCCCGCCTCCGATCTCACGATCAACGGCGTGACCGGCACAGGCGGCTCGATAGGAATCGCTGTGGGAACCACGGGTTCACCGGCCATCAATGTCGCGACCGGCCGAACGGTGACACTGGGAGGATTCAGTTCCATTAGCGGAGCCGGAGCACTTTTGAAGACCGGTCCCGGGCAACTGGTGATGAACAATGCCGCGAATACCGCTACAGGAACATTCCGTCCCGGCGAAGGACCCGTGGTTGTAGGCGCGACCAATGCCCTCGCTGGCTCGTTAGTGATTCTAGATCCCTCCGACTCCGGCACGATCTCGTTCACCGGAACCACGGCAATTGCACTGGGCGGACTCGACGGCTCACGCAACCTATCGGTCTTGAATGACTTGGCCGCCACCCAGGACCTCACCCTGGGTAACCCGAGTTCCGGGACCTACACGGGAGTTATTTCCGGAGCGAAGTCGATCCGCAAAGTAGGTGCCGGGACCCAGACTTATGATCCCGGAGCACTGGCTACGCTTTCCCTTCAATCCTTCCAGACGGGCGGCGGAACCTTCGATATGGAATCCGGCACGGTTACGCTCACAAGCGGCGCGAGCACCACTTACTCCGTTGGGATGTCCGGATTCACTGTGGTCGGAGGCGGCACCTTCCGGCTCAGCAGCGGCACTGTGGACGCGAGTGTGGGTGGCTTTGTTTTCACCGCTGGCCACACCACAGGCGGCAGTGGAAATTTCGTCCTGGACGGCGGCACCTTTGACGCCGGGACGCGGGAAATTCTCAATGCCTATGGCGCCACCGGCACCGCCACCCTCAATGGCGGCACCTTCATCTGCGGTCCGTTCCGCGTCGGGCAGGCCACCGGCACACTCAACCTCAATGGTGGCACGCTGCGGGCTAACAATCTGTCAACCGGCGGCGGTACTACTACCGTCAATTTCAACGGCGGCACCCTCCAGGCAAGAGGTAACAACGCAAACTTCGTCCCAACCAATCTCACCAACACCGTCGTCAGGGCGGGCGGTGCGGTCATTGATACCAACAACTTCAATGTCACGATCGCCCACGCCCTCACCGAGGATCCTGGCTCGACGGGCGGTGGACTCTCCAAGTTGAGCACTGGCACCCTAACACTCACCGGAGCCAACACCTACACCGGTGCCACCACCATCACAGCGGGCACCCTCGCGCTGGTCGGTGGCAGCCAGACGTCCCCGATCACGGTGGACAGCGGCGCAACTCTGGGCTTCACCCTAGGCTCGCCGACCAGTTCCACCAGTTCGGTCACCTTCAGTGGTTTGACGGCCAAGGTGACGGTCACCGGCACGCCTGTGGCAGCCACTCTGATGACCGCCAGCAGCATCACCGGCACGCCGGTGCTGGATCCGGCGATTCCCGGCTTCGAACTCGCCATCGAAGGGAGCGGAACCCAGCTCAACCTGGTCGCGAGTTCCGGCAGCCCCTTCACCACCTGGGCCACAACGACCAACGGCTTGGCAGGCGGCGATGCCGCCGCTACGGCGGATCCGGACAACGACGGACTCGACAATGCGGTGGAATTCGTGATCGGCGGCCAGCCGAATCCAGCCAATCCCAACGCCGACTCCAGCGACCTCGCGCCGACCGTCAGCACCGACGCGAGCAACCTGATCTTCACCTTCCGCCGGACGGATCTTTCGCTCACCCAGCCCGGCATCGAAATCGTCGCGGAATATGGTTCCGACTTGCTCGGCTGGACCCCTGCAACGAATGGCGTGGACGATGTGGTCGTCGTGGTGACCGACGACATCGAACCCGGTGTGGACCAGGTGCAGGTCTCGATTCCCAAGACTCTGGAAACGGGTGCGAAGATGTTCGCGCGGCTCAATGTGGTGGTTCCATGAAGAAGATGTTATATCTTTGAGACGAACCAAGAGAGATGGCACGGGGCGTGAAGTCCTGTGCCATTTCCATTTCTCGGTGTCCGACACAAAATAAGTTAGAAAGCGGCTGGCCATGCGAATTCCCGTGAACACGGGATGCGATGAACTGTCGATCAGTGATACGGTAAACAAGGTTGAGATCGATAAAACGCCTTCTCTTCTCGGCCACATCGCTGGATCTGGCTCTCGATTCCATTCAAACCCAATTCAAAACTCCATGAAACCACGCTCAAATCCATTTGCCGTCCTCACCCTGATCCTTGCCGCCTCCACCTCGCTTCAAGCGGCCACCCTCTACTGGAACGCGAACCCCGGCTCGTCTGACTACTCAGGCGCTTGGGACGAAGTCACCAGCAACTGGAACACCGCTTCCGCCGGGGCCGGAACCCAAACAACATGGGTAGCTGCCGAGGATGCGGAATTCGACGTCGCCCAGACCTACACTGTCACTGTTGATACCCCGCAGACGGCCACCAACCTCAACATCAAGGCCGGTGCCGTGACTTTTTCCGGAACCAGCACAGCCTCTTCCAACAATCTCACCATCGACAACGGCGCAACACTCACGGCCGACAGCAACCGCTTCCTGAAAGTCGGCACCACCACCCTCACCGTCAACGGCACGCTGACCCAGACAGCAGCGGTTGGTGCCGGCGCTCAGAGAGTCGTCCTTGCCGGCGGCAATGGCAGTATTGTGTTTTCGGGTGGTCTCCGGACTGCGGGCAATTTCGACTTTGCCGGAAATATCAGCGGCACTGGATCAATCATCACCGACGCAGGTGGAACTTTCACTTTGAGCGGAAACAACACTTTTACTGGCGATCTACTTCTTCGTAGCTCGAACATTCTCCGTATCGGCAGCGCCACGGCCCTCTCTCCAAACTCCTTCATACGGACCGGCGGAGGCTGTGTGTTTGAATTGACCACCATGGACTTTTCCAAGGAGATCGCTCTCTCAGGCGCGGGCAAAATGCGCGTCGGTAACACCGCCGACGTCGCTGCCAGCACCTTCGGATTTGCCGCCGTGAACGCGGACCGAAACGTCGCCCTCACCGGCACCGTGCTGTGGGGCTCCACCTCATTCAATCCCTCCACCTTCAATCTCGGCACCGGTGCATCCACCCACAAGGTCACCCTGACCACCGGCATCGATCTGAATGCGGGCAACCGCAGCGTCGGCTCGATCAAGGGCAGCGCCGAAATCGAAGGTGAAATTTCCGGAGTCATCAGTGGAGCCGCAGGGAGCATCCTCACCAAGACCGGGACCGGCGTCCTGCTTCTATCAAACGCCAACACGCATCCCGGCGGCACTGTCATCGCCGGCAGCCAGAGCGCGGCCAATCCCCTGCGCCTGTCACACGCCAACGCCGCCGGTCCCGGTTCGCTGACCATCGGCAGCGGCGGCAACAACGATCGATCCAGCCTCGAACTGACAGGCGGTATTACCGTTGCAAACTCCATTCCCTCCCTGACCTCCCGAAACAGTGATTTCCCGCACATCGTCAACGTCAGCGGAGACAACACCATCAGCGCCAACATTTCAGCGGGCGGCGGCGGCAATCGCACCACCATCGAGTCCGCCGCCGACAAGCTGGTCTTCGGCGGGACGGTCTCGGTCCGTCAGCTCAACCTCTTCGGTGCCGGCGATGGCGAGATCAGTGGAAATGTCACCATCGCGAGCGGCGGCACTCCGATCAACATCCTGAACAAAGCCGGCGCGGGTCAGTGGACCATTGCAGGCAACATGTCCAACAGCAACGGAACCACCATCGCCGAGGGCACCCTTCAGATTGGTAAAGGCGGCGCAACCGGTTCGCTGGGTGTGGCACCTGTCACCAACGACGGCGCATTGATCTTCGACCGCACCGGTGCCGTGACGGTTCCCGGAGCGATTACCGGAGCGGGAACCATCACCAAGCGCGGCACCAGCGCCATCACCTTGTCCGGTGCCACCATCGATTATACCGGTGCCACCACCATCGAGGATGGATCCCTGCTGATCACCGGCGATGCCACCAATGCCACCGGAGCGGTGACCGTCGGTGACGGAATCGGCGACGCGAAAAGCGCGATTCTTGGCGGCACCGGGCCGATCGGTGGCGCCATCACTCTGGACAGTGACGGGGCCATCGCCCCGGGCACCTCGGTCGGCACTCTCACCGCTTCCGCCAGCGTCTCGGGAGACGGCTCGCTCCTCGTCGAAATGGACGGCGCCACCGCTGACCAGCTCATCGTCGGCGGTACCCTGGACATCTCCGCGATGACGCTGGACCTGACCACCATCAACGCCCCTACGGAGAGTGTCTATATCATCGTGAATGCCGCGAGCGCCATCACCGGGGCGCAGTTCGCCGCGGTCACCGGAAGCATTCCCGGCTATACCGTCACCTACAACCACAATGACGGCGTAGACACCCACAACATCGCCTTGATCGGAACTCCGGTTGCCAATCCGTTTGAAACCTGGGCCACCACGACTAACGGACTCGCAGACGGCGATGCCGCGGCCACGGCGGACCCGGACAACGACGGGCTCGACAACGCGGTGGAATTCGTGATCGGCGGCCAGCCGAATCCTGCCAACCCCAACGCGGATTCCAGCAGCCTCGCACCCACCGTCAGTACTGACGTGAGCAACCTGATCTTCACCTTCCGACGGACGGATCTTTCGCTCACCCAGCCCGGCATCGAAATCGCCGCCGAGTATGGTTCCGACCTCGTCGGTTGGACCCCAGCAACGAATGGCGATGACGGCGTGGTCGTCGCAGTGACCGACGACATCGAACCCGGTGTGGACCAGGTGCAGGTCTCGATTCCAAAGACTCTGGAGACGGGCGCGAAGATGTTCGCCCGCCTCAATGTGGTGCTTCCATGAGCAGGTCATCTTCTCTGGAATGAGAAATCATCAGAAATGGCACAGGGCGGATCGTCCTGTGCCATTTCCGTTTCCAATGATGTGGCCCGAAATCAATATTGTTAGTGACCGGCGAAGGGCGCGATATTTCCCGTGAACACGGGATGTAAAGCGTCGCCGATCGGTGCTAATATAAGGAGAGTTGAGAAAGACGAGATGTCTTCTCACCTCCGCCATCTTGCTGCGACAGGACTCGCAATCCGCACTTGATCCAAACCCAACTCAAAACCGAATTTCATCCATGAAAAAACCATCGCAAAGCTCCAAGGGATTCACACTCGTTGAATTGCTGGTGACCATCACCATCATCGTGGCGCTCGCCGCATTGGGGATGATGAGTTTCAGCAGGATCCGCGATGGCAGCCGCCGGGCGGTGAGTCTCGGCCACCTGAGGCAGCTCGGGATCGGCATGAGCACCTTTACTGCGGAGAACAACGGATATCTCCCGATGAGCCGCAAGGGCGGGACTTATTGGCCGACCATGATTCAACCCTATCTGAATAGTGAAGTCTTCCTCCGGCCCGGGAGTAAGAATGTGCCGGCAAGTCCGACCGAGCCGGAAGGTTATTTCGACGGAGTTTCCGCCCTGACTCCCGAGAAGCTTCCGATCCGCTGGAACTACATCATCAATGGCGGAGGCACGAACCTGCCTTTCTATGAATCTAAGGATAACCCGGATAACGCCCGAGGCTATTCCCGGTCCTACGCATCCATCGAGCAACCGGAACGGACCGTTTTCATGGCGGAAGGCAAGGAAGGAAACTGGTGGTTCAACAATGTGGGCGCGGTCACGAACAGCCCGCGGATTTATCGATGGAAAAATGGAACTTCCAATGTGCTCTTCGGCGACGGCTCGACCCGCAACGTGAACGTGAAAACCGAGCTGCCCACTTCATACTACCTGGTGGTGAAGCCGAAGTCCTGATCGTCCACGCTCTCCGCATTCTTTTGATTCAGGATTCATCCAGGAAAGGCCATGAAACGATTCGCCGCCGTTCTCATTGCGGTACCCCTTGCCTCATGCGCCACCATCGCGCCGCCCGCCAAACCCGGTAGCGTGGACCACGTGGTCATTGTCTGGCTGAAACGCCCGGGCAACGCACAGGACAAGCAGACCCTCGTCGAGGTCGGCCGCGAGCTCCGTGGCATACCCGGCATTCGGTTTCTGGACTCCGGAACAGCACTGCCGTCAGCAAGACCCACCGTGGATGATTCCTTCGACATCGGCTATGTCATGCGTTTCGATTCGCCGGCCGCCCTTGAGGCCTACGCCATTCATCCCGTCCACCTGAAAGCCAAGGACGAACTGGTCCGGCTCAGCAGCCGGATCCTCGTTTACGACGTGACCCGTTAGTCCGGTGATCGGCCGCGACCAAGGGGTCTGAACGTCAGGAGCGTCGATATCCTATCGACTGTTTCGTCCCGACATCCTCTCGGGCGCTTTGGCAAATCGCGTTCAGCAGGGAAGCGCCCGTCACTCTTTTTCACCCAGCCGCTAAGGGATCCGCGTGATCACCACCTTGTAAAACCGCTGCGGCCCCGGATTGGTGGGATGGGGAACCGTCACCGGTCCGGTGCCAGCCGGTGCCATGCCCAGACTGGCCCAAGTACCGAGACTGATGGAAGTCAGGATTTCATAACTCCTGCCTTCCACCCGCGTGAAGGTAAGGCCCGAGTTGGAAACCGTGGTGGCGAAACGGGAGGTGTTGTTGTTAGGGGTGGTCCCGGCGATCCATTCGTCCTCGTTGGTCCAGCCGTCTCCATCAGGGTCGGCACCCGGAGCGGAATTTGATATTCCCGGATAACCCGCGATCCAGGCGTGGAAAGCGTCGGGCGTCCCGTCGTTGTTTGAATCGGGATCCGCGAAATTCGGCAGCCCGTCGTTGTCAGGATCCGCGCCGCCTTCCTGGATGTCGGTGAGGCCGTCGTTGTCGTAGTCGCCGTCTGATAGGGCGATCCAGTCGATGTCGTATGAGGAGCCGGTGGAGCCATTCGGATCGAAGCGGAAATCGGCGATGATCTGGCCGGCCCAGTCCACATGCGCGGAGGGATTCAGCAGCACCCCGCTGAGGTTGGCCGAGGTCGTGTAGGGGCTCGTCACGGAACGGCCTCCGGCAATCCCTTGCAATCCGATTCGTCCCCAGAAAAGCTGGCAGTTGCCACTGGCGGTGCTGCGGTAGCGGACGAGCATGTGTTTCGCGAGGTTGCCACTGACATAAACGGCGTTGCCTTTGGAAACCTGGGGATCGGGAGCCGCCGCAGCGCTGATCATACCGTTCGTGACGCTGGAAACCACTGGGTTGAGCGTGGCCCACCCTTCGAGCGAGGAATCGAAATTCCAACGCGCGTCGAGGGCGAGATCGAGCGTTTGATCCATGAAGGTGGTGACTCCGTTGGCCTCTGCGGTGGTGCGGATGACGTAGGTCCCCTCCGCCGTAAACGCGGTCTGCGGTGAGCCCGTATTCTGGGTTCTGAACGTGAGCGTGCCCGGACCGGAAACCTGCTGCCAGCTGCGCGTCGAAGCGCGGTCCACCGAGGAGGCAAGCGTGAAATTGTTAGCGACGTTGGGATTCTGGCCGCCGGCGAAGGTGATGGCCGGTGCGATCAGGGTGCCGCTGGTTTCGATCAGGGAAATGTTGTCGAAGTTCGCCACCGAGTTGCCGTTGTTATTCACGGAGGCCATGTGCAACCCGGCGAACATCGTGGCAGGCGCGTCCGCGATGGTCACCGCCGGGCCGAACTGGAACCAGGCGGCACCGTCGGTCGATCGGAAGCAGGTGAAGATGTTTCCGACACGCGTCAACCTCAGCCAGTAGGGAGCGGTGTAGTCCTTCGTGCCGGCGCTGTCCGTCACCGTGGCACCGCCGGCGGTTGCGCGGGATTGAAAGGGAAGGCCGTCAAGCGGCGTGACGGCGGTGAAGGCGTTTTCCGCATTCGCGGCGTTCGACGCCCGCACCATCACCCCGGCAAGCGCATTGCGGGCGCTCATGTCCTGCGAGACGACGCGGGCGGTCAGCTGGGCGTCGCCGGAAAAAGTTTGTGATAGAAAATAGAACTGGTCCGACGTCCCGCCGATATCCGCGCCGCTGCCGCTGACCGTGCGGACCGAACCCGCGATGGAGTTGGAACCCGCGACCGTGGGAGTGCCGATGTCGGCTCCGGTCCAGGTGTTAGGCGGTGCGGCCTGGCCCGCGAGAGGTTCCAGCAGGATGTTGTCGTATTTCACCTCGGAGGTTTCCACGTTGGTCTTCGCGGTGACCGCCAGCCCCCAGCGCGCGCTTGCCGGCATGGTGCCGATGGCGGTGGTGCTTCCTTGCTGGACCCAGGTAACGCCATCCTCGCTGCGAAAGCCGGTGAAGTTGTTTCCCACCCGTTTCACCCGCACCCAGTAAGGCGCGCGCAGGGTGAGCGTGGTCGGCTCGGTGTAGGCGGCTTCTTCAAAACGCCGCGTAAACCGCAGCCCGCCGCCGCTGATGACGGAGGCCGCGACGTTGGTGCTCTCCCGGTTGAGCGACGAGCGCAGCATCACTCCGCCGAAGGCCTTGCCGCCGTTGTTCGCGGCAAATCCGGTTACGCGCGCGGTGAGCGTGCCGTCACCTGATAGTGGACGCCATGCGAAGCGGATCGAGTCGCTGACCTCCTCAAGTCCCATGCCGGACCCGGTGAGGGAGGCGGTGGTCGCACCGATGGTCTGGGAGCCGGCCGTCGTGGCTCCGCCGATGTTCTGAACGGTCCAGGCACTGGTCACCGGAATGCTGGTGCCGGCGCTGACCGGCACGGTGGTGACCACCTCGACGGTGAGTGGAGTCACCAGGGTGGAGCCTCCGTCGGTAGCGGTGATGTTGAACTGATAGGTTCCAAGCGCTGGGAAGGTCAGCCGCGCGGGAAGCGTGGTGCCGTTGGAAATCACCGCTGTGCCCGGGCCACTGGACTGAGTGATGTTCACCGCCGGGGAATTTCCGGTGAGGGTGCCATTCACTAACAATCCCTGATCGAGAGGAATCACCACGCTGCCCTTGGCCGGTTGGGCCAGGGCGAATCCGACCTGCGGGGCGATGTGGGTGCTTTTCAATTCCTTGATCAGCGTGTCCACCGCCGCGCCGTCAAGTGCTCCCCGATAGAGCCGGACTTCCGCCACGCGGCCGTCGAGAAAGCGGGCGGCATTGCGGCTGCCGCCAAGCGTTAGGGTGGCGGCGTTGCGTGCGACATTGAGGAACTCCGCACCCTGTTTGCGGGTGACGTTGGAAACGTTGTCCACATAGACGGCGATGTTTCTATCCAGTCCCACGGCATCGCCCGTGATTTCCGAGCCGTCCCAGGTGGCGACGACGACGTGCCACTGGCCGTCGGCGATCGAGCTGCCGGCGTTGTAGTTGGTGATGTCGGTATTGCCGATGCCGAGGCCCGGCTTGCCGGTGGACGGCAGGGCCAGTCCCCAGTCGTTCACGCTGCCGGCTTCGTCGGCGTCCAGCAGGCCGGTGTTGTCTGACCAGCCGGTCTCG
>JBGSTM010000026.1:0-1909 GCA_041736495.1 Akkermansiaceae bacterium
GGCCAGGTTCCAGGTGGGTAGTGAGGGGCGTTTTTCGACTCACCCGCAGGGTTAGCGCAAATCAAGGTCGCCGGAGCATCCATGACGTTGAGATTAACTCACTTGCCGCGTTCTGGCGATCTTTCCATTTTCCTCTCTAGGCTAACAGCTCTTTTCTGCGGAGCTTGCCCAGCTCACTGCGGGGGAAATTCTCAACAACGGTGGCGGGGCGGAGTCTGCGGTAACCGGGGGCTTGTTTTTCATAAAGAGCAAGCGTGGTGTCGATGACTTGCCGGCTGACCGAAGCTTCGAAAACCGGAACCAGCGCGTTGCCGGCCCGCGCATCGGGGATGGCGATGACCGCGAAGGTGCCGGGCACGAGCCGACCATCCGATAGAGAGAGCAATTCGCGCTCGATGGCCTCGGGATCGACGAGTTCGCCGAGAATTTTCACGAAGCTGTCGGCGCGACCAAGGGGCGTGATGGCGCGGTTTTCAAGGTGTGCGCGGTCGGACGTGGTGTGCCACTCGGTTTCTCGGGGAGTGAATTTTTCACCCGTGACGTAGCCGGAAAACAGCGCGGGGCCGGAAATTTCGAGCAGTCCATCTTCGGAAACGCGGGCCTCCCAGATCGGAAGCAGGGGAATTGGCGAGGATTGATAGGGTTGGGTGAGCGAAGCAAGAGTCTGCGTGGCGATTTGCGAGGAGGCCTCAGTCATGCCGTAGCTGGCAAGCACCGGCCAGCCGAGATCGCGCGCGGCCTGGCCGGTGGCGGATTCCAAATGACCGCCGCCGACGACGATGGCTTGCAAACTTGCCGGTGCGGTCCGTTCCGCCTTCACGAGATCGTGGACTTGGGTGGGTACAAGCGAGGTGTGGGTGACACCGGTGGTTTCCAGCCAATCGCGGAACACGCCGGGCCCCCAGCGCTGGCCGAATTCCTGCAATTGACATCCCGCTTGATAAGCCCTTGCGGCCACGCCGAAGCCGCCGACGTGGTGGAGCGGCAGAACGAGTCCCCAACAGGATTCGCGGGTGACGGCTAGATGCCGGTTCACGGCGGCGGCGGAGACTAGCAGGGCCTGTTTGGAAATGGCGACCGACTTCGGCACACCGGAGCTGCCGGAGGTTTCGAACAGCACGTGTCCGGTGAGCTCGTTCCAAAACTCCGCGCTCGTTAGTAAAGACGCGTCCATGGCTGGGCGGCGAGAAGATCGTCGAAACCGAGGCCGAGGCCGTCGGGGACTTTGAATTCCGGCGACCACGGGCCGAGGGCTTCGGTGAATTCGTTAGGGTCGAACAAATGATGCGTTTGCAAACCGCACATGCCGACGAGCCCGGGGAATTGGAGTTCCAGCCGCGCGGCCTCCCACGCGGCGAAGGCCTGGCCGACGGGGTGATCCATGTAGCTGGTCATGACGACGCGCTGGTTGTGGCTGATGGCGGCCTCGCCTAGCAGGAACGGCTCGTCGATAGCGGGCTTGATGACCATGACCTGCGCGGCGGCGGAGAGCGGCGCGGCCTCGCGGTCCACGGCGAGCTTGACGCGGGTTCTGCGGCGAAGGTCGTTCCAGGAAGTTTCGGAAAACGGGCAGGGATCTTCCACGAAGTCGATGGCGGCGCGGGTCTTCTCGGTGAGGGCTAGCAGGAAATCAGCGGCTTGTTCGGGTGTGAGGGATTCGTTGAAATCCAAGCGCCATTTGAGTGCGGGGAATTCGGTGGCCATCGCTTCGAGAAACTTCGATTCGGCGGCAAGGTCGCGGCCGGTTTTGAGTTTGATGGCGGTGAATCCGGCTTCGACGGCGAGGGTGATTTCCGCGACGTCCGCCTTGGCGAGGGTGGCGTGGCTCACGGGCACTTCCATTTCCTCAAACAGCGAGTTTTCGAAATCGCGGGCGGCCTTGTCATACTCAGCGCAGCGGATGGCGCGG
>JBGSTM010000031.1:0-55737 GCA_041736495.1 Akkermansiaceae bacterium
GAACCGTGCCCAGTCGGAGCGCGAGGTGCGCGCCGCCATCGAGCGCATCGTCCACTACGCCGGTTGGACCGACAAATACCAGGCCCTGCTCGGCAGCGTAAACCCGGTTTCCTCGCCGCATTTCAATTTCACCGTCACCGAACCCATGGGCATCATCGGCATCATCGCTCCGAACGAAGCACCGCTGCTAGGACTGCTTTCACTCGTCCTGCCCGCCATCACCAGCGGCAACACCGTGGTCGCCCTCGCCTCCACCACCCAGCCCTATCCATCGATTCTGCTAGGGGAAATGCTCGCCACCAGCGACCTCCCCGGCGGGGTCGTCAATTTCCTCACCGGCCAGCGCGCCGAACTCATCCCCACCTTCGCCACCCACGCCCACCTCCGCGGGCTGGCAGCGGTCGGGAATCTGGACGAACGCAGAACCCTCCAGACCGGCGCGGCCGATAGCGTGAAGCGCCTCAAGCTGATCCCTTCCGAATCTCCGACCGACTGGTTCTCCGAAAAAGCTCAAGGCCTCTACGAAATTCGCGACCACCTCGAAGCGAAGACCACTTGGCATCCGATCGGAGCATAATTCGCGCTTGTCCGAAACCTCATCCGGACTACCCATCCCGCATGCCCGACGCCGTTTACGTCCATGATGCCTTCGCGAGAATCGCCGACCGCTACGTGCTCACCAACCACGTCCTGAGCGGCGGCATGGACATCATCTGGCGGAAGATCGTCACCGCCCGCATCCGGAAATGGAAGCCCTCCCGCTTGCTCGACGTCGCCAGCGGCACTGGCGACCTCGCTTTGGAAATCCAGGATCAAATCCCCACCTGCGAGGTCATCGCCTCGGATTTCTGCGCGGAAATGCTCGCCCACGCCGCCAGCCGCGGGATTGCGAAAACCATCGTCGCCGACGCGCTCAAGCTACCGTTCCGCGACCAGGAATTCGACGTCGTCACCGTCGCCTTCGGGCTGCGCAATATGGCGGACTACCCAGGCGGACTTCGCGAGATGTACCGCGTGCTCAAGCCCGGCGGCCGCCTCGTCATCCTCGATTTCTCGCTACCCACCGGAATCATGCGCGGTCCCTACCGCTGGTATCTCCACAACGTCCTGCCGCACATGGCCGGCTGGCTGACCGGGGAAAAAGACGCCTACGAATACCTCGGTGGCTCGATCGAGCAGTTCCCATCCGGCAAGGGCATGACCGACCTGTTGGAGTCCTGTGGCTTCGGAAATACCGACGCCACGCCGATCACTCTCGGCGTGGTGACGATCTACGAAGGCACCCGTTAGTCACTCGGCGAGGTCTTCGTTGAAGTAGATCTTGATGAACTTCATCTTCCGCTCTTCGTCAAAGCCGTGCTCGAGCACCTGCTCCGGTTTGGCGGCAAGCGCGGGCTTCAGCCGGATGTCCACGCCGGTATCGAGCTTCATCGAGGTGCGGATCTTCTTCTTCGCCTTGCTGACGTCTTTTTTGGAAATCTCGAACGAGTCTTCCAGTTTGTGTCCCTGTTCTTCCTCGATCTTGCTGCGGTGCTCGGCAAATTTCGCTTTGGCTTCCGGGGTTTTCAGAACTTCATCTTCGAATTCCTGCAGGTCGAATTTTTCCTTTTCCTCGAAATAAGTGATCGCATCGCGGGCTGCGTTCGAAGTGTCCCACGGTGGCGTGTCATCATCGGCGGTCGGCTTTTCCTTCTTCTCCTTCTCCATGAACGCGACGGCCATGCTGGCGTATTTGTTTGTGAGGAACGGGCTGTCGGTGATGGGCACAACGCCCAGGAAATCGCGCACCCAGAAGCGCGAATCCGAGCCGGTGCGGTCGAAGGTGAGCACATAGTAGCCCTTGTTGGCCAGGTGGTTGAGGATCAGGCAGCCCTTGTCGATTTTCTCCGGGTTGATCCCCTGCTCGGTGTGCAATTCCAAGTCGCCGTCGCGGGTGGAAATGCTGAGGAATGGCTCGACCCGTTCGGACTTGAGGATGCAGAGGCCTTGGGTGAGCTCGCCGTCGATGTCGATGTTCTTGATCAGCGAAATGCACAGGTCGCCGGACTTGATGTTCGGGTGGTTTGACTTGGCGTAGAGGCGCTTGGCGATGTCACAGCCTTTTTCGAGCAGCCCGTCGTCCGAGGCGAAGATGGCGGCCGCGTAGGCGTTCATTTCGTGCTGGTCGAGCGACGAATGATGGCTGAAGCGGTGGGCGGTGAGGTTTTTGAACGGCTTGAGAAAAATCGCGGAAAGCGGTTCCTGATCCTTTTCCTCGATCTTGAAGACCTCCTTGGAGGTCTGGAGCGGTTCATCGCGTTGGGGATGACCGACTTTGGCAAGAACAAGGCCGACGGCCGTGGCGGAGGTGAAACGGATTTTGACAGACATACGGGGGCAGGAACCTAGGACAGCGGGGCGGTTTGAACACTCCGAAATCGAGGTTTTTTGAAACCCGGATCCGGGACAAACAAAAAATGAATGTCCGCGCTCCGACTAGAAATCGAACATCACCTGCGGGCCTTTTGGCGCAGGGGCCTCTGCGTCCAGACCTTCCCGCATCCCGGCGGCGGCGAAGCGGATGAATCGGCTCACGATGGCCTCCATCGGAGGTGTCCCGGAGGCTCCACTGGTGAGCCGGTGGAGGATGTCCTGATGGGTGAGCATGTGGATCATACCGCCGACCATGAAATGGATCCGCCACATCAGATCATCCGCATTCACCGTCGGCAGTGCTTTACCAAACGCTCGTGTGAAACGCTGCACCACAATGCGCAGCTGATCTTCGATTTGAGGCGGCAAACCATCGCCTTGCTGGGCGAAGGTGCGACCCATCAGCTTGTAAAACAAGCGTTCGGAAAGCTCGGATTTCCGTACCTGGCCAACGAGCGGGCGCACCAAGGCATCAATGATTTCTTCAAGCGGCACCGATTTCCCCGACCATTTTCGCTCCAGCGCCTCGAGCCTAGCGATCCGCTCTTCGTTGATCGGTGTCATGTAGCGCGTCATCACCATCGTCAGCAAACTCTCCCGATTGCCGAAATGGTAATTCACGGCGGCCACATTGGTTTTGGCGAGCTGGGTGATGTCCCTGACTGAAACCGCCTCGAAGCCTTTTTCGGCAAACAACTGTTCGGCGGCATCCAGCAGTTTCCGCTTCGATCCGGATTCAGGGAAGGTGATTTCACGCATACGGGAGGAAAAATCAGGCGATCCGAACCCCAAAGTCAAACGGACGATTCAATCATTTCAAAATCTACGGATTTCCCGCTAAGAATAAGCGTTGCAGCCGATTGAAGCGCTGGATATTTTGGGTTTCACGTTTCAGAAAACTTAACCAATCGACGAAATCCCACGCCATGAGCTTCCCCATCCGCAGCCCGCGCCACCAAACTGGCGGCATCTTCGTTTTCGCCAGGATTCTCGACAAGATCCGCCTGAACGCGGAAGGAAAATTACCCAACGGTTACCACATCGGAGTGATCCCCGGCAACCGCACCTTTGATGATCGGGTCTGCAAGTTTCTGAACGTCGATTTCGAAGCCCTCAGCGCCCGGACATTGGCCGGTGGCTCCGACGAGGAGATCTTAGAGTGGTGTTTCGCCAATGGCAAAAAGCCGGACGCCGAGCAAATCGAAGTTTGGAATGCCTTCATTTCCAAGCGCGGTTGGAGGGATCCCGCGACCACGGGGTTCGAAAAATCCAAACTCGAAGCGGGTTTTGGAAATCACGGCGAAATCCTCACCTTTTTCGATTTGATGGATGCGGAAGAAGGGCGGTCCTGAGCGGATTCATCATTCCCCGGAAAAGGTTTAGCCGTCCATTTGTTTTCACCCAAAAGGGGGTAAATCCCTGAACGTGGATGCCGGAGCAAGTCCGACCACGCGACCACGCGACCAAGCCCAGCCATTCGCCCAAGACCCATAAACTCCTAACATTCAGCGTTTCCCCGATTTCATCGCTAGAACCGGCACTTTCACCCCCGTATTCAGACCAAGCCGCCCACCCGACTTCCTGAATGCCGAAACGCGCCATCACCCTTCTCGCCCTCCCTTCCCTCGGATTTGCCCAGGAGAAGACGACCTTCGACGAACACGTCTTCCCGATCTTCCAGCAGGCCTGTCTGAACTGCCACAACCCCAACAAAACCAAGGGCGGGCTCGATCTCTCATCTTTCGGAACCACACTCAAAGGCGGCTCAGGCGGAAAAATCGTCGAACCCGGCGATGTCGGGTCCACGCTGATCACCTCGGTCCAACAGACCAGCGATAAGAAAATGCCCCCGGAGGGCGACAAGCTCTCCAACGACCAGATTGACATCCTCAAGCGCTGGATCGACGGCGGCCTGCTCGAAAACAAATCCTCCTCCGCGCGCAAGGCGACGAAGCCGAAATTCGAAACCACCCTGCGCTCCGACCCCGCCGCCAAGCCCGACGGGCCGCCGCCGATGCCCGAGCACCTGCTGCTCGAGCCACCTGTCGTCACCGCCCGCGCCGCATCCATCCACGCCATTGTCGCTTCTCCTTGGGCACCCTTGATAGCGATCACCGCGCAACGTCAGATTCTTCTCCATCATACTGAATCATTGGAACTTGTGGGAATTCTTCCGTTTCCCGAAGGAGATCCCGTTTCGTTGGCTTTCACGCCCGATGCCAGATACCTCATCGTCGGCGGCGGCATTCCAGGGAAGTCCGGCGTGACCGTCACGTTTGATATCACCACCGGCGCACGCCTGCTGACCGCTGCCAAGGAATTCGACAGCGTGCTCGCCGCCGACATCCGTCTTGGCTTCGACATCGTCGCGACCGGCGGTCCGTCCCGCCTTTTGAAAATCTGGAACACCGAGACCGGCGAACTCGCGAAATCCATCAAAAAACATACCGACTGGATCACCGCGCTCGACCTCTCGTCCGATGGCGTCCTGCTCGCCAGCGGCGACCGCAACGGAGGTGTCTGGGTTTGGGAGAGCCAGACCGCCAATGAATTCCACACCCTCCGCGGCCACCAAGCCGCCATTAGCGCCGCCGTTTTCCGCAGCGATTCGAACCTGCTCGCCACCGCGTCCGAGGACGGCACCCTGCGGTTCTGGGAAATGAACGGCGGCACCGAAGTCAAAAAAATTGACGCCCACCCGGGAGGAGTCACCGGTTTCGCCTTCGCCCGCGAAGGAGTTTCAATCTCCGCGGGCCGCGACATGAAGGCCAAACTCTGGAAACAAGATTTCAGCCACGCCCGGGATCTTGCTCAGAACCTCCCCGCCCTGCCCACCGCTGTCGCTTTGGATTCCGAAGGAAAACGCGCGTTCATTGCCGATTCCCAAGGGACAGTTCGCGTCTTCCAGGCCGCTGACGGAAAAGCGATCGGAGAAATCCAATCCAATCCTCCCACCATCGCAGCCCGATTGGAGACCCTTACTGCCGGGATCTCCAAGCAGGAAGAATCCATTGCCGCCGCCGAAAAGGCTGTTGCCACGTCCTCCCGCACTCTCGACAGAGCCCGTCAGGCCGTGGCAGACGCGCTCGCCGGAGTCCTTCCGACGCATCAGACGATCCCTCTGCAGCGAGTTGCTCTCGAGGAGGCTGAAAAAGCCACAAAACAGGCGCTCTCCGAGCTCGAAACGGGCAAATCCCTGCTCGTCAACATGCAGGTGGCCGTCAAGCGGTGGTCCGCCGCCGCCATCCATACGCGAGCGCTCAAGGCCGGCCTCGAGGCCGAACAATCCCTCCTCACCCTCGATGATCAACAGGTCGAATTCTCCAAATCCGCTGACGCCATCACGATTCAATCGAATGCTTTAAATACCAAAAGGGACGAGCAGCAATTGCTTCTTCACCAACTGAAGCAAAATAATTCATCCAATAAATTTACAGAAGAAATCAGAGCAACCATCACGGCAGTTGAGATTCGAATCGCGCAGGAAATCGAGGCATTTGCCCTTGCGGAAAGTGAAGCACTCCGGCTGCGCGACACGATCGAACTGTCCGTCCCCGTGGTTCACCAGAAGCAGATGGAAGCGGCTTCCCTGCGCGAGTCTTACTCTCGGGCCATGGAATGATTTCGGCTTCCGAACCTTGCGAATAAGGAAAGCGGCGACCCGGTCAGGGAGTGCTGGAATTCCACTTGGGCGGAATCACGGTTTTATAATTCTCAAATGCCAGAAGAGTTTGCCCGATGAATTCGCCTCGACGGTGGCCTGCCATGTTTCCGGGTCGCCCGTCTGGATACGCTGGTGGGTGACTCCGTCGGAGGTCCATGAGTCGGATGTCAGTGCCGAGGAAATCTCCACGACATACGAAATGTCCGGGCGCTCCGCCGGGCGGGTGTAGGTAAACCGCCATTCATCGGCGGACTTGATCAGCGTAATGCCGGTGGTGGAAGGGACCTTGGGCGGCAGGCCGAGCGCGTATTTCATCAGGTTCGTCAGGCCGTCGTTGGCGGGGGTCGCATTCGGTCCGCCGACGGTCGGGTCGGCGAGTTCGGTCGAGGTGAAGTAGTTCCGTCCCCAAGTGGCGTAGCTGTTGGCGGTGAGCGTGACTCTGACCAGGTCAGCCGTGGATGTGTCGATTACAGCGGCGAAACCCGCCGGAGGAACAATGGTGGCATTTCCAGACCGGTTTCCCGTGTGCGCGAAGAGCGTGTAGGTGCCACTCACCGCACTTCCGGTGTCGGTGAGGGTGATGGATCCGCCGAGCGTGAGGTTTCCGGTGACATTCACGTGGTCGCTGGTGGAACCCAGACGGAAGAGGGTGTCACTTCCTTCGGCCAGCGTGAGTGGCCCCGTGGCGAGCATTCCCGGGTTTTCATCACCGGGAGCAAGGGTGCCTCCGGAAGTGATGGCCAGACTGCCGGTGCTGCCCGTACCGCGGAGCGTGCCGCCCGATGAGACGGTGGTCTCGCTACTGGCGATGCTGCCGGTGACCGTCAAGGTGCCGCCGGTGACCGATGTGGTGCCGGTGTGGGAGTTCGTGCCGGAGAGCGTGAGCGTGCCGGCTCCTGTCTTGGTGAGGGAGCCGACAAAAGTGACCGGAACGCTGTCAACAAGCGCGCGGTCGATGGTGGTGCTGAAACCGTTGGTATCAATGATACCGCCGCCGTTGTTGGAAAGGATGAAACGCCCGCTGGCGTCGCCGGTGACGAGTTGCGGAATGCTTGCTGCTAGTTTCAGCCTGCCTCCGTTGGTAAGGATGAGGCGGGCGTAACCGTTGGCATTTCCCGAACCACTATTGAAGTGGATCGGTTGGCCGGTGGTGAGGATGCCGCCCCTGACAGTCAGAGTGCTGACGCTGCTCGTGCCCACAGTCTGGGACAACTGGATGGGGCTCGCTCCGGAATACTCCATTGCTGCATTGCTTCCCGCTGCCGGGCCGATGTTGAGAGTCGCCGCGTAGCCGCCGTTGGCTTGAACATTCACCGGGCCGGACTGGTTCCAGACCGAATAATCGCCAATGGTTAGAGTTGCGTTCCGTCCGACCGCGAGCGGACCGCTGTTGGTGACGTTGGTGGAAAAAGCGGCAGTGCCATTCACGCTCAATGACTGCGCCGCGGTGCTCAACGCGGTGTTGACGCCGGGAATCGCACCCAGTTGGACGGAGTTTGAAATACCGGTGACGATGGTGGTAGCGGCCGTCTGAGAAGCGCTGCCAAGATTCAGCGACGAGGGGGCGGAGTTGACGACATTCAGCAGGTAGCCGCCGGTCGCGGCCGATTGGTTTCCGGAAACGTTCACCGTGCCGCCGTTGACCACGGTGCCGCCGGTGTGGGAGTTCGGGGTCTGGAGGTTGAGGATTCCCGTGCCGGATTTCGTGAGAGCGGCGTTTCCGGTGAGATTGCCCGGTCCGGCGAAGGTGAAGGCGGCGGTGTTGTTGACCGAAACGGAGGCCGGCGAGAGTGATCCCGTTAGATTGACGGTGGGGTTGGCGGATCCGGTGGCGTCGAAGAGCACGGGGTTGCCGTTGGTGAAGGTGGAAAGGCGGTTGCCGTTCCAAAACGTGGCGGCGCTACCGGCGTTCCAGAGGTTCGCGAAGCCATCGCCGCGCCAGGCGAGCGTGGCCACGGATGCGGCGGAGGTGGGATCGGTGCCGGCGAGGAACTCGTCGTTGTTGGTCTGGCCGTCGAGGTCGGAATCCGCGCTGGCGGCGGCATCCGGATCATTCACATCGCCGAACCAGAGGATCTGCCACTGCTGGAAGGGGCTGAGAGTGGACGTGACGATGACTTTCACCTGGTTGGGCGTGGCGGTGTCGATGGCACAGGCGAAATCCGCCGGGACGCTGCCCACGGCGAGGCCGCTGCCGGAGAGGGTGCCGGTGTAGTTGAAGATCGTGTAGCTGCCGGGGACGAGGCCGCCGGTGTTAGTGAAATTGATGATCCCGTTGAGCGCTAGGTTGCCGGTGACGTCCACGCGGTCGCGGGCGGAGCCGAGGTCGAAGGTGCTGACACTTTCCGCGGCGAGGGTGAGACCATTCGTGAAAGTGAGCACGCCGGGGCCGCCATCACCGGGGCTGAGGGAGGCATCGCCTGCGATGGTGGTGGCGGCGAGGCTGCCGGCGCCGCCTAACAGGGAGCCGGGATTCACGGTGAGCGGACTGGCGGTGATACTGCCGTTCACGATCAATGAACCTCCGGAAACGGTGGTGGGTCCCGTGTGCCCGCAGGCGGCGGTCAGTTTCAGCATGCCATCACCGATTTTTGTTAGCGCGGTGATGCATCCGGCGGCCTGCTCGGAAATGGCGCCTTGGAAAACGGAGTCCGTGTTTCCCTGCCCGATTTCCCAGGTGAATGTCCTCCCGGTGGTGGGACCGCCCTGAAGGATGGAACCAGCGGCACCGTTTAGAGAACCGAGCGCGACCTTGGAGCCTGCGCCTGTATCGACGGTGCCGACGTAACGCAGATTCACGTTCGCGGCGAGATTCATGGCCGCAAGCGGCAGGCCGGTGGGCGAGTAGCTGTTGCCGATGCGGAACTCGCCGCCGTTGGCATCGGTGGAGGCGTTGATCTGTCCGGTGAAGGCGGACCAATCGCCGTCGATACCGGTACGTGTATCGGGAATGTAGAGGTTCAGCGTGCCGCCGCCGCTGAGGGTGCCCCGGATCGAGCAGCGTGAGTCGCAGTTCAAGGTGCCGGTGAAGCCGGTGGGCACGACGAGATCCCAAGTGGAGGTATTCGATGAGGAGGTTGCATTGAAATTGGAATACATTGCAAGTGTGCCGCCCTTGAGGGTGATGGGGCCGCTGCCGAAGGCGTTGGTGTTCGCGTTGTCACTGACGAGTTGGAGGATACCCGCGTTGAGGGTAGTGCCGCCGCTGTAGGTGTTCGCCCCGTCGAGCGTGAGGGTGGCGGCTCCGTTTTTCACGAATGAAGTCCCGCCGATGATGCTCCCCGCGCTGGAGTTGATCGTGACGGCCTTGGTGGGGTTGTTGACGGTGACAGAGGCGGGCTCGACGTTTCCTGATAGAACCGCGGTGCCGTTGGTGAGCGTGTCGTCGAAGGTGACGGCATCGAATTTCACGAAGCGATCGACGGAGGCACCGTTGCGCCAGTTGGCCGCGCCACTGGCGGGGACGAGCGGATCACCGGAATCCCAAGTGGAGCCCGGCGTGCCGGTCCAGAAGAGTGAGGCGGAGGGTGTGCCGGTGACGATGAGTTTCAGCGTGCCGGGCACGCTGGTATCAAATACGACATTCTGGCGTCCGCCGTTCGGAAGACCGCCCCAGACGAAAGTGGCGTTGTTGACGGTGGAGCTGCCGCCGCTGATGAGAGTATAGGTGCCGGTGGCGAGCGGACCGTTAAGCAGATTCGGCGTAACGGTGATGGTGCCATTCAAAGTGAGCGCGCCGCCGATGGTGTAGAGGTCGTTGATACCGCCGCCGGGTGAGGTGCTGTTATGGAGGTCGAACTGGAGCGAGGTTCCGTTGAGCGTGAGTCCGCCGCCGATGGCGAGGGTGCCCGCGCCGCCGGAGCCGGAGGAAATGTTGCCGCCGGTCTGAACGACGACGGATCCGCCAATGCTTCCCTTACCTGTCAGGGTTGCTCCGTTCGCCACTGTGACGTTCGTCGACCCGAGAGCACCAGTGACCCGGAGCGTGCCCTCGTTGACCAACGTCGCGCCGGTGTAGTTGCTGGTGCCGGCGAGGGTGAGTGTGGCGGGGCCGGTTTTGGTAACGGAGGTGATCGCCGCGGCCCCCGCCAGGCCGTTGCGGATGCCGCCGGAAAACGTGCTGTCCTGATCGTTGCCACCGATGGTGAACGTGGTGGGGAGATTGTCGTTGCTCTGGCCATAAAGAATGGTTCCGGATTCACCTTTCAGCGCACCAAGGGCGACGGCGGGAAGGTTGTTGCGGACGTTCATGTAGCCGGTTCCGGTACCGAGATCGAATGTCGCCGAGGAGCTTCCCGTAGTGCCGCTCAGAAGGCGCACATAAAAGTTGCCGTTGATCGCGATCACTCCGTTGAAGCCGCTCATGTCGCCGGCAAGGCCGAAGGGGCTGGATGAGATGTTGAGATTCACCGTTCCATCACCGCTCATTGCCTTGAGAGTGGCGAAGGCATTGCCGGCGACGGTGCTGGTTCCGGAAAAGCTGACGGGGTTGGCGAGGGTGAAGCCGGCGATGTTGAGGGCCGCGTTATCAATCGAGACCGGTCCCGTGCCCAAGGCCGAGGCGTTTCCAAGCACGACGGAGCCGCCGGTGATGGAAGCACCGCCGGTGAAGGCGTTCGCTGTACCGAAGGTGAGCGTGCCGCTGCCGGCCTTGATCAAGTTCATCGTTCCGGAGAGGCTGCCGCCGCTGAAGCTGTAGTTCTTCGTGGCATTCACCGTCATGGTGGTGGGCGTGATGATTCCTGATAGAGCGATCGTCGGATTCGATCCGGTTTGAAGGAAACTCACGTTGTCGCCCTGCGTGTAGGTCACGGCGGAAACCCCGTTGGTGAAGTTGGCGGTGGTGCCCACATCCCAGGTGGCGGTGGTGCCGGTCCATGTGAGATCCTTCGGCTGGCCGGTGGTGATGGCGACTCCGACGGTCTGAACGACGGTTTGGCCGGAGGCGGTGAAGCTGAAATTGAAGCCGCCCAATCCTTGGAAACCGGGTGTCGGTGTGAAGCGAGCGGTGATGCCGTCGGGCAGCAGTGTGACGGTGCCGTTGACGGGATTGGAAACGGTATAGGTGAGGCCGGTGCGGTTGCCATTCTGGACGGCGAGATCGATATCGACGACCTCGTCCTTCGGAGTGAATGCATGCGGCGCGGCGAGCCAGTTGAGATACTCCTCGAGGTCGGTGTAACCGTCCGCGTCTGCGTCGGCATTGTGGTTGGCGACGTTGGGGTCGCTGCCGAAGGCGGATTCCCAACTATTAGGCATTCCATCGAGGTCGTTGTCGGGCGGCGATGTGGTGGAGGCGAGGGTGGGATAACCACCGGCCTCGGTGGTGCTGTCGACAAATCCTCCGGTGCCGGCGACGACGTTCGCGGCGAGGGCGCTGTCCTTGGAATCGCGGTTCCACGGTGTGGCTCCGACCTGGGAGAGCACGCGCTGGAGGGCGAGGTCGGCGGTTTCGGTGGTATTGGTCTGGTTGAAATCAAAAGCGGACGCCTGCTGGGTGTAGGTGCCGCTGAACATCGACCAACCGGTGTCCGTGCCGTCGAATGTTCCGTTCTTGTTAAGATCGATCTTGTTTCCGTTCTGATAGATCCGGGTCGATGTGCCACCGCCGCGAAATGCTGAGTCGGTCGTGGAGCCTGAGCCTTTGATAAGGTAGTTTCCAACGTAGTTCATGTCGGTCGCCTCCGGACTACCCGAGCTGTAGCCACAGAAGTAACCCCAGTTGTAGAGCACGTTGTTGCGGAAATCGAAGCTGATGGTGGAGCCGTCGTAACTGCCAGGGCGAGGATTGCGGCTCTGATTGTGGGCGTAAAGGTTGTGATGCCACGAGAGACGGGCGGGCAGGTAGGATGCGACGATCGAGGCGAAACCATGCGGTCCCTTGCTGTGAATCGAATCGTCCAGCGCTTCGGTCACGTAGCACCACTGGGTGGTTAGATTGTCGGTTCTCCCGGTGCTGCTGAGCACTTCATCGACGGACCATGAGGCGGAGCAGTGATCGAGGATGACATAAATGCCGTTCCACACCGTGATGGCATCATCCTCACGTGCCGCATCGGTGCCGAGGCGGGAGCGGATGTGGCGGATGACGATGTCGTTCGAATCCACACGCAGCGTGTAGTTTTTCAAACAGATGCCGCCGCCGGGGGCGGATTGTCCGGCGATGGTGATTCGGGGTTTGTTGACGGTGAGGGTGGAGTTCAGCGGGATGGTGCCGGAGGTTCGGAACAGGATGGTGCGGCCGGTGGCGGGCGCGGTGTTGATGGCGTCACGCAGCGAGCCGGCGCCGGAGTCGTTGAGGTTGTTGACAAAGTAGAGGTCCCCTCCCCTCCCACCGAGAGTGTTGGCACCCGCGCCTTCCGCGCCGGGGAACGCAGGCAGCGGCGTGATCGGCGTCCAGCCGCCGAAGGCGGTGGAGAGGTTGCGCAGGGCGGCGGCTTGGGTGGAGTTGATCTGCTGGGAGAAGGAGGCGCGGCCGGTGACGTTCAGCGGCACTCCTGTTAGCTCGGTGCTCAGGTATTCCCAATAGCGGAGGCCGGCGGCGGGGCCGGGATTGGAAAGCGTCCATCCGGCGGCGGTGATGTGGGTGTCGACGGCGCAGTTGATGATGGCGACGGCGCTGTCGGGGAAAGTGTTCGGATCGACGCGTCCGAAGACGACGCCGGTGACGCCGGGCGAGCGGGTGAAGCGGCAGTCGAGGAAGACCGCGCCGTATTGGCCTGCGGGGTTGCGCATGGCGCAGACGTAGCCGCCGGCGAGGGATTTGATCTCGCAGCTCTGGAAGACCGCGCGGCCGGTGCCCCAGATGAAGTCGGCGTCGCCTTCGATGAGCGAGTCTTTGAAGTAGGCGGTGTCGGCGGCGCTGTTGACGAGGAAGGTGTCCTGGTAGCTGCGGAGGTCGCAGTTGTTCACCACGCAGCGCTGGGCGTTCACGCGCAGGGCCTCGGCCTGGGAGCCGCCGTCGGGTGTGGTGTTGTGAAGGGTGAGGTTGTCAAAGCTGACGTCGTTGGCGGCGACGTTGAAAAGCGGACGGGTGTTGGTGGATGGGTTGAGGTTGCTGTTGTTCGGGTAGGCGATGATCGTGCGCTTCCGGTTCTGGCCGCGGAAAGCGAGGTTGTGCTTCGAGGAGACGCGGACGATTTCCTGATAGGTTCCGTTGCGGACGTTGATATATCTTTTGGTGGAATTGTTGGCGGGGATGCGGTCGATCGCGCCCTGCACTGTGCAGAAATCCCCGCTGCCATCCGCAGCGACGGTGAAGTACGTGGCTGTGGTCGAGGGAGCGGCGGATTTAGTGGTGAAGCGCCATGCGGTGGTCCCGGAGATTCCCGGGTAGCTGGGGAAAACCGTGGAATCGATGGTGATATAATAGGCCGTGTTATAGGCCAGCACCCCGGAACGCGGGAAGATGGAGGCGGTGGTGCCGGTGACGATTACGGGATAGGCGCTATAAAGTGTCCCGCCGATGTTGCGGGTGTGGGCGACGGCGAGATCCAGTGTATCGACCAGAGTTCCAGTGGAACTGTAGATTCTCACAGCACCCGAGGTTCCGATGGTGGGAGCGGTGTCGAAGGTGATTTTCAGCGGGGTATCCGCGCAGATGTTCGCGGCGTTGTTCGCGGGGAAGAACGAAGTGGCGGTGAGCGCATGCAGACCACTTGGAAACACGGCAAGCCACAAGGTGAGGAAAATCCGTAAAAGGGGGTGGTTCATGACGAGAAGGAAGAAGGTATTGTTCGTTTATCCGGAATGGATTCGTCGGTATCTCAATCGGTGTAACCCATCCGGATGACCTCCGCGCCGGCCAACAGGAAAGAGCCGAAGCCATGGAGATCTCCCGTGAGACGCGGGCGGTTGAGATAAAACGCGAGATCGCCGACATCGGTGGATCCGCAGACATCGATGATGTCGCCATCGGGCGTCAGTTTGTTGGTTAGAACCAGCCACCCCTTGCGGGCGGAGGGGGCGAACGAGGCATCCAGCCAGCCTTCATTTACGCCGCGGGCGAGTCCGTATACGAACATACCGGTGCAGGACGTTTCGATCCATGACTCGGGATGATCGAGCACCTGATGCCAGCCGCCGGATGGGTTCTGGCAATCTCGGATGCCTGCCATGTGATTGGAGAATGCCGTGAGAAGTTCGTTCCTGCGCGGGTGGCCGGCGGGGAGCCATTCCAGAAGCTCCAACTGTGCGAGGACCATCCAGCCGTTTCCCCTGCCCCAGAAAACGCCCGCCGGTTTTTGGGTCTTAAGATTCCAGTGATGGCGGAACAATTTGGTGTCCGCATCGAAGAGTCTCCGGTGCGTACCGGTGATCTGGGCGATGGCGGAGTCGAGATTCGCCGCATTTCCCGAGGCCTTCCATCGGCGCAAGAGGTAGGGCACCGTCATGTAGGGATCGTCCGTCATCATGCCCTTGCCGGGACGATGGAAAGCACCGTCTTCGAAACGCGGACATTGTTCGAGGAATGCATCCACACGGCGGAGGTAGGGTTCATACTGTACATCCTTCGTCTCGGCGTGGCGCTCCATCACCAGCGGTGCAAGGCCGGTGTGCCAAAGGGCATCCAGTTTGAAGTGGAAACCGATGGGCGAGAGCTTGCCATCGCCCACGGGAGCCATGCGCATTCCCGCGGCATCCTGTTTCGCGAAGAAAGCCATGTTCCGATCGATGAAGTCCAGGTTCTTCAGACCGTAGTCCTGATAGGCGGGTTCCTTGAGGACCGAAGCCGTGCGCCGCATTCCGTCCGCCAGCAGCCATGTCTGATAGAACCACGCGTTGAACTTGCTCTCGATGCGGATCTGCGGCGCGGGATCGAGCCCATCGGTGTCCGGGATGATCCGACCGGTGGCATCGTCCACGAGACGTCTTGTGGTCTCTACGATCACGTGATCCGCTACACGGCGCAGCGCGGTCTCATCGGAACTCCGCGCGTGGGACATAACAGCGAAGGAGACAAAGAAGATGGCGGAAAGTTTCTTCACGGTAATCGGTTCAAAAGGCGATTCGGAACACAAGAGCGAAGGGCGATGGCATGGAAGCCGGGCAATCGATGGCAAGCGCTTCATCCTCCATGTTCCAGCGGATCTTTTCGGGGGATCCGAGAAGAGAAACCTCCTTGACGGGGCGGTCCAGCAGGCCCGCTGACTTGCCGAAGGATCGGATTTTCAAACGTTCCCCCGGTTGTGGCGGTGCCATGATGAACGCATATAGGGCGCCGTCCTTTCCTTCGGTGAAACGGATGTCCTCGGTGGTCATCTGGAACTTGTCATGCTTCGGCAGGATTCCGGCGGCGGGAAAAGTGATCATTTCCATCTCGCCCTTGCGGTTCTTCGCCATGCGTCCTTCGCCGATGATCTTCCATGCACGGCTGCCGTAGATCGCTTGGCCGTTGGTCTTGAGAAAGGCACCGAAGTCACGCCACATCTTTTCACCGCCGGGCTCGAGGGTCCCTTCGGGAGTGAGGCTGATGTTGATATTGAAATTCCCGTCCCGGGATATGGCTTCGATCATCTGCAGCACCATCGGGCGGCTGCTGTAGAAGGTGTTTTCCTCGAAGAACCACTCGCCCACGGTGTCTCCCACACCCAGGGCGTGCGGATGATCGCGCCCGTGTGGCCGTTCTCGCGGGGTGAGGCCACACCGGGAAGATTCGGTCCGCCCTTGATGACCGCCATGCAATCGACTTCGCCACCGTTTTTCGCGAAGCGTTTGTTATACATGTGAGAGACGAGCTTCGGTGTGGCATCGCTGATGACACCCTTGGCCGTTCCGCGGCCGGTGAAGGGCTCGGTGCCATCGGTGTAGATGAAATCCGGATCGTAGTCATCCACGAACTGCTTGAGGCGGTTGAACCATTTCAGGCAATAGGCCTTGGCGAAATCACGCGTCTCCTGATGCACGAACACATCGCGCACCGGAGTGAAGAATCCGTCGCGGATATTCTTGTTGGGCAGCGCTTCCGCTTGGAGATCGATGCCGTAGAGATCTTTCGGGTCGAGGCCATCCCACCACTTGCCTTTGCCATCCGCCTTGGTCCGTACGGCCGCATCATAGGGAATTCCCGCCCGGGGGCCGGTCTTGTCACTGCCGAACGCGGGTTGATACCACCAGAGCGAGTAATCCGCATGAAAAGCCATGCCGACATGGAAGCGGTGTTTGCGCGCCTCCGCAAACATCTCGCCGACGATGTCGCGTTTCGGACCGACGTTGACGGAATTCCATGGTTGATGGGTGGAGTTCCAGAGATCGAAGTTATCATGATGGGCTCCCTGCACGAGGATGTAACGCGCTCCGCATGCGGCATAGAGGTCCATCAGCTTCTTCGGATCGAAATCCGGAGCCTTCCACGCGTTGAGCACGTCCATATAACCGAACTCCGACGGATGGCCGTAGCGCTTGAGGTGCTCGTCATACATGAAACGCCCGTTCGCCCTGCCCTTGCGGCCTTCAGGGGGTTGTTGATAGAGGAACCGGGCATACCAATCGCCGTTGCGTCCCATGCTTTGCGGGCCCCAATGGAACCAGATGCCGATTTTCACATCGCGCCACCACGCGGGTTCCGGTTTCAATTTGTCCGGGGTGAACGATTTCCATGTGCCGTCGAACGGACCCGCGGCGATGGGAACGGATATTTGATAGATCTCCCTCGCGGCTTCCGGAGTGAGGGGTTGCGGTGCTGATATGCCCCCGCCGTAGGCGTCAGCAGGGGTCCGATCAGGCAGCGGTTCGGCGGAAACGGCGGCAATGAATGTTAGAGCGAATGGAATGGTTCCCTTCATGGAGAGTCTACGGCTCCGGCGGTGGAAAAATTTCCGGATTGCGGCATGGGAAGGATTCGCATTCATGGTTCTCATCATTTCACCATTCTGAGTCTGACAAACCTTGAGCCGCTGCCGCCCGCCGGGATCATTACGCTGCGGGTTTCCGTGAGGGCGTCTTCGGAAACCAGGCTTCCGATAGACCCGAGGGGGATCCATGAATCCGGGGTGAGGGTGTCGCTCCATTCGATGATGGATGTGACACCATCGGCGACGGCCGCCTTGCCACGGGTGTGGATGAACTCCAGTTCCGCCCCGGTGCGGGTGAGAGATGGCGAAACGAGGGTTCCTGCACGGGGATGCTGGCCGGTGGCGAATTCGTAGAAGTTCGACTCTCCATCCGAATCCGGATCCGCTGCATCGCCGGAGACGAGCGGGTTTGCCAGATCGGCGCCGAATGTCCCGATCCGCCAGATTTCCATTTCGGTTCTCGGCAGCACGAGTTCGAGCGTGGGCCGAAGGGCGGGATCGGTGTTTTCCCGCGATGCATAATACACGAATCCATCGAAGGTCGGTGCCATGGTAGTGACGTTGAAATCCAACGAGCCGCCGCTGCGGGCGAGCACGGCGGAAAGCACGTCGGAACGGGTGCGCGTTGAAAGGACCGGCAGCCAAGTGGATGCCGCGGAAGCGATGGGATGGGGGCGGTTGCTCCAGTTGATGCCGGTTTCCGTCCATGACCCGGGCGCGACGGTGTGCACGGCATGGATGCCGGCGGTGGAAACGGATAGAGGACTGAGCCGCAGCGAGGCGGCGACGGGGACGCGGGTGATTCCTGACAGATCGAAGCCCAGATAGACCTCGCGGGTGTAACCGGTGGACGCGGTGATCAGTTTGCAGGCCAGATTCACGGCGGTGCCGTAGTTGGTGGCGGGGCTGCCATCGAACACATAGGAGTCCGCGACCGGGGTGATGGTGACGGTTTCAAACGCGTCCGGCCGCAGGTGGAAGCGGGACTTGAAGGTTCTGCCATAGGATTTGGCGGCCGCCAGACGAAGGCGGAGGGTGGGAGTGAGTTGTTCGACGGTGATGCCGGTATCCGCATGGATCAGGCCGGCCACGGGAGACGCGAGCTCCAGCAGGATGTTTCCGGTGTTGGACTGGGTGGGATCGGATAGAGAGAAATCGATGAAGGCACCGTCCTTTTTCATGATGACGGAGGCCTTTGAATCGCAGGTGAGGTCGCCGACGGTGCCTGCCGCCCAGAAATTGGCGGAGGTTTTGCCGGCTAACAGGTCTTTCACTGCCTGGGCGGTGGCGTCGTTGCGGAGGATCTGATAGTTCGAAACAGGAAACGCATCCATTTCCGACGCCGTGCGGCCGGGGGCGACGATGTAGCTGTAGGCTCCACCATTGACCGCCGTGCCGTGATTCAGGTTCAGCGAGAAAACACCGAGCGTCACCGCGGCGGCACTCTGACCGGTGTTGATCGACTGCCAGGTGCCGGTCTGGTTCACGCCCGAGATGACAGCGTTGGAAACTCCACCCGGGAAGAAGTAGCCGGTGCCGTCGTGATGCACCCATTGGAGGGACGATGGCGTGGCGGTCCCGGAAAGCGTGGCGATGCCGGAGCCGGTGCCATAGGTCACCGGGCCTGACAGGAGGCACTGGTTGACGGATGACAGAACCGGATAGGTGGCAGCGGGTGCGTTGATTGCAGTACCGAGGGCGACCATCACATCGCCGAAGAAGAACCAGGATTTCTTCGCGGCGACGCCGAGGCGGCTATAATGGAATGCGGCGGCACCGTCCGCGCCATCGGAGACACCGCCCGCATGGGTGCTGGTGCCATAGACGCCCCAGTCAGCGGGCGGCTTGAGCGAATAGGTGCCTTGCTCGATGGTAGTCCCGGGCAGACGCCGCCAGTCCCACACGGGCATGATGTCGTCGTATTCGTTGCCCGTGCGCTGAATGAGGGTGACGCCGTCGCCGAGGTGAAGGTTTTTCAAGGCCTCACCGTTTCCGGTTTCCGGCTGCAAGGTGCGGGTGGAGGAGGTTTTGATAGAAACGGAGAAAGTCGGGCGGTGGTGGACCATGAAGTCCGATCGCCAGAAATTCCGGTTACCAGTGAGAGCGGTGGACGAAGCGCCGGATAAGCGCTGCAAAAAGGCCTCGAGTTCCCCCTGCCTGTAGCCGCCGCAGATGGAGATGGCGTTGGGGATGATAGGGATGATAGGGATGAAGCCGAGTGCGGCCGCGCCGCCGCCGGCACGGGCGAGACCGCGGCCGAACGAGGTGTATTCCATGGTATCCCCGCGGATGCACCATTGTGCGCCGTCGAGAAGGTAGTCGAGCAGGACGCGGGTTTGCCTGGGTGTGAAGCCAAACGGCGTGGCCGCGCCGAGCGAAGCGTATTTCAGCAAGCCCAGCACGTAGCCGTAGCCATAGCCGGCGTTATAGAGTTGCGCGCCGTGCTGTTGGAATGAACCATCCGCCTGAATGCCCTCGGCGAACTGATGGGCGCTGTTGACGAGAATGGTGTCGCCCATGGAGAGAAACGCTTCCGAAGTGAGCGCGGCATTGGCGGTGAGCAGCCCGCGCATCATCGTGGCGTAGGAACGGTCGACGCGGTTGGCACCGGTATTGGTGCCGGAGTTGGTCGATCTCGGCACGTAGGATCTGGCAATCATCGCGATGCCGGCGGTCATGCGTTCCGGGGAGACCTGAGGTTCCATGAGGATCAGGATTTCACCGAAACACTGGGGCGTGTTGAGCTGCTGGTACCACCAGTTCGTGCTTTGCGGATCGCGGAGGATCCATGCATCGAAGGCGCGGAAGATGTCATCCCGCAAGGTGGCATCGCCTTGCAGGGTTCCCCAAACGTATTCCTGCGCCATGGACCGCATGCGGTCGAGATGGTTGCGGAGAGGCCAGTAGGTATGGATGGTGCTGGCGTAGTCGATGTCCGGCCAGGTGCCGTCCGGCTGCAGCGCGATCTGATAGGCCTGAATGGTGGATGTCGGGGGACGGACGGCGGAGAGGTTCTGCCTGATGCGGGATTTCACCAAATCGATGTCCGCATTCTGAGCACGGACAGGCAGGAGTTGGGCGAGAATCAGGAGCAACAGGACAAGAAGCGGTTTCATGGCTTCACGACCTTCAGGCGGACGAAGCGCTTGCCGCTGCCGGCGGGCACGAGGATCCGAAGGGTTGCGGTATTGGCGTCCTGGGCGATGGGCGCGGGATTCTGGTTGGCGATTCCCGTAGAGAACCAGGATCCGGCTTCCATCGTATCGCTCCATTCGACGGTGAAGGTGACGCCGTCCAGCAAGGCGGATTTGCCGCGGGTGTAGGTGAATTCGATATTGGCACCGCTAACGGAGACCGAGGGGGAGACGAGCGTGCCGTCCAGTGGGTTCTGGCCGGTGGCAAATTCGTAGAAGTTCGATTCGCCGTCCTTGTCGGCGTCAAAGTTGTCGGCGGCGTTTCCGAGATTGGAGGGAGTGCCGAAGTGTTGTTGACGCCAGGTTTCCTGATTGCTGAGAGGGGCGTCCGAATTGATGAGCACGGTGGTCACCGAGTATGGGGCGATTACGAGATTGCGGTTTCCGGTCAACGCGGAACCCGCGAGGTCCTCCGTCAGGGTCAGGCGTTGGGAGGTGGATCCATCATCCGCGGTTTTGTAAACCTGCCACAGCCGCCGGTCGGGGTCTGCAGCCCAATGGGCGGATGTCTGAATGGTCTGATAGCTGTAGCTGGCGCTCTTGTTGATCATGACAAGCACGAGTTGCTGCGGCACGCCGGGAGCGCCGGTGCGGCGATAGAGGGAAACCACCACATTCGGATCGGTGGTGGATGCGGCGGATCGCCAGTCGCCCGGATTGATGAACTTGCTATAGTGGCCGAGGGCGCAATAGGAAGCGGCGGTGGGCAGGACGCTGAGGCCCCACATCAGATAGGTGTTGGCCTTTTCAAGTGCGAAGACGTTGTGCATCGGAAGTGCGTGCATCATCCAGGCGGGAACACCGGGACCGTAGGGGTCATCGCCGAAGAACTCGGTCATGTAGATGGTCGAGTTGGGATAGGCCGTGCGCAGCCCCGTTAGACTCCCGATGTTGTAACCGTTGTTGTTGACGGAACCCTGATAGGGGTGGTGGGCGATGGCGGCGAAGCTGTTGGCTGGGACGTTGTTGAGATAACTGGAAATGACGGAGGGACTGGCCGTGGTGGTATCCGGGCCGACGAATTGCACGAAGCCGAATCCGTTTGCCTGGAAGGCGCTCTTGATCGCGGCGAGGGCCTGCGGGTAGCCGGCCTTGGTGCTTGATTCGGTGCTATCAAGATAGCATCCGGCCTGCCACGGGGCGTAGAACGGATTTCCGCTGGGTGTGAAGTCGCATTCGTTCTGGATGGAGATGAAGTCCGGGATCGCTTTTTCGACCGGCAGTGTGGAATTGTCCCGCAGATATTGGAGCGAGCGGAGCCACCAGTTCGCGAAATCGGCGTAACGATAGGCGTTGCCGGTTTTGGCGAGGGTGCCGCCGTTGGCGCTGCCGGTGCTTTTGAAGCGGCCTGGCGGAGACCAGGATGAAATCGTTAGAAGCCCGTTCGGCTGGATGGCGCGGAACATCTGGATGAAGCGGACGTTGTCCGAATCCCAGCCGGACCAGAAGATCTCAGGCTCATCGAGGGCACATTCGAAGGAATTGCTCAAGCGGGCGAAGGAAATGTTGAGACCATCCGGAGAGAAGGCCTGGTTGAAGCTGGTGGTGTTCCAAGCGATGCTCTGTGGTCCGAGACAGAAGTTCGCGCCGATGCCATGGATCTGCTGGTTCGTCGTGGCCGGGGTGAGCGTGGTGGTGGAGTTGGTGAAACCGGTGTTCGCCACCACGGTGATGGTGCCGTTCGCGGCGAATTGACTGGTGTTCCAGGCGAGGCCGTAACCGAGAGCGGGAAGGAGTGTGGAAACAAACGCGCCACTGACATTTCCAGCGGAAACGGAGAGTGTGAAGGAATCCCCCAGTTGCAGTTCCGGCCCGGTGTTGACGACCCGCAAGGTTCCGCCGCGGACGAGATTGCCGGCGATGGCGAGCGTGCTGGACCGGGGATTGCGGGTGCGGTCGATGCTCAGATTTAGAAAGCCTGCTAGAGTGAGGGAATGCGTCGCGTTTACGGAGGGGAGCGAAACATCAGTGGCATCGAGGATGCCGCCCGCGCTGACGGTGACGACGCCATGGAGTGTCAGGGAACCGCCGAGGGTGCCGCCGGATTCAACAAGCACCGGGCCGTGAATGGTGCCGGTGCCGGCGAGGCGGGCGGCATTGCTCACAGTGACGGCACTCGCGGCATGGAGCGAGCCGGGTGAGTTGAGCAGAAGTGCGCCCTGTTCCACAAGGGTAGGGCCGGTGTAGGTGTTGGTGCCGGTGAGGGTGACCGTGCCGCCGCCTTCCTTGGCAAGCGACTGCGGGCCGTTGATTTCGCCGATGGGCCCGCTGATCAGGCCATTGCCCGCATTGGCTCCGATCGCGCCATCGCCGGGGCCGGTGATGGGGCCGGCGAGGATGACATTGCCTGCCCAGTTTGCGGTGCCTTCGATGCGGAGTTGGCCGAGCGATTCCCCGGTGTTTCCGCCGTGGAGATAGAGGGTGGCGTTGTGGGTGCCGGCCGTGGTGTAGAGGGTGGCGTTTTCAAGCACACGGATGATGGCGGCAGGATTGTCCGCGCCGTTCATCTGGACCTTGCCGGCACCGGCGGCGGCCCCGATGCCGAGATTCCATGTGCCGGTGAATGCGGAGTAGTTGCCATTGAGCAGGGTGGTGCCCGTCCCGGTACCCAGAGTGGCATTGATCAGGCCGTTTCCGGAGAGGGAGGACGAAAGCCCGGAATAGGTGACGGAGCCGGCTGTCAGATCAAGGACGCCCTCGTTGACCACCGGGCCAGATCCCAGTGCGGTGGAAGTGGTGGCGATGATCCTGCCTGCGGCGAGGGTCGTGCCGCCCGAGAACGTGTTGGACCCTGATAGAGTCAGCGTGCCGGTGCCGGACTTCGAGAGCAGCATGCGCGCGGGCACGGACGGAGCAATGTTAGAAGCCATGGTGATGTCCCCCACTCCGCCAAGGAGGAGCGATCTGATGGAACTGTCCGAGCCGCCGGGGATCCAATTTCCGCCGGAGGTGAATACGAGCGGGTTTGCCGATTCGTTGGTGATGGAGTGGCTGGTGTTGGATGGCGGGCCTCCCATGATGAGCGGCAGGGCGGAGAACGTCACGGGCCCGGCTCCCGCAGCGACTAAGATGGAGGAAACGCGGGCGGATCCACCCGAGCTGCCAGTGAGGGTGACGGGGTTGGTCTGTGCGCCGGAGAAGGCGAAGGACATGCCGCTGGTGCCGATGGCACCGCCGATGGCGGCGGGAAGGGTGAGATCCGTGGTGGCCGGGTCGCTACCGTTGAAAACCGCGTTGAAGGGATTGGTGGGAGTTGCGGCGGGCGAATAGTTTGTTCCGGTGGCGAGATTGGTGCCGATGCCTCCGGCACCGCCGGTCCAGATGTTGGAGCTGAAGATGCTTGCGCTTAGACCGGTCGGCTGGGTGAACGCATAGCGGGCTGCGGAGGCACCACCGAGAGTGGCCGTGGATGTCACGGCAATGCCGGTCCCGGGATTGGCGGTGGCAAACACGCCGGTAGGGTTGAGGAATACGGTATCGCCGGGAACAATTCCCGTCAGCGTCCCGGCGATGCGGGCGACAGTTGAGGCATCGTAAGGTTTATCGAGAGCGGCGGCATCCGCGAGCGTAAGGATTTTCACCGATACCGATTGTGACGGAGACAGCGCCGAAGAGGTGGAATGTGAAAAACCCGGGCTGCCATTGAACCGGGCGACAATGGCGGAGTGCGTGCCGGGAGCGAGCGCGCCGGGTGACGGAGTGAAGACGGCGGTGCCGTTTGATAGAGTGGCGCTGCCGATGAGCGTGCCGCCGATGCCGCCATTGAAGAGATCGACGCTGCCACTGGCATCCGGCGGGCTGATGGTGACGATGAAGGAAAGCGCGTCTCCATAAACGGACGACGCGGGAATGCCGGACTGGCGGGCAAGGGTGATCGATGTGGCGGAGGGATCGCGAACCGCGAGTTGCAGCGTCCCGCCGATGATTTCCAGATAGCAGTATTTTCCCGGTTGGATCCCCTGCCCTGCGACGGTGCCATTGAATGATGGCGTCCCGGTGATGGTGCCGGACGATTGCGAGATGAGCACGTAGTTCCCGACGCCGAGGGGGGAAGCCGCCTGGTTGGTAACAGTTAGAGGACCATTCAGCGTGAGCGAGCCGCCCGAGACGTTGAGTGCGGGGTGGGTGGAATCCCCATTGAAGGCGGTGGGGGTGAATTTCAGCTCCAGCGGAACCGTGCCCAGATTGAGGGAGTTGCCGCCCTTCAGGATGCCACCTGCGGAGGTCAGCGGCACGAGCGGCGGCCAGAAGTAGTCCGGGACTGCCGACACATCGAGGGCGGCGGCGGAGGAGAGGGTGACGCCGGATGACCCGGAAATGGAAGCGCTGGCAGCGAGCGCGAGGGTGCCACCCTGGACCGAGACGCCGCCGTTGAACGTATTCACAGCGGTGAGCGTGAGCCTGCCGGAGCCGATTTTCTCGAGGCCGCCATCGATGGCCGCATCGCCGGAGATCGTGGAATGCACCAAAGGCTGGGCGATGGTGATGTCGCGTCCGTTGGAGTCCACCTTGGCACCGCCATCGCGAACGTTCGCGCGGGTGAACACAGCGGGGATCAGGTTTCCTGCGGAGGGTCCGGCGATGAGTGTGCCTCCGTTGAAATTGATGAGATGGTTGCCGTTCGCTCCGGTGGCCGACTCCACAAGCTGGTTGGTGTTGAGCGAACCCGCGTTCAGGTGGATGGTGGCGGATCCCCCGGCGGACTGATAGTTGAATTGGATGGAGCCGATAGTGGAAGCGCCGCCATTGATGTGGAGCGTGCCGCTGCCGGAGCCGTTGTTGAGGCCCATCTGCAGTTGATTGCTTTTGAAGGAGCCGCCCTCGATGGTGAGGCTACCAGCCGAGCCGCTGCCGACGACGTCGAACGAGTCGCTGTTCGTCGTATCGAAGGTTCCGCCGGTGATGCGCATCGCGCCGGCCGAACCGCTGCCGAGGACCAGCCCGCGGATGCCCGTGCCGCCATAGACCGTGACGCCGAGCGTGGTGGTGTAAACCAGCGCGTTCGCCGAGCCATTGTTGACATTGAGGCGGTGATTGAAGTTACCCCCGGTGGCGGCGGGGCCGGCGGTGATACCCGACGGGGTTCCGGTGGGGTTCCAGTTAGCTGCATTGCTCCAAACGCCGCTGGCGCCGCCATTCCACTGATAGACTTCGGCGGAAGCGGAAGAAACGAGGAGCGTGAGGGAGAGAACGAAAGGAAACCGGCGCACGAAAACACTGATTCCTGAGGCTGACGCCACAGGAATATTGCAACTGGGATCTCCCGTGTTGGAGGGTATGGGTTTCATTTAAGGGCATGATCCAAGACGGCCTCTAGGGCCCCCTGAATCACCATAGAAGTCCGAGACCGTTCGAGTTGTAGCGCACCTTGATCTTGTTCGCAGGCACCCACTCCGCGTGACTGTCCAGATAGATGACATTCATGCCAAGCACCTTTCCGCCCTGGGTGATCGCCCCGACCCGGGTGCCGCCATAGTCACGGCAGAGCCCCGCCCACAACACGGAATACCATGCGTCATCAGTGAGAGTGCGGGCGAAAGCTTTGGTTTTATCCTTGATGATATCCTCGTAGGGAATCGCACCCCGGTAGTCCTTTTTGTCCGGCGGGACCACGCTGCCTTGGGAAGACCAGCCGTTCGACAGGGTGCTGCCGTCATTGCCAAAGTACACATAGTGGGTTGGCGTGCCGGAATCACTCATGTTCCACCAGGTGTAGTTGGGAGATCCACCGGTGATATTCCTGGTGGGAGCGTAGCAGGCCTCGCGAGTGATGCCATACGATTCCAGCGTCGTGCGGGGAAGCAACCAGTAAGGGGCGTATGAGCCGGAGTGCAGCGAGGGAAGGCGGCCAGCGTTGTCGGCACCTGCCGCCGTCGCTGCCGTCGAGAGGCTGCGCAGGTTCTGCATGTCCGCCACCTTGCTGGCCGAGAGCCTAAGTGACCGGGAGGCGGTAAACCCAACTCCCGCCAGCACGATGATGATGGTGATGACGACCAGCAGCTCCACCAGGGTGAAGCCGTTTTTTTGATTCCGAGATTTCATAGTGTTATGGTGTTTGAAGAATTTGGGCGGGATCCGAAAACCCAATAACAGATCCCGCCCGGGATTGCCTCCCTCCAGAGGCAAAAGTGTTTGAAGAAAGATGTTGAATGATGAATTTTGGATTTTGAATTGAGGTGGAAGATGAGCGCTACGGGAGCGGGGCGTTTGCTGGTATTTTCACTTCCTGCGGCGGCGAAGGAGACCGGCACTGATCAGCAGGCCGGCGAGGGCGCTGGTGGGCTCGGGAACGGCGGTGAATGTCAGGCTGTTGGCGTTCAGGGTGAACTGGCTGTCGAGTCCATTGAAGGAGCCACCAAGATTGGTCCAACTGAAGTCGCTCACGCTGAAATTGGTCGTGCCAGTCCAGGTTACCAACGTGTAAATATTTCCCAACGCGTTGGGAGCCGAATTCATGAAGTCGAATTTGTAGGTGCCTGGGGTTCCCTTGGTGAAATCACCATTGACTTCGAGTTTGTCAGAAATGCCATTGGTGGCGCTGAGGTCGAATTGCCAGATGGTTTCCGCCGTATTGCCCCCTCCGTTCCAAGTCGTGGTGGCCGCAGCCAATGTTCCGATGCCATCATCGCCCGGAGCGAGAACCCCTGTCAGGCCGAGGGTGCCAGCAATCGTGCCGGAACCGCCGAGTGTCGCGCCGGAGGCAACCGTGACCCCCGAGGTGTCGAAGTTATCCGAAGCGGCATCGCCCATCACGAGTTTGCCTTCGCTGATCGTGGTCGTGCCGGTGTAGGTATTCGATCCAGAGAGTGTCACGGTTCCGGCTGTATCCTTGGTCAGGGCAATGTCAGAGCCGCCGAGAATGGCGCTAATGGTGCCGGACTTGACTGTATAACTCGAACCGGTGAGCACGCCGGTGGTTCCGGTGATGCTGCCACTGGTTAGAGTGACTGCTCCGACCGTGTCGTTACTGGTGGTGATTGCTAGGGTGCCGCCGTTGACGTTGACCGCTCCGGCGTCAGCGAGGGTGTTGGTGGCGTGACCGAGGGTCAGCGTACCTGCGTCGATGCGGGTGCCGCCGGTGTAGGTGTGGGTACTGTTGAAGGTTTGGTTGAACAAGCCGGATTTCACCACGGCGACGATGCCGGCTCCGTTCGCGATGGTGGTGGCATTGACGCCAGCTCCTGCCGTCTTGTCGGCACTGGGATTGAGGGTGAGCGTGGAGGTTTGCCCGGTATTGCTGTTGCTGATGCTCAAGGTCGAGGCATTGCCGGCGAAAGAATTGATCAAACCGTTGAGGGTCTGGTTGTAACCATTGAGATCGAGCGTGGTCGCGGCAGTGTTGGAGCTGGCTCCGGTGATCGTTTGAGTGACCGGCAGGGCATTGTCCACACCAAGGCGCACGCCGGCAGAGCCGGAAGCGGCTCCGGTGAAGATTGATGCGTCAGTATCCCAACTGTTGCCCGAATTAGACAGTGTGATGAAGTCTCCGCTGGTGTTACCGACGCGGAATAAGACCTGCACGCCCGTTACCCCGGTGGCGCGGGTGATCGAGCCGGTGAGCGTGAGTTGGGCACCGTCCTGGGTACCGATGCGGCTTAGTCCGGTCGCGTTGATCTCAATGTTTCCGGCGAAGGTGTTGTTTCCACTCACCGACTGAATGAAACCGCGCTGCACCGACGCGAAGACCCCGAAGGCAGAGGTATTTCCGAGACCGGAGCCCGTGATTTTTTCGGTCGCACTGTAATTGATGCCGCCGGTGAAGCCAAGAACCCCACCATTGCCGATGCCACCTCCTGTGACCGTAGTGCCATCAGTCGTGCCGCCGAGGGCGTTATTCGCGGCGACTACGAGTCCGCCGCCGACGCTGACCGCGACAGCGCCGGTATAGGAGTTCGCAGAACTGGATAGAGTCAGAATACCGGAGGAAGCATTGATTCCACCGCTGTTCGAGATCACCCCGCTGATCGTCTGGGTGGCTCCGGCATTGGTGTAGGCACCTGAGCCGCTGACTGAACCGGCATAGGTCTGGCTGCCGCTAGACGTAGTAAGGGTTTGACCTGCATCGATGCTGACCGAGCCTCCGGTCGCACCACCACCACTGAGGGCTCCGATGGTTTCGCTGCCGGTGATCTGGAAGGTGACTCCCGAAGCATTGGCCAGCGTGACGAGGCCCGTGTTGGAAATCGCGCTGCCACCACTGGCCAGAAGGGTGCCACCGTTGATGGTGGTCGTTCCCGAGTATGTGTTGGCGGTGGAGAGGGTAACCGTGCCCGTGCCGCTTTTCGTGAGTGTGCCTGCCGAGATGCCGAATCCTCCGGTGCTGGAGATCACGTAGTTCTTCGTGCTGTTGTTGAAGATGATGGAATTCGGACTGACGTTTGCAGTGGAAATGTCGACGTTGGTCGTGTTGACCCCGGTGTCATCAAATACCACGTCGTCTGAGGCCAGGAATTCCGTATCGGCCCCACCTGTCAGAGTTTTCCAGTTGAATGGCGTTCCTACGGTGTTGGTAGTCCAGGCTCCGCTGGCAACGCCCGTCCATCGAGCGCTATCGCCGGTAATGGAAAGCGCGATGTTACTGCCGCTGGTGACAAGCGAGGATGACTGGCGCGCGCCAAGGCCGGGGATGGTGCCCTTGGTGAAATCCCCCAGGGAACCGCTCAGTGTGCCGTAACTGATGAGATTGTAGGTATTTCCGGTGACCCAAGTGGGCGCAGAAGTCACGTTGACCACGACCGTCCCGTTAGCCGGCGTGGTGGTGAGGGTGCCGCTAACGATGAGTCCGGCGCTGCCTGCGGTGCGGATGTCAATGGTGGCATCGCCACCGAGGGTAAGGCTGCCGATGGTGAGAGCGCTGCTGGTCCCATTACCGTTGGTGATCTTATTGGCGGCGAGATCGGAGACGTTGACGGTGGTAATAGTGCCGGTGCCGTCGATGCTGCCGCCCTGAAGGGTGACGGCCGGGGTGATGGCGGTCGCGGTGTTGGTTTGCAGAAATTTGCCGCCATTGATCTTAATGCCGTTGCTCAAGTTGATCGTGCCACCAGTTCCGACCTGCACGATGCCGCTATTAACGGTGGTTTGGCCGGAATAAGTGTTCGCTGCGGAAAGCAGGAGTGTGCCGCCACCGGCGTAGGTGACGTTGGAGTTACCTCCTGCACCGTTAGCGATGGGGGCGGCGATGGTGAGATTATTCAGGCCCATTGCCACCAATTCGTTCGAGGCGCCGACGATGATTTTTCCCGAACCGGTACCCTGAAGGTATGAGCGGGTGTAACTTCCGCCGGTGCGGATTTGGGACAGGCCGTTGGTGGTGATGTTGAAATTGCCAAGTGTGACGGAACTGCTGCCGGTATCATTGTCCTGAAGGGCAAAAGCTGTTTTGTCCGCGGCCAAAGTGTTGGTGCCCGTGATGGTGTAAACGGTAGTGGAGTTCGTCACGCTTGCCATATTCGTACCTGCCGCCGTGCCGGCCAAAGCCGTAACCTGCCCGCTGGCATTCACGTAGGCCCAGCGTCCGGTGCCGCCTTTGCTATCCCCGACGACCGCCCAAGATCCAATGTACGAGTTGATCGTGTTGGAGGCTTTGATGACTTGCGTTGTAGTGTTTGGAGGTGCAATGCCGCCGTTGGTGGAAGCCATGCTCAAGACGCCACCTATCTCCGCTTGCGTCACGGTGCCGAGTGTCAGGGTGGTCGATGTGCCCGAGGCGTTGTTGACGGTGATGGCCGAGTTTCCAGTGTAAACTGCGGTTCCATTCACCGATTGCGCCGAGTTGAAACTGCCGTTCTTGCCGGTGACACTCAGCGTGCCTCCGTTATACATCGACAGTGCATTGCCACTATCAGTCAGATTGGTCGGCGTGACGAGGTTGGCGAGGCTCAATGCGAGCGTGCCGCCTTTGACGGAGAGGCCACCGGTGAAGGTATTCACCGTGGACCCGCTCAGGGTGAGCGTTCCAGCACCGGCCTTGGTCATCCCGGCGGAGCCTGCCAGCACCGTAGCGGTATTGTTTCCGATGGTGGCGGAAGCGCCCGTGCCTGTGGTGATGGTGGGAGTGGTACCGTTGAGAGTGATGGTGCCCGCGCCGGAGAGAACGTAGCCGGTGGTGTTGAAGAGGAGGTCATTCGCCGTCACTCCGCCGCCGGCGATGGTTACAGTCCCGGCAGTGCCGCCGAAAACGGCCTCGTTGTCAGTGCCGGTGTTCGGCCACACCACGTTGGCTACGCCGTCCCACCAGTTGAGGGTGGTATTGGAATCCCAGGTGCCGGCACCGCCCTGGGCACCGGCGGTTAGGGTGTCGGAGCCATCCCAGGTGAGAGCGGCGGCATGGGCGGCTTGCGTCATGGCCGCGAGGGTGATCACGGCGAGGGCCGGCGAAACACGGGCAAAAAAGTTGGGCTTGGATTTCACGGGGTTTTCTTAGGTATCGGGTTTGGGGAGTGTTGTGCTTAAACGGATTTGAAACTTACTATCCGATAGTTACCACTGATTCCGGAGATGTTAACTTAAGGACAAGGCGGCAAATGGCTATCCCCCGCAGGGGGGATTTTTCCATGAGTCAGTGGCGGATCTATCATTTGATGATCTGGAGACGACCAAAGAGTTTGGTGGAAGGTGAGACGGATGATTTCGGGATGCTGATTTTGACGGTGTCGGCAGGGGTTCCGTCCGTAACCGTGATGGTTGCCGCGCCAACGGTATCGCTGTCGGCGGGAACTACGACGGACGTCCAAGCGGACAGATCGGTGCCGTATTGGAAGGTCTGGATGGTTTCCGGAGTGAGTGAATCGTCGCGGCGGTTATAGGTGAACTCGAAGTCGGTGGTGGTGACATTGAGCTCCGGCAGGATGGACGGATCGGAGACGGATGGATTTCCGTTGAGAACGAATTCCAACAGGTTCGCCGTGCCATCGTTGTCAGGATCCGCGCTTTCGCCTTTCTGGCCGGCGGTGAGGCCGAAGGCCGGAGTGTCGATCCATGAGGTGTAGCCGGCTGCGACCGAATAGGTGAGCACGCCGGTGGATTCCCTGAAGGTCCAGACGTTCGCGCCGTCAGGCTTGGTCCAGACATCCGCACTTTCGGTGAAATCCGTGACGGAGAAGGTGGAATCGAAAGTTTCGCTGAGTGTCGCGACATCGACGAGGGTCCAGGAATTGCCGGGGGTGGCGGCGGCACCGGAGAGGTCGATGTTGAAGATGCCCTTGAGAGCGAGCGTGCCGGTTCCGGTGATCTTGTTGGAAACGCCGTTGGTGGTGGGCACGAACTTGAGGCTGCCGATGGTGGCGGCAAGTTCCAGCGTGCCGGCGCTGACGGTGGTGTTGCCGGTGTAGGTGTTGGCTCCGGAAAGCGTCAGGGTTCCCGCGCCGGACTTGGTGAGACCGCCACCGGTGCTGGATGGATTTTCAAGAAGTTTGACCTGAATCCCGATGTCGAAGCCGTTGGTGTCAATGACCGCGCCGCCGCTGGACACGTAGGTCGCCTGTCGGTTTGAGACGGGGTTGCCGGTATCCCCGAAGACTTGGACCAGGTTGGCGTTGTTGCCACCGATGATCTTCAGTGTGCCACCGTTCCAAATCAGGTTGGAGTCACTGGTTTCATTCGGGCCTGCGGGGCTGATATCGCGGTTGGAAACCCGGATGGCCGAAGTTGAAAGGGTTCCTCCGTTGAGTTCCAACTGGAAGCTGGTGGTAGTGCCGTTGCTGCCATCGGTGCCATACGAGGCGTTCACCCCGTTGGTGGCGGTGACATCCGCGCCGGAAATAACGACCCGTCCGAAATCCTTGCTTCCCGCCGCGTTCGAGGTGATGCGGTCGGTGGTTAAAGTGCCACCGCTGATGAGGAGGGTGCTGCGTCCCACGAAGGTGGTTTGGCCGACGGCGACGTCCGTATTGACGGTGAGGGTCGGATGGGTAGTGTAGGATCCGGAAGTGGTGGAACCGCCTTGGTATGAAAAGTTGCCGGTCACATTGAGTGTTCCATCCACGCCCGTGATGCTGCCGGAGTGGTTGGCACTGACGATGCCGCCGGAGAAGCTGGCTACGGTTTGCGTCGTACCATTCAGATTGAGGGCGGTGGTGTTACCGTTGAATGTCAGGGCACCGGTGGTCGCGCCGAGCGTGCCGCTTCCGGAGAGGGCCACGGTGCCGCCATTGATGGTGGTTCCGCCGCTGTAGTCATTGGGACCGGCGAGCGTGAGAGTTCCCGCACTGTTTTTATCGAAAGAGAATGCGCCGGTGATGGTTCCGTTGATAACGCCGAATTTGCTGGAATCGACGGCAATCCGTGAATTGGCACTCAAGGTCACATCGCCGTTGATGGTATTGGTGGTGCCATTTCCCATGCGGATCGCCCCGGCTGAATCCGTGCCGACTCCTCCGATAGTGAAGCTGTTCGTGTAAACGCCCTGGCTGTTGAGATACAACTGGCCACCCGAGGCGACGGCGATCGGACCGCTGCCAAGGCTGTTTCCGGTGGATGCATTCAGGCGGACACCGCTGGCGATGGACGTGCCGCCGCTGTAGCTGTTCCCGGAATTACCGAGATTCACCTGCACCGTGCCGCTGACGGCGCTGAATGCCAGTGCGAGGCTATTTGCCCCGCCGTCTGAAATCGCTCCGCTCAAGATGACACCGCCGCTGCCCAGTGGCGATGCGCTGACATTGAGCGTTTTGTTGCCTGCCACTTCCCCGGCCGTTCCAGTGATGCCACCCGGAAAAGCCAGCGAGTTGGTGCCGCTGTTGTTGATGATGGAGTAGGAAGCGGTGTCGGCGTCCGTGCCCAGAGACAATCGGGCGTTGAAGATCTGGTTGGCGGCAATGGTATTGCTGGAGGAAATGGCGCCGCCGTTGTTGAGCGTCAGCAGCTGGGTGGCAGCCGCGCCGGAGCCGATGGTGTAGGGGGCCACGGATGCGCCGTCAAAAATGATGTTGCCGATGGTGACGCCGCTTTCTCCGAGATCGATGACATCCACCACGCCGCCGGCGTTGTTGAAGGTGGAGGTGTCGCCACTTCCTGGGATGGTGGTGGGCGACCAGTTGGTGTCGGCAGCCCAGATGGCGTCCATGCCGCCGTTCCATGTGGCGGAGCCGGCGAGGGTGGTTTGATTCAAGGAGACGAGGACGAGTGTACCGACTAGCAGGTTGTAGGGATTTTTCAAAATGTTAGATCTATGGTATATTGGTTTGAAGGGCCGTGCTTCCCCCAGAGGTCTGGGCTGCTGATGAGTTCATTTCGCCTGCTGCCGAAGATTCCGCATGCTGTGGCTGGTGGGTTACGTTATGGTTGAAGCTCGTCGAAGCCCGCCCAGACGTCTACTGCCCGATTAGGTAGGACAATGCCACATCCCGACTCCCGGGGGATCTTTGATTTTGAAAAGGAAGATACGTTCCGTTAGTTCTCACGTGATCAAATGACCGCGCGACATGACTCCCTCATGAGAAACTTGGGCGCACGAGTTCCTCAGAGCCTGTCTGAAAATTGGCAGGGACGCGTTTACGACGCGTCCGGCGCGAGAGGAGCAAATGAAAAGGTTTTCAGTCCCTTCGTTCCCATCTCCAGCGCCGGACCTTTCGGAAGAAAAGGTCTCTGCCACGGCAATTTTCAGAGGGCCTATCAGGGTCTGGTGACTTGCAGGCGGCCGAAGAGTTTTCCGCCGGCACCGGCTTCGGATTTCGGAATGCTGATCTCCACGGTGTCCGTGACATTGTCGTCCGGCGTTCCAGGGGTGACGGTGACGGTAGCCACGTCGACCGGGCCGGTGGTGGGAGGCACGACCGCGCTACCGGGCCAGGTGGCGAGGGTGGTGCTCCACTCGAAGGTCTGGGTGGTTTCCGGGCTGAGCGAATCGTCGCGGCGCTGATAGGTGAACACGAACGTGGTGGCGCCAACGGTGAGATCCGGTAGCGTTGCGCTGTCCGATATCGTCGGGTCGCCGTTGAGGACGAACTCGAGTAGATTGTCCACGCCGTCATTGTCGGGGTCGTCGTTCGGTCCTTGCTGTCCGCCGGGGACAAGCCCGTTAGCGAAGGTGCCGGTGATCCAGGAGGCGAAGCCGGGAACCGCGTCCTTCACGAGGGCGATCTGGGTGTCGTTGTTGTAGTCGTACTTGATCGTGTAGCCGGGGATGCTGTTGACCAAGGCGAACTGAGTTCCCGTGAGCGAGTTGGCGGTGTAGTCGGCGAGGACGTAAACCGCATCGTCTAGCGAATTCACGACATCGAGCGTCACGGCGGCGGTGGAGATGTCCAAACCGGCGGCCTTGATTCGGCCGGCGGAGCCGGTATCGGTGCCGTCGAGCTTGAACGTTACGGGCTGCGAGGCGGGTATGGAGTAGGATGCCTTGGTGCTGACATCGAACGTGGCTCCGGCACCAATCGCGATTGACGCGCTATTGTCGATGGTGGCCGTGGAAGTCAGCGCGAGCGTCCCTGCATTGATCGTGGTGGTTCCGGAGTACGTATGGGTCCCTTGCAAGGTCTGTTTGAACGAACCATTCTTTACTAGAAGGATTTCTTCCGTTCCATCATTGATAGTGGTCATGGTGGACAGCACGGTGGAATTGTCCCGATCCGCGATGGGATTAAGGGTCAACGTGGAGGATGATGTTCCATTGTTGACGATGCGCAGCGTGCCGTTGCTGTTGATCAACCCGTCGAGAGTTTGATCGAATCCATTCAGATCGAACGAGTTTCCAGCACCACTTGACACACCGCCGGCAACGACCGAAGTCGTAACGGGCAGGCCGTTGTCGACTCCGAGCTTGAGACCGGCTCCGGAACCCGTGTTGCCAGCGAAAATCCGGGTTTCACCATCCCACGAGTTGCCGCTGTTGGAGAGGGTGACGGAATCACCATCATTCACCCCCCCGCGGATCAAGACGATGACGTCCGTCACCGATGGAGATTGGGTGATGGCTCCGCTGAGGGTGAGCTGGGCACCATCCTGGACGCCGATGCGACTGACGCCGGTGGCATTGATTTCGACGGGACCGGCGAAGGAATTGTTTCCCGATGAACTTTGGACGAACCCACGCTGCACCGCGAGCGCGCCAATTGCAGCAGTATTCCCCACACCGGATCCGTTGACCGGCTCCGGGGAGGAGTAGGTGATGCTTTCGGTGAGTCCGAGAATCGCCCCACTGCCCACCGCCGTTCCTGCGCCAACGGTTCCAAGCGCGCCATCAGTTGCAACCAGCAATCCGCCGGAACTGATGGTGGTGAGTCCCGTGTAGGAGTTTGCCACTCCCAAGGTGGAGACCCCCGTGCCGGTCTTGGTGATGGTGGCTGCGCCACTGATCGCCGAACCCGCAAACGAGTAGGTGTTTCCGGAGGCGTTGGAGATCGCTACTGAAAACGGCGAGCGGTTGGCGGTGAGCGTCACGATGTTGACACCTGATAGATCCGGGAAGGTGACCACCGCGCCGTCGGTGTAGGTCGAGCCGGTCCAGTTCGCGGTGAGGGTGTCCCAGTTACCGGTGCCGGCGGACCAGACGATCGAGGGAGCCTGCGGGGTGTCCACATCGATGACGATGGCGCTCCCATTATCGATTACGGTGCCGGTGACACCAGGCGGCAAGTTGCCGAGCAACGGACTGCCAGTGCCGGTTTTCGAGCCATATGTGAGCACCGTGATGTCACCGGGTACGATATTTTCACCGGTGAGATCCACCACGTAGTCGTCGTTGTTGTTGAAAGTGGTGGTAGAAATTCCTGCGAGCGTGCTGGCATTGAAATTGCCGGTGTTGACCTCGAAACCGCCGTCGGCATTGACGGTGACGGCGGGAATCGAAGAAGCCGCGGCACCGGTGGTCACGCGCAGACGGGCGTCCGCATTGATGGTGGTGGCGGTGATCGAACTGTAGGGCGCGTTGAGATTGAGCTTGCCGCCGTTGATGATGGTGGCGCCGTTGTAGCTGTTCGCGCCGGTGAGGGTGAGGATGCCGCCGCCTTCCTTGGTCAAGCCGCCGGAGCCGCCGCCATCGAGCAAGGCCTGGGCGATGGTGGTGTTCACGCCGTTGGTGTCGATGACCGCACCGTCCGAGAGCACGTTGGCGGCGTCGAGGCCGGTCATGAAGTTGGCGGCATTGGTGGATCCGGCGCGGACGATGAGCCTGCCGCCGTTGAAATTGAAGGTGGAGAGGATGCCGGGGTCCGCGCCGCCCTCGAAAATGCGGGCAACGGTGAATTCTCCGCCATTGAGGTTGAGCGTGCCGGTGGCGGTGTTGGGCGAGGTGAGGGCGGAGGTGCTGCCGATGCGCAAACCGCCGCTGACCGCGGGGTGTATGACGCTGCCGGACTGGATGGTGAGCGTGCCACTGGTGGTGTTGGCTCCAGAACCATTGGCGAGGATCAGGTTGTGGGCCGCAGTGCCCGAGGTGCTGGAGACAGTGCCGCCATCGACGATGACGGTACCGCTCCCCGCATTCGTGCCAATGAGGATTTGGGAACTGGTGGTAAGGAGACCGGAGGTTCCGACACTCACCGTGGTGCCGCCAATGATATTAAGGAGGTTCGCGGGCTTGGTGACTATCGCACCGGTTCCTGTGATGTTTAGGCTGCCGCCGCCGGTGATGTTGGAGGCCGCGCCTATGGTGCTGAAGGATGCGGTGACGTTGCTACCGATCGTGGCGGACTTGCCGGAGGCGACACTGAGTGTTTGGGAGGTAAGGTTGAGCGCGAGGGCAGCAGACGCCGAAAGCGCGTAGCCGCTGCTGCTGAACGTAAGGGTCTGCGCGGCGATGCCGGTGGTCAAGCTGATGGGATAGTCACCCTCTTCGCCATCAGCACCAGCAAAGATCGCGGCGTTGGTGGCGGAGGTGGCACTGGTCTGGGACCAAGCGACGTCGACCCCGGCGTTGTTCCAGGTGATGGTGGAGGTGTCCCAGTTTCCACCGCCGGCGGTGATGGTGGTGCCGTCATTTGTTGCCGTGTCCCAGGTGAGGTTGGCGGCGTGGGCCGAAGCCGTGAAGGCAACAGCTGAGACGAGGGCAAGATGGCGTGAGATGTGGGATTTGGGTTTCATGAGCTTGATCTGGGGTTGGTTCTTGGGGTTTTTGGAAACGTCTCGGGAAAATTCGCAACGGGACGATATTTCACTGTACTTCTGTGAAAATGCTTCGGCCGGTCACGTTTGGCTATCCCCCCCACGGGGGATTTTTCCTGCCGTCTTGAGGGCGGCGGAAGTGAATGATCAATCGATCCTCCCACGGCGGCGGCGCAGCAAACCTGCCGTAACGAGCAGCCCGACCAGTGCGCCGGTGGGCTCCGGGACGGCGGTCCAGGTCAGCGTGGTGCCGCTGTCGGTGAAGCTGAAATGCCCGGGTGCAGTGGCATCATCCACGGTCACGTTGGACGCGCCTTCCCACCACTGGATGCTGCTGAAGACCGTAGACATATCGAAGCCGTTGGAGGCAGTGAAGATACCTGTCCACTCGCGTGTGGTGTTCCAGAAGGTGTCCGAAAAACTGCCCGTGCCGAGCACCACCTTGAATATCGCACCGGACCCACCGAGATTACCCGTGACATTTACACCGTCGTAGTCCGAACCCCGGGCGCCGAGGGTGCCGCTTGCGAGATCCCATTCGAAAATGGAGCCTGATAAGTAACTCAGATTGCCGGTGACCGACTGGGTTCCCACGCTGTTTCCCGCGGCGTGGATGCCTTCGATGCTGACGGTCTTTCCCGCGCCGATGTTGACCGTTCCAATTCCGCTGAGCGTCTGTGTGGAGCCGATGGTGAAAGTAGACTTGGCGGTGACATCGAGGACAGCGCCGGATGATCCGGTGTCGCCGACGATGAGGTTCGAGGTGTTGTTGATAGTGCCGGTGGAGGTCAGGGCCAGCGTCCCCGCTTTGATCGTAGTGGTTCCGGAGTAGCTGTTAGAACCATGCAGTGTTTGAGTGAATGCCCCGTCTTTCACCAAGGCGACCTTGCCCGCACCGGTGCCGTCGTCGATGGTGGTCAGGTTGACTGCCATGCCCGGCTGCGTGGACTTGCTTGTCGTCGGCGTGAGGGTGAGTGTCGAAGGCGTTGCGCTGCTGTTGCTGATCTGGAGCCTGCCGTTGCTGGAACCGAGGCCGTTGAGAGTCTGGTTGTGACCGTTGAGATCCAGAGTCGTTCCCAATCCCGTGGAGTTCCCTCCGGCCACGACGCTCACTGCGGTCGGCAACGCGTTGTCCACTCCCAGACGGACGCCACCCGCGCTGCCCGCACCCGAGAAGATGACTGTGTCCTGGTCCCAGTGGTTACCATTGTTAGATAGGGTCACGAAATCGTCGTTGCTGCCGGTGCGGAAAAGCAGGGTCACGCCGGTGACTCCGCTGCCCATGGTGATCGCGCCTGTCAGCGTGAGCGACGCGCCATCCTGGGCTCCGATGCGGGAGATGCCGGCCGCGTTGATTTCAATATCGCCGGCGAAGGTGTTGTCGCCGCTCACGGATTGGACAAAGCCCCGTTGCACCGCGGTGAACACTCCGGTGCTGGCGACCGTGGTCCCGACGCCCGAGCCGATGATTTTTTCGGCAGTCGAGTAGTTGAAGCCGCCTGTGAAGCCAAGGGAGCTTCCGCCAGCGACAATCGTGGAGCCATGGGTCGATCCGAGAGCGTTGTTCGCAGCCGCGACGAGGCCTCCCGAGCTGAGGGTGGTGAGCCCGTCGTAGCTGTTGGAGCCGGCGAGGGTGAGCGAACTCATGCCGGACTTTACCAGCGATCCGCTGCCGCTGATGTCGTTGGAGACCGTGAGCGCATCGCTGCGTTGGAAGGCGAGCGTGGCATGGTTGATCACCGCGCCGCCGCCGAGGGTCCCCACCGTGCCACCGCTCCCGATCTGCAGGGTGCCAGCGCTGATGAGGGTGGAGCCGTAGCTGTTTGATCCGGTTAGGATCACCGTTCCGCTGCCGTTCTGGGCGACTGATCCGCTGCCGCTGATGTCCCCAGAGATCGTTAGATTGCTCGCCCCCGCGTTGACAACGAGAGCGGCGTTGTTGATCACTCCGCCGGTGATGCTGCCGGGCAGGATTCCATCACCGAGTTGAAGGGTGCCCGCACTGATGGTAGTCCCGCCGGTGTAGGTGTTCGCACCCACCATCGTCAGCGTGTTGCCACCGCTTTTCACAAGCGTGCCGTTCCCGCTGATCACGCCGGTGACATGATAGGCGTTGACCGAGTTGTCGAAGGTGACGCTTCCCGCCGCGATCGAAGCTCCCTGGATCGCTACCGTGTGGCTGGAGGCGGTGTCGTCAAAAGTAACGTTGTCACCTTCAAGAAAAAAATCATCGATGCCTTCCAGGGAGAAATTCCCGGCCGTTGTGTTGACATCCCAGAACGTCGGATTCGTTTCGTTGCCGCCTTTCCAGACGAGGTTGCCCGCGATGTAGTCGAACAGAACCTGCGTGGATGTGGTGCTGAGGGTGCCTCGGGAGAGCAGCTGGAAATCGCCGCCACCATTGGTCGTCAGCGACCCTCCTTCCATTACGACGATGCTCGAACCGGAGGCAATGGCCGATGACAATCCGACTTTGATCTTCGTGGTGGCCCCCGCAGTGGTGTCGATGTTTCCGAATGATCGGAAATACTGGTTCGCCCCTGTCGTGGTGGGATCAAAAACTAACGTGGAACCCGCAGTGAAAACGACGTTTCCCGCGGTGCTGCCTTCGCCGGAAAGTGCACCGGTCGCCCCCACGTGGATCGCACTGGCGAGCGAGCCAGTGACATTGAGAGTCCCATCATCGATGTTAGTCGCGCCGGTGTAAGTCTGGGTGCCGCCGAGAGTGGCGGTACCTGCGGTGTCTTTGGTCAAGACGATCCCCGCTCCCGCCAGCTCCGAACTGACCGAGCCGCTTTTCAACGTGTAGTTAGTGCCGGTGAGCGCGGAGGCCCCGGAGATGGTGCCGGAGGAAAGAGTTACGGCTCCAACAGTTTCGGCGTTGGCCACGTCGAGGATTCCACCACTGACTTCGAGCGCCGCCGTGTCCCAAATGCTTCCACCCGCGCGACCGAGTGTGAGCGTCCCCGCTTGAACGTCGGTCTTGCCGTTGTAGGTGTTGTCGCCAGTGAGAGTGAGTGTTCCGGAACCCTTCTTGACGAGTCCACCGTCGGTGGCGTCCGCGCCGCCGTGCTTCAGCACTTGGGCGATGGTCGTGGCAACCCCGTTGGTATCAATGGTGGCGCCGCCTTCCTTGACGAAGGCGTTGTTGAGGCCGGTCATGAAACTGGCGGCATTGCCGGCGCCCGTCGTCACTCTAAGTGTTCCGCCATTGAAGTTGAATGTGGAATCGAGGCCACTGCCGGTGTTTCCCTCGTAAACGCGGGCGACCGTTAGCGACCCGCCGTTCAAGTTGACCGTGGCCGTCACCGCAGCAGTGGTCGATGAAGTGGTGCCGATCCGCAGGCCGCTTTCGCCGGCCGACGCCCTGCCAGTGCCGAGATTGATCACGGATCCATCGTTGATGGTAAGTTGCGATGTTCCGGCGGTCGTCAAGTTGTGAAGCACGATGTTCTGGGCGGATGAGCCGGTGGTGCCCGTTGATCCGGCGGAAACGGAACCCCCATTGACAAGCAGGTTGCCGCCGCTCCCGCTGGATCCTACGACGATCTGGGAAGGACCTGAAAAGACGCCGCCGTTTCCAACATCAAGTGTGGTGCCACTGTTGATGGCCAGATTATTTGAGTTACCGCTGATTTTCGCTCCGGCACCTTGGAGAAAAATTGTTCCTCCACCAGTGATGTCGAGAGCCGCAGTCGCGGTTCGGGTGACGATGACATTGCTGCCGATGGTGGCGGATTTACCGGATGCCACGGAAAGAACCCCGTTGAGCCGGATCGTCTTCGACTCCGCTGAGGAGAGCGTGTAGCCGCTGTTGCTGAAAGTCAGCGAGGTGGCCGCGATATCCGCGCCGACGAGGATGGACTTGGTGCCCGTGTCGGTGCCAGCGAAGGTGGCCGTGTGCAGCGGAGACGTGATGCTTGTCTGCGTCCACGCCAAGTTGGGATTCGCGCCCGCATTGTTCCAACCGAGATTGCTTGATGTGAGATCCCATGTGCCGCCGCCGGCGGTGATCGTGGAACCGTCTCCGGAAGTGGTGTCCCAGGTGAGGGCGGCGGCCTGAAGGGATTGGGCGATTGCGAACCATGTGATCACCGGGAAGGCCAGAATGAAGCGACAGAACGGATTGGGTTTGAATTTCATGAGCTTCCGGGGTTTCGGAGTTAGGGTTTTTCAAATGCGCCGGTGACGGGCCGACCGGTGCGATGAGGCCCCAACTTTAGAAATCCACGTGGACCTGACCATCCCCCGCAGGGGGGATTTCTTCCGGCAGAGAGGAAGCGCCCGGAAGAACCTCCAGCCAGCGCAGGATTTCAAGTGGCCGTGGATGGCAGGGAATCCATCCAGGCCTAACACACTTCAGGAACTTGAAGTGATCGATTGGCCAACACCCAACCTCATTCCGACCGTTTTCCCGGCGAAGACGATGATCGTGCGGTCGAGTCGGCCTGCCTAGGCCAAGGCGGCGATGACCCGACCGATGCCGTCATCCAGCTGTTCGATCATGGCGTAATAGTGGGAGGTCTGCTCGCGGACCATTTCTTCCGGGCGCGGCCATGGCGCGAGGTGTTCGTCGCGGATGGATAAGGCCCCGTTGTTGAACGGGTGCTGCGGCAGGAATTTGGGCGGCAGCGGGGGTGGAGATGCTTCCTGGCGTTCGCGCCATGGCGAAACCGGTTGTCGCGGGTCGTGCGGCGCACTGTAGGCCAGATAGAGAAAAAAGGGCGGGTCATCCGCGGCGAGCGTGGAGATGAAATCGAGCGCGCCGCCGGTGAATGCCTCGGTTGAGTGTTTCGCGATGCGCACCGGCTTGGAGATGACTCCGTTTTTCACTTCGACGACCGACTTGCGCAAATGGTCGCCCATGCCACCTAGCAGGACCGGTCCGGCATCGGGGAATGCGCGGGAAAGCGCCGGCCCACCGTTGTGCCACTTGCCCGTCATGTGGGTGCGGTACCCGTGCTCACGCAGGATGGATGGCAGCGTGGGCTGGGGCGCAAGGTTCCAACCGCCTTCCCGGGCGATGCGGGGGAAATTGCGCCCGGTCATCAGCATCGCACGGCTCGGCATGCACAAGGCCGCGCTATCCGATCCGCTGAGGTAGGCGCTCAGGAACATGGTCCCGCGCGCCGCCAAACGGTCGATATGCGGCGTGATTCCAAGGATGCCGGAGCCAACGACTCTATCCCGATATTTTACATCAACGGGTTCCGCAACCGCCTTGTTGCGGTTCGTCCCCACAAGCTTATCTCCAAATCCGGCGAAGACACCGGCGCCTCCCTCGTTAGGGGACCACGCGAACCCGATAGAAACGCCTGGGATCGCCTGCGCCGCCGGTGGCGGTGAAGACGGTGGAAGGTCCGGTGGCGGTGACCGTTGTGCCGATGTTGCTCCAGGAGGGTGAGTCCAAGCTGGTGCTGGTTTCGAGCTGGTAGATTTTTCCGCCAACGGTTGCAACAGTGAGGTTCACATCATTTCCCGAAACCGCTGCGGCCATCGCTCTGAGGACGGAAGAGGAGGACCGGGGATCGGTCCCGGCACTCAGCTCCGAATCGTTAGACTGACCGTCGCCATCCGTGTCGGCGGCGGGGTCGAGAGTCAGGACCGCGGCGGATGCGCTGCTGTAGGGTCCGGCGATACCGGCGTTGTTGATCTGCTGGACGCGGGCGTAAAGCGTGGTGCCATAAGGGACCGTGACGGATTGGCTGGTGACGTTGACACTGGAATCAAAGAGATCAAATCCGCCCGCCGTGGTGCCGATTTGCAGATGGAATCCGGACACCCCGCCCTCGGGATCACTGGCGGCGGTCCAAGCGAAAGTGACATGGTCGCCGATGACGGTGCCGAACATTGCGAGATCGGGAGTTGGAATCCCGGGCGCGGGTGGCGGGGTGACGTCGTAGAGTTTCAGATACTGCGCTTCATAGGGGTCGGTGGCCCAGGCTCCGTCGGTGAGCGGCACACGGTTCATGGCGACGTAGAGCCCTTGGAAAAGCAGGTCGTCTCCGGAAATGCCACCGGGAATGAGGAAGGTGTTCCGGCGGTTAGGATCGGTGCCGAGATAGGCGGCGATGTTCCTGACATTGTACTGGCGGCCGGCCTTGATGCCGAAGTCGTTCACGCCGTCCACATCGGCGTCGATGTTCACGTTGAACTTGTTGGTGCCGATCGTGGCGGGCGTCGCATTGCGGTCGAGGTTCACAAACGCCAAGACCACATCGGATCCATTCGGCGCGGCGTTGCGGGTTTCGAACTTGGCGACGGAGAAAATCTGGCCGTGCGGCGTGTCGTTGTTGAGATTGAGGAAATGGCGGTTCGAACTGCGCAGCGCCGGGGAGAATTTACGCGCCTGACCGATTCCTTCATAGACCCTGGCGAGCTGGGAGACTCCGTAGTTGTAGCTCCCGTGACCCGGAGTCGTTTGAAGCCAGAGCGGCATCAGCGAGTTGTATTTTTTGAAATGCGGGATCGGCTTGTTGGAGTTGATCTCATACCGGTCGTAGCCAAACGGAGTGAGTCCGAGGTTGGTGTCGTTAGGCGGAATGACGGTTCCGCTGAGTCCAAGTTCCTGCCCGGGAAAAACCAGCGGGACCCCGTCGATACTGCTGTTCGCGGCGTAGCGGACCAGCGCCTGCCACGGGTCCTGATAGTGATCCTCGTCGTGCGAACTCGTGTTGAGCAGGACCAGGGCCTGGCCGTAGGCATCGCGCCGATTTTCATAGATCGTGCGGAGGTGCGCCGTGCTCTGCGCCGCGTGCAGCGGGAAGACGATGTTCTCGTTGAGGATGTCGAAATGGCGTCCGCTGCGTTTGGTGACCGCGCCGCCGTCGAGGGACTCCGCCATGAAGACGAAGTTCCACTTCCGGGTGCGGGTCTTGTTGATGATGTATTCCCAACACTGCGGCGGCAGCCCCTGGCCGAAATCCGCCCGCAGCGAATCGACGCCGACATTCGAATCCAGCGAAGCGCCCGCCGCATTCGCCGGATAGCCGGTTAGAGTAAGCCAGTGCAGCGTGTATTCCGCAAAATAGCGCCAGACATTCTGGGTGATCGAGTCAAAATGCCCGTCGCCCGAGGTGTTCTCGTTGCCGATGCTGTAGTCGAACCAATCCGCCTCGCTGAGGTGACCGGCGGTGGTGCCGGAGGTGAGTGCGGCATAGCGGCCGAAGAAAACCTCGTAGGTATCCGCGAAGGCGAACTCGGCGATGCGGTCCGGGGCGATGGCGATGTTTCCGACACCCGACGCCCGCAGGTCGTAGGCTCCGGAGCGGGCGAAAAAACGCGCCTCAGTGTTGCGGATTTCCTGATTCGGACTGCCGCCGCCGAACAGAGTCTGGCCGAGGGCTGCCAGTTCCGCGTCGTAGCTGGTGTGGTTGAAGGGAGCGTCCAACATCACGCCAACGCCTTCCGCGTCCGCAGCGGCGGTGAAGGACTGGAATTCGGCCAGCGCCTGAGCCCGACCTGCCGGAGTATCGTTAGATGCCGGCGTGCCGCCCGGAGTGAACGACTTGGCCATGAGCGGCATGACCTCGAAAAAGTTCTTCACTGCGTACGGGCTGCCGACTTCGAACGGCTGCCCGGTGCCGGGATCGATCTGGCGGCCGTCGATGCCATTCGGGTGGATCGGCTGGAACCAGAGCGTGTTGCAGCCGAGGCTTTTCACGTATTGCAGGTTGAACCGCGGCCCACCGGACACACCTCCCGCGAGATCGGCGAAGGTGCCGCGCTGGGAGGGCAGTGTGCCGGTGGAAATGACGGTGAGCGGGTTCACCTCGTAAAGCTGGATGTCCCGCGCCTCCTTGGGCGAGACGACCAGGGCGTGGGCGCGGAAGCACAAGTCGCCGAACGGCTCGAGGTAATAACGCCAGGTGCCGGGCGCATCGCCGGTCAAGCGCCAGCGTGCCGTGAGCCGATAGGCGCCGGTCCTGGTGGCAGGCAGCGTGAGCTGATAGCCACCGCTGACGAGCGACATGGTGTGGGCTTTGAAATAGTGGTTGTCGTTTCCGGCGGTGATTAGATTTCCGTCCACCGGCTTGATGGCGTCTTCAATTCCGTCTCCGTTGGCATCGAGCTGAGCGCGCTCGCGGCGGTTGAGGTTGGTGAAGACCTCGCAGGTTTCCACGCCGAGCATCTGCGGATCGAAGAAGATCGTAACGGGGATGGACTCACCGGCGACTTCGTTCACGTAGAGGTGGGTCGTCGAGTAGTTCCCCTCCACTTCGGTGGCCACCTGCCGGGTGGCGAAATTCGGGCTGATTTTCAGGATCGCCCCGTCCATGAGTCCGGGAAACGCGAACAGCAAGGCGGAGAACGAAGAACGGACCACGTTCCTTGAGCGGAGGGATTTCATGGAGATGCTAGGCCTCAGGGCGATGGCCGGACGGTGATTCGATAGAAGCGGTTAGGCAGCATTTCCGCATCGTGGCGGATGAGCGTGGAACCGGTCGCCGCACCGGCCGTGCTGACGGCCGCACCGAGGTTCTGCCAGCCGCCGGGTGCCAGCGTCTGCGAGCCCTGCCACTGATAGATCCGGTTGGGAATGGCCGGGAAGCTCATGGTCCAGGCGTTGGCGATCGAGACATGCGGTGCGAGCCCCACCCGCGGCATGTCATTCTGGTCCTCCTGCGACGGGATCATGCCGAAGAGGTATTCGTCCATGTTGTTGACACCGTCGAAGTCAAAGTCGCCGAGCGCGCCGTGGCGACCCGCCGGGTTGTTGGCCTGGAGACCGTAGAGAAGCTCCCACCAGTTGGGGAGACCGTCCTTGTCGGCGTCCACATCGTCGTCCACGCGCATTTTCACCAGTTCGCTGTCGCCATGGAACAAGGAGCCGCGGCGGTGTTCGGCCCGGACCGTGTGGAGGAAGTTCGAGTTGCCGTTGTAGAGATTCGGGAAGGTGAATTCCACGGAATGCTCGGTGGCGTTCACGTCTCGCACCACGGTGTAGCCCGAACGCGGTTGGAACACCGGATTGTCCGGTTGGCCGCTCACCGTGCTGCTGATGAAGATGGAGAATTCGTCGAGGAACTCAGGATCGGTCATGCCACTGGGAATCAACTCCTTCTTGAAATAGACCTTCATGACATAGTTCTTGTCCACAACTTCACCGGCGAACGAAGGATAGCCGATGTTGAAATTGATCGAGCTGCCAGTGCTGACGTGACGGGTCAGCGTGGTGTAATGGCCAGCCGCGTCGCTGAGGTTCATGTCGGCAGAGGACGACGGCTCCTTCAGGCGGATTACGATGTTGGCGAGGCCACTGGCGGGGATGTTCTCATAGGTGAACCGCCACTCCTTGGTAAAACCGGTGTTTCCAAGATTGGTCGGAACTGCGACGGCGGATGCCTGTTTCCAGTTACCGATACCATTTCCGGCACCGAGGCTGTCATTCTCGGGATCCAAGTCGTCGATATAGAACCAAACCTCGTTCACCGAGGCGTCGCTGAGAACGACGGCGCCATAGCTGGAGCCACCGAGCTGGTCGTTTTCGTTAGGGAATGCCACCACGCCGCCCGGAGCTTGAGTATCATAGTAGAAGACCTGGGTGTTGGTGCGGAAGATGGACGAGCCATCGTTGCGCCCGACAAACGCGCGGCTGCGCAGGACGTGGAATCCCTCCTTCAGGCCGGTGGCGACTTCGGCATAGTCGTTGTGAACCTGATAGGATGCGGTGGTCGCGTTGAATCCGTCGATTTCAAACAGCGTCTCCATGCGCTCGGCGAGTCTGATGTCGTCCGAGCCGAATGGAAACACCGATGACGCGGCGTTCCCGCGCCGCACGCCGATCTTGTATCGGAGCACCGTGCCGTCCGGCATGGCGGGAAGCGTCGCCTTCCACCAGTCCGGGACGGCGGTGCCATCGTGGGTTCCGTTGAAGGAATAATTCGCCTCGACCACCTGCGTGGTCCCCTTCCCCACCCCGTGGCTGCCTTCGGGATAACTGGTTCCGTCGGTGGTGTAATAAATCCACGCCTTCTCCGGCTGGAACTGATAGCCGATCTTCACCCACAGGTCGACCGGCTGCGCGGCGGCGGCCTCGGGCGCGGGATTCATCTGGGAAACCGGCGTGGTCGGATTGCTATTGGTCGCGGCGGGATCGTGCTCGACCCAGCCCACCACGCTGGAGCCGTTGTTGTTGATGTCGTTGCTTTCATTCACCGTCACGCCGGCGGTGCCGATCACCGTCTGATAGGTTTCGGCACCGGGCGAGCCGATGATGTTGCGGGTCTTGGTCACCGCCGCAAATTTCTCGGCGGTGCGGCGCACGAACTGCATCTGTTCGTAGCCCAGATAGGTGTCGGTGGATGCCTGGAGCACCTGGTCGGTGGGATTGGCGGCGTCCACCTGGTCCGAGTCGAGGCCGGGCGGGAAGTCCCGCAGGTCGCCTGTTTGCGGACCGAGGCCCAGGTTGGAATTGATGTTCACGCCGCCGTTGAGTTTGAGGCGGATGTTGTCGGCGGAGCCATCGGCGCGGGCGACGAAGCGGAGGTTGCTCCCGTCGGTGACGCGCGGGATTTTCACCTTGTAGGAGCGCGAGGCGGTGTCGCCGGCGGGGACGCCATAGGGATTGAAAGCGGCATCGCCGTCCACGCCATCAACCCGCCAGTGATCCATCGTGCCGGCGGGCGCGCCATTTTGATAGATCCGGATCGGCGCGACTTCCTCCTGGTGTTGAGGTGCCTGCCAGAGGAGCGGCATGACCGGGTTGTGCCAGGTGAAGGCAAACCAGCCGTTGGGAGGAACGAGTGGTGGGTTTCCTCCTCCATCCACGACCTTTCCGGCACCATTGACGAACACTGGGAACCTGCCGCCGAACGGCGACTGGTTGACGAGAGTGGCTCCGACGGGAAATCCCGTGGACACCAGCCGGCCCTGACCGTTTGTCTGATAGTTCCGCGCCATCATGTAGAGCATCGTCGCGCCGTTCCACGGTCCTCCATCCTTGTTTTCGCGATTATCCACACGTTCGTAGGCGGCGAAGTCCTGGTCACTCCAGCGCGGAACCTGATAGCCCCGCGCGAAGTCGCGGTGCACGGCCACGGCGGAAACGACGCTGGTGTCGCCGAACTGGCCGAGGAATGGCACGCCGGAAACTTTTGGAAAATCTCCAGCCTGGTTGTAGCCGTCGGTATAGATGATCGGCAGTCCTTCGCGGGTCAGAATGTAAGCGTGGGCCAGCGGCCGGTCGCCGCCGAAGAGATAGTTGTTATCGTGGCTCATCACATAAGCGACGTTCTGCGAGGTGTTGCCGAAGCCGCCGTAGTTGGTCTGGTCATAGCCGGAGAGGCTGGAGCCGATGCCGCCTTTCACGGCATTGAGGATGCTGTCGTTGGCGATGCGCATGCCGGCGTCCAGGTAACCGCTTTCCGCAGGGGGGAAACCGAGATGCTCGCCGAACAGCATCGCGTCGTTGCGGGATTCGTATTCCGAATTGAAAACCGTGTCGCGATGGGTGTCCCAGTCGTTGAAGCCGCGGGTGATGTTGAACTGCTCTTGGATCTGGCCGTTGTAACCCCAGTTCACGGAATCCTTGTCCGCACCGGACTGCTTGCCGAAGAAATAGGATGGCACGTGTTTCACGGCGTCGAGGCGGAAGCCGTCGGGTTTGGTTTCCTGGATGAACCAGCGCACCGCGCGGAATAGCATTTGATTCACATCCTCGGCGATCGGGTTGCCCATGTTGTATTTCCCGTCGCCGTATCCCCAGGCTGCGGTCTGACGGCTGGTCACGGTGGGATCCACGCCGGTGTCGGTGAAGGATTCGGAAATCTCGCCGACGTCGTGCTGGCCGTTCACGTTGGTGTCCTTGAAATCGAATTTCCCGTTGCCCGCGCCGACGGTGACGGCTCCATCGAGGTAACCGGTGTCCTGGAACGGCTCCTTGTTAGCGAACGGATGCAGTGCCTCCCCTGCCGCGTTGGTGCCGATGTTCAGGTCGGTGTCCAGATACCACTCGGTGCGGCCCGGATGGCGGAGACCGGTCCATTTCGGAAACGTCTGGCCTTCCGCCGTTCCAGTCGGGTTGAAGCTGACGTTGTTGGGGACTTCCTGCGCGATATCCCACGCGAACGGATTGCGGTTGAGCACCTCCCACTCGTCCTGATAGTCCGGATAATCCGCCGGTTTGCGCCACGTGGTGCCGTCGCGGACGATGTGGAAATCTTCCGGCACGAAGCCCGGGACTTCGGGGAACAACTGCCCGGGCTGCGTCGCGGAATCCAGCGGGCCGGCATTGTGGGCCATGACATTGTCGAAATACACGCGGATCCCGAAGCGATGGGCCACGCGCATGAGGCTCACGAGGTCCGCCTTGGTGCCGTATTTCGTCCGCACCGTGCCACTTTGATCGCGGTCGCCGAGGTCGAAGCGGTCGAGCGTGTCAAAGCCGACCGAAAACGTTCCCCCTCCGGCCTTGAACGGCGGCGGCAGCCACAGCGAGTCATAGCCCCGCTCCGCGAGTTCGGGGATCCGGCGCTCGATTTCGTTCCAGGTCGTGCCGAAATATTGCAGGATCACCTCGGCCTGCGCCGCCTGGACGAGGAGGGTGAGCGCGACGAGGACGCGTGTGAAAATGAGTTTCATGATGCTCGGAAATGCCGCAGGCGATCGTGGGGTCGCGCCAGTGGATGGGTTGCTACCATAGATGTCGGTGTGAAATGCCCGGTTTACAACAATTTCCCCGGGATAAATGAGTTGGTCACCCCGGGATTCGCGATTATATCCCCCGCAGATGAGCGAAGCCGCCAGCAAAGTAAAAAAGCCCCGGGTGAACGTGCGCCGTCCCGATGTCATGGAACGCGTCGCCGCCGAGGTGGCCGTGCATTTCCACTCGACCGTGGTGGAAAAACTCCGCGACCGCGGTGGGAAAATCACGGTTGGAAACACCACCGTGCTGCTCGCCGAACAATTCGGCTTTTGCTACGGCGTCGAGCGCGCGATCGATCTGGCCTACGCCTCGCGCAAAGTTTTCCCCGAAAACCGGATTTTCCTCATCGGCGAAATCATCCACAACCCGGACGTGAACCGCCACCTGCGCGAGATGGGCATCGTCTCGCTGCCATGGCAGGAAATGGACTCGACCTACGACAACCTCACGGAGGACGACGTCGTGATCGTCCCGGCCTTCGGCGCGCCGACCGATTTCATGCACAACGTGGAAGCGCGCGGCTGTTACGTGGTGGACACCACTTGCGGCGACGTGATGAAGGTCTGGCGGCGGGTGCGCGGCTATGCGAAGGATGGCATCACCTCGATCATCCACGGCAAGTCGAACCACGAGGAAACCCGCGCCACCGCCTCGCGCGCCCTCGGCGAGCTGAACGAGGGAAACTATCTGGTAGTTCTCACTCTCGCCGACGTGGATTACATCTGCGACTACATCCGCAACGGCGGCGACAAGGCCGCGTTCATGGAACGTTTCAAGGGCGAGTTCTCCACCGGGTTCGATCCGGACCTGCACCTTCGCAAAATCGGCGTGGCCAACCAGACCACCATGTTGAAAAGCGAAACCGAGGAAATTCAAAAGCGCCTGCGCAAGGCCATCACCGACCGCGACGGCGACGCGGATGCTTTCCAGATGTTCGACACCATCTGCGGCGCGACTCAGGAACGACAGGACGCGCTGTTCGAAATGCTGCGCAAACCGATGGACCTGTTACTCGTCGTCGGCGGCTATAACAGCTCGAACACCGCCCACCTGGTGGAGATCGCGGAACCGGAACTGCCGACATTCTTCATCCGCGGCGCGTCGTGCATCAAGTCTCTGGAGGAAATCGTCCACTACGACCTGCACCACCGCGAGGAGAAGACTTCGGACTACTCGCGCTTGTTCTCCGACGACCGCCCGGTGACGGTGGGCATCACGGCCGGCGCGTCGTGCCCGAACAATCTGATTGAGGAGACGCTGGTGAAGGTATTCGAGCTGCGGGGAATCAGCCGGGAGATGCTGGCGGAGGCTTGAGGGAGAAAATTCGTGGGCAAGGCATCATTGAATTGATGCGGGGAATTTTACCATGATCCCAGGCCCGGGAATTTTTTCTTCTTATGACGCAACTTTAAAGCTCGGCTGGTTTTTGACCAACTGTATGAAAACAACACAATTTCTCACCATGGTCTTCCTCGCGGTTCTGGCACCACTCACGTTGGCGGGCGATTCCAAACACACCGCGGAGTATATCATCGCCAACTCGGCGGAACATGAAGGAAAGGAAGTCGTGCTCGACGTTTCTTTCGTCAAACCCGTGCAATGGAAAAGCCCCATTCCCGAACTCGCCTTCTTTCATGCCGTTACCGTGGACCGCCGGGACGATCAACTCGGGGGCAGTATCATTGTGGCGGTAAAAGCGGCGGAAGCGGGCAGCTTTGCCAAAAAGTATGGAATGGATTTCGAAGGCCGAAGGGACAGCGACTCGCTGCGCGGCGTGTTTCTAGCAGCGCCTGGTCGGGGGCCGGACACAAAGGCTCGTGCCCGGATCTGGCTGGTGGACACCACCGGATCCGCCGCCGGTCTGATCGAAGCGAAAAAGTTCGAGATCCAGGACGATGGTCCGAATCGAGGTGTCGATAGCAAGGGCCTCGCCGATCGTCGCATGCGCCCTGCGGTTGGAAAGGCAGACTAATGATCGACACCTTCTCACCGATGGACTCCGCTTGCATGAGCGGAGTCCGTTTTTGTGCTGAGGATCGACCGTGGAGGGAGTGCTGACAGCGTGCAATTCCCGCGGATTCCGGGCAGTTCTCCGGTCTGCTTGATACGCTCCCAATCCACACAATCCGGAGGTTTGGCGGTGACAAATGCGGGACAATCCCGTGCAGGCTTCGTGGACTCGGGTTGTCCACCCACGTCTCGTTAGTTTCTTTTTTATTTGGGTGCAAACGTCCGGAACGATAAGTCTTCTTCGGACGCTTCGAGTCTCCATCCTTTTGTCAAATGCACACCAATCTTCTTCATGTCGGCGATCACCTTTCGGAAATCTGCATCTTTTGCAATTTTTGCTCCTATAATTACATTCTCGATGGGATAGCGCACTTGGACAAGTCTACTATCAACTCGCCAGAATACAACACAGTGATAGCCGAACCATGATTTCGGATCGCGTTCAAAGAATTCCATGCGTTTGAGGTCTTCTTGAGTCGGATGGAGGCTGAGTGCTGCATCTAGACTACCGATTCCTATTCCAAATTCTTGATCAGAACCTTCTGGTCTTACTGTTACGGCAATCCCTGGACAATCTCCAGTCTCTTTCTTGATCACGACGTATCTATCAGGAATCGTTACCGTCGCCGAGCTGTAAACAATCACGGTTTCGTCCGCATCAAGAGGATTGCCGACCAGGAGAAACAGGAGACTAAGAAAGATCTTCATTATTTATCGAACGTATAGGCCATCCACGGCGGGGAGGGAAGCCCGAATTCAAACTGGAGCGTTACCCGCCCTTGGATGAACCGTCTTCGCTTTTATTTTTTCAGGCCAGGGATGCCGTCTGGGCCGAAGAAACTCTCTAAGGTGCTCGGATTATCACCAATACTCTCATAGTCATACTCTGAGGGTTGAAATAGGTAACCGAACTTCTCGTAAAGACGAGGTAGCATAACCTTAGCCTCATCCTCGGTTGCCGACTCAATTACGCTCCAATCCAGTTTGTTGTCTCCTAAGACTAAATAGTAAAGAAAGCCCTCGTCGTCAGCTCCCTCGAACAATGCTCTATCGAAGACCTTGCAGATCTCAGAAACGAAATAAAACTCCTCGAAATCCGTAGAGACCGCATCATCGACTAGAAGGTCGTGATCACCCAGTATCTTTTGGTATCGATCTTCTGGCAGAAGTGCAACGCAGTCGGTAAAGTCCATAAATCCGTCGTTACCGGCAGTCCCATCAGACGCTAGATACGCGGCAATCTTAAACTCTTTGGTATACAGGGCATTCTTACGAAGCAGCAAATCACGACCAATTACGCCAGCTTCGGGTGCGGTCAACGACTCACACTCCTTCTTAAGCCGCTTCTCGACCATCTTGAAAGACGTCTCATTTTGCCACAATCGATCCAATAAACTCTTTGTCAGGGCATTCATTTATTGGCGAACGTTAAATGTCCGCCCACGGGCGCGACTGAGAAGGAGATTGAAAAGTGATTGAGGAGCTTATGGCCCGTTGATGCGCGACGACTTGTTCGGCTTTGTTCATTTGGGAGTGATAAATTGGAAAAGGAGCCGAGACGCGTCTTTGCGGCATGAAATACGAATGTACTGTGTCTTACCTTGAACAATTCTCTTCATGTTGAAACGAATAGCAAAGTCATTTTCCTCCGGGAGAGGCTTCGGATATGAATCGTAGTCATCCTTCCATTGGGAAATTGAAGCAAACAATCTCAGTTCGTGTGCCGATTCAAAACCTTTTAGGGGTTTGTAGCTTATTGAAAATGAGGAGGTGTTGGCAGTGGAAATCGATTTGCCACTGAGAAACTTGAGTTCCTTAAAATTCGAAATTCCTGTTTGTTCCAATAAAGTTTTCATTTCGTCCTGATTATCGAACGCCTTGCCTTGACGACCTTCTACCTTCAGACATTCCTCAAAATGCCAATCTTTGGTGATTAGAACCTTAAGATCATCAGCTCTTGATGATGCAAGAAGCGCCAATAGTGATAGAAGCGTGGTAAGGATCTTCATGAAATTATTTGCCGAACAGTCCTTTTCGGCCGCGGGCATATCGGACACATACGTTCCGCGGCCACAGGCTAACGGTGACGACTCAAGCGGAAACCAACTGGATGTCAATGCTTTCCGCGCTTCAGAACCGGGAGGATTCCGGGAGAATTTCGATTCGGAACGATTGATCAGTTGGTGTGGTGAGAAATCTGGATATGCCTGTTCCGGGTTTGCGAGAAATTGGGTGATACGAAGTGTCACGGCGGATGGAGGGGTTGGAGACTCACGCCACCTAACGGCCGGCTACTCCGCTTCCTCCGGCTCGACGGGTTTCACGTCCACAATCACCTTGGTCTTGGCCCACTCATCGCCGAGGCGGCGTCCGCGGTCCGATCGATTTTCGCGGGTGAGCAGGATGTATAGCTCCACCAGTGCGACGAATGGTATCAACAGAATGCCGTTTCGAATGAGGCTGGCGCTCCAATTTCCCACCAGGGACGTGCCCTCAAGCGTCGTGACTTTGAGCTTCATCGCTTTTTTCCCGACACTCTGCCCGCCGAGAAACGGCAGAGAGTCGCGGGTGATGAAATAGGCCATGCCAGCCAGTTGGCCGATCCATTCGAGCAGGGCGGGCAGGATCCAGATGCAGGCGAGGGTCACGCCGAGGCCCACCAGCAAATCGATGACCACCGCCACCACCCGCGGATTGAAAGGGGCGAGTCCGTCGGCGGGAACTTCCTCACCTTCCGCGTCTCCGGCGGGCCGGATTTTCACTTTCACCATAGGCTCCGCAGCCGATGCCGAGGGAGTGGATTTCGGCAGGCTTTCCAGCGGCGACGGCGGCGGTGGCGGCCGTCTCGACAGGTCGGGCGGTGGAATCGAGGGCTTGGGAAGAGCGGGCGGCTTTTTTTCCGTATCTGGGGCGGGGTCCTGATCCATGATTGATGGTTCACGGATACCATGCTTCGGGAAAAGGTCGAGGCGGGATTACACCCGTTTCTCCCGCAGGTTCGTCATCAGCAGGTGGCGGATGACCGGTGGCTCAGGGCCGCGATGAAAGGCGACGACCGCCTGTTCGATGCGCTGGTCCTCGACGGTGGCGCGCTCGTGCTGGCGCAGGTGCTCGGCCCAGGATCCGACCAGGAAGGTTTCCCGATAGAGGGTGGCGTCTTCCAGATCGACGAACACCGAACAGCGGAACGCCCCGTCCCGCAGCCGCGTCTGCCGCAGGTGGTACATCGCCGCGCGGAAGGCGACGGATTCGGCGGGGTCGATGTGATACTCGATGGTGATCAGGATGGGACCGTCTTCGGGGGCCGGCTCATTCGCCAACGCGTGGCCGTGCCAGTGGTTCGATGGCGTTAGATCGAGTTTCTCCACGTGGCTGATCGGCAGCAGTCGGCTGAGAATCCCGCTCACCACCAGCACCCCAGCCGCCACGCCGAGAGCGGCGGGCGCATGAAAATGGCCGGTCAACTGCCCCCAGACGATCGCCCCGATCGCGGCGGAACCCTGCATGACCACCATGTAAATCGCCGAGCTGCGGGCGCGCACCCAGTTGGGAAACGCATTCTGTGAGGCGACGCTGAAGGTGTTCATCCCGGTCATCCACGCCCCGCCGGTCACCATCAGGACCGCGCCCATCCAGAATTTTCCAGGGACGATGCCGACCACCGCCGTCGCCGCCGCCGAGACCAGGCTCGCGCCGACCAGGATCTGGTCAAAACCGAAGCGCGCCCGCAGCCGCGGCAGGATGAAAATCGCATTGAGGATGGCCCCCACCCCATAACAGCCCATGAGAATTCCGAAATCCGAAGCCTCCCAGTTCCGCGACCGCACGATGATTGGCAACAGGACCACCGGAGCCACCGCCGCGAAGATATGCACTCCGCCGCGGGCCAGCACCGAACGCATCGCCGCCGCATGGCTGACGTAGCGGATCGCCGCTGCCATCGCGCCGAGCATTTGCTCCTGCTGGGCGCTGCGC